>CAMAWF010000079.1 GCA_945861895.1 Rhizobium sp. Q54
CCGGCCGTGACGCCGGGAGGGGCCGCGGTCGACTGCGGGGTCGGCGTGCCGCCGCCCAATTGGTCGAAGCTGCTGGAGCAGGCGGCAAGCGCGGCGCCTGCAAACAGGGCCGCGATCGCAGCGCGCTTGACGCGCGCCGGTGCGTTCAAGTCCCTTCGGGACACCCCGGACATTGCCGCTCCCCTCGCCTGCGACAGCCTGCCGCCACCCCTGTGGATAGCTTTATTCGGCGATATTGTCGCCGAAAAGTTAAGCAAATGAAATGCTTAAGGAATTAATGCGGCCGATGACGCGCCAGTGGACGGCGTCTAGAGTGGCGCGCATGGCAGCGAAAAAGCAGGGTCCGGCGCCGGCCGCACCGGATAAACGCTCCCTCCCGCGCTATGCGGTGGCAGGCCGCGAGATCGATGCCCCGGCAGCCGCGCCGGGGCTGCATCTGGTCGCCACCCCGATTGGAAACCTGCGCGACGTCACGCTGCGCGCCTTGGAAGTCCTCGCCGCCGCCGACGTCATCGCCTGCGAAGACACCCGCGTCAGCCGCAAGCTGCTCGAGCATTACGCCATCGCGAC
This sequence comes from Rhizobium sp. Q54, assembly GCA_945861895.1. Lineage (GTDB taxonomy): Bacteria > Pseudomonadota > Alphaproteobacteria > Rhizobiales > Xanthobacteraceae > Pseudolabrys. The sequence goes on from CAMAWF010000079.1 coordinate 571, forward strand.
GCCGCTCACGCCCTACCACGAGCACAACGCCGCCGCCGCGCGCCCGAAAATTCTCGCGCGCCTGGCTGCGGGCGAGGCTGTCGCCTTGATATCGGACGCCGGCACGCCGCTGGTCTCCGATCCCGGCTACAAGCTGGTGCGCGCGGCTTGTGCGGCGGGCCATTCCGTTACGGCGCTGCCCGGCGCCTCCGCCGTGCTGGCGGCGCTCAACGTCGCGGCGCTGCCGACCGACCATTTTTTCTTCGAGGGATTTCTGCCGCCGAAACAGGTTGCGCGGCAAAAGCGCATCGCGGAGCTTTCGCGCATCCCCGCAACGCTGGTGCTGTTCGAAAGCGGCCCGCGTATTGCCGCCACGCTCGCCGATCTTGCCGCTTCGATCGGCGCCCGCGAAGCCTCGGTCTGCCGCGAACTCACCAAATTGCACGAGCAAGTCCGGCGCGGCGATCTTGCGGCATTGGCGCGCGACTACGCCGCCGGCGCGGAAACGCGCGGCGAGTTCGTCATTGTTGTTGCGCCGCTGCAGGCCGAGGCGGAGCGTGCGGACGATGTCGACGAGCTGTTGCGCCGCGCGCTCGATCGGGTTTCCGTGAAAGACGCGGTCGGCGAAATCGCCGCCGCCACAGGCCTGCCGCGCCGCGACATCTATCGGCGCGCACTGGCGCTCGCCAAGGACAGGGACAAGGACAGCGACGATGCCGCGGCGTCGTAAACCCCCGCTCCCCGCGCCGCGGCCCGAGCGCGTGGTGGCATTCCGCACCGGCATCTCGGCGGAAAACCGCGCCGCCGCGTTTCTCATGGCCAAGGGATTCCGCATCGTCACGCGGCGCTGGAAGTGCCCGCTCGGTGAGATCGACATCGTCGCGCGGCGCGGGCCGTTGCTGGTGTTCGTCGAGGTGAAGGCGCGCGTTTCGCTTGAGGAAGCGGCAGAGTCGATAACGCTGCGGCAGCAGCGCCGGATCGCGGCGGCGGCCGAAGTGTGGCTTGCCGATCATCCCGACGCGAAAATTCGCGACATTCGTTTCGATGCGATGTTGGTGGCGCCCTGGCGTTTTCCCCGGCACATTGCGGCCGCGTTCGAAACTTAACGCGTCATTCCGGGACGGCGCTTCAGCGCCGGGCCCGGAATCCAGATGCATATTCGGTGGATGGGTCTGGATTCCAGGTTCGCGCTTTCAGCGCGCCCCGGAATGACCCGTCGCAACTAGGCGCTCAACCGCTCGAAGAATTGATCGACCTGGCTGCGGATGCGGCCGGCGACATTGCCGAGATCGTCGGCGACGGATTTTACCGCCGTCGCGCTGGCATGAGTATCGGCGGTGGCCTGCCCAACCAGGCCCACCTCGTCGGCTGTATCCACCGTGCGCCTGGCGGCAATTTCGACGCCGCGGGCGATTTCCTGCGTCGCTGCGCCCTGCTCCGTCACCGCCGCGGCAATGGCGCCCGAAATATCCCCGATCTCGCGGATGGTGCGCTCGATCGCGCCGATCGCTTCGATCGAGCGCAGCGTCGCCCGTTGCATGCCGGCGATCTGCGCGCCGATTTCCTCGGTCGCCCGGCCGGTCTGGCCCGCAAGCGCCTTCACTTCGCCGGCGACCACGGCAAAACCGCGCCCGGCATCGCCCGCGCGCGCGGCCTCGATGGTGGCGTTGAGCGCAAGCAGATTGGTCTGCTCCGCGATATCGTTGATCAGGCGGATGACATCGCCGATTCGCTTGGCGGCATCGTCGAGCTCCTTGACCGCCAGATTGGTGCGCTCGGCATCGCCCACCGCCTTGGTTGCGATGGCGTTCGATTGCGCGACCTGGCGATCGATCTCGTTGACGGACGCCGCAAGTTCGTCTGCGGCGGACGCAATGTCGCGCACGTTCGACGATGCCTCGGTCGAGGCGGCCGCCGCGCTCGCGGTTTTCGTGGCGGCATGATCGGCCGCGGTCGAGAGCTGCGTCGAGGCTCCCAGCATCTGATCTGAAATGCGCCCAAGCTCGGCGAGCGTCGCTTCGACCTCGGCGGAAAAACGGGCGATCTCCGCCGACATCTGCTCCTGACGGCGCGCACGCGCCTCGGCGTCGTCAACGACCGTCCGGTTAAGTTCGGCATTGTGGCGCATCGCTTGTTGAAACACGCCGATCGAACGCGCCAGCGCACCGACCTCGTCCTGGCGTTGGCGATAAGGCACGCTTGCATCGAGCGAGCCTTGGGCGACGGCTTCGGTGACGCGCGTGATCCGCGCCAGCGGTCGTGCGACCGAACGCCAAATCAGCAACGCGCCGAAGCCCGCCAGCAACACCGCCATTGTGCCAAGAACGCTGAACCACATCGCGGTGGTGTCGATGCCGCTGTCGATCAGCGAATAGATGCGTTTCGCGCGATTGGAGTAATGCTCGCTGAGATCGTGCAAATCCTTGCTGAGCGCATCGCGTGCTGCGCCGGCGGTCTCGTTATCGCCGAAGGCGCGCGCGGCTTGCGGGCCGCCATCGATGGCCAGACGCGCGATCTCGCGCGGAAACCGCTCGAACTCCGAAAGACGCACGGCGAATTTGCTGTACTGCGCGGCGTCGCTTGAGCGCACGCTGGTCTGCCAGTCCGCGATCACCGCGTCGAGTTGATCGGTCACGGTCATCAGCTCGTCGGCGTATTTGCGCGCGGTATCGGTGTTGGACGACATGTAGACGCCGCGAATTCCAGCCTCCACGGCGAAGATCAGTCCGTTGACGCGCTCGACGTTCTGCCCGCCGGTATAAGCGGATTCAAATTCGTCGGTCAGGCTGGCGTGGTAACGCGCCGTGAACCAGGCAAGCGCTCCCAGCACCACGGTCATGGTGGCCATCAGCATGAAGATCGCGTACAGCTTGGCCGCTATCGAGAGCTTCGGCAGCGTCACAATAAGTCCCTCACCCTGAAAACACGGGCCGCGCCGGCCATAATGGCGGTAATATGTTAACGATTTGTTTTCCATATTTTCCGCTATCCGCAGGCTCGCCATGACCCTGAACGTTGCCGTGCAGATGGATCCGATCGAACGGATCAAGATCGCCGGCGATTCGACCTTCGCCGTCCTGCTGGAGGCGCAAAGGCGCGGGCACAAGCTGTCCTATTACACCCCGGACCGGCTGGCGCAGCTCGACGGCCGGGTGTTCGCCAGCGTGCAGCCGCTCAAGGTGAAGGATGCCGCCGGCGATCACTTCACCCTCGGCGAAGCCAAACGCACTGAGCTCACCGCATTCGATGTCATCCTGTTGCGCCAGGACCCGCCGTTCGATCTCGCTTACGTCACGACCACGCATCTGCTGGAGCGCGTGCATCCCAAGACGCTGGTGATCAACGATCCCGCCCAGGTGCGCAATGCGCCGGAGAAAATTTTCGTCACTGAATTTCCCGACCTGATGCCGCCGACGCTGCTCACCCGCGACCTCGCCGAGATCAAGGCTTTTCGCGCCATGCATGGCGACATCGTGATGAAGCCGCTCTACGGCAAGGGTGGCGAAGCGGTGTTCCGGCTGGAAGCCAATGATCTTAATTTCGGCTCGCTCTACGATCTGTTCGCGGCGACCTTCCGCGAGCAATGGGTGGTGCAGAAATTCCTCCCCGCCGTGCGCAAAGGCGACAAGCGCATCATCCTGGTGGACGGCGAATTCGCCGGCGCGGTCAACCGCGTGCCGGCCGCCGACGACCTGCGCTCCAACATGGTGCGCGGCGGCTCGCCGAAAGCGACCGACCTGACGCCACGCGAGCGCGAGATTTGCGCCCGTCTCGGTCCCGCTCTGCGCGAGCGCGGACTGTTGTTCGTCGGCATCGACGTGATCGACGGCTGGCTCACCGAGATCAATGTCACGTCTCCCACGGGGATTCGCGCCATCAAGAATCTCGGCGGGCCCGATGTGGCGGCGATGATCTGGGACAAAATCGAGGCCAAGCGGAAAGCCTGAACGATCACGATGCGGCGCGCATCGCCGCCTGCATTTCCTCGACCAGCACTCGCACCAGTTCCGCCGCCGGCATCGCGCGCGAGCGCACCACACCGGTCCCCGCCCATAACGAAAGATTTCCGGCGTCTCCCCGTTTGGCGGCTTCGGTGCGCATCGGGCGCGTGAGATCGTTCTGCTGCCGGAACGGCAGGATGATGTTCTCTTTGCCGGCAAAGCGCGCGATGAATTCGTTCGCCAGCCCGCGCGCGTGACGCCCCGAAAACGCGCGGGTGATGACGGTGGTATCCCTGCGCGCGGCGAGCAACGCCTGTTTATGCGCCGCCGGCGTGCCGGCTTCCGGGCACGGCAGAAACGCCGTGCCGAGTTGCGCCGCGATGGCGCCCGCACGCAACGCCGCGGCGATGTCGCGCCCGTCCATCAATCCGCCCGAGGCGATCACCGGGATTTTCACCGCCGCCACGATGCCGCGCACGAGCTCGAGCGTCGGCAGCATGGCTTGCTCGAACGGCACGGTGAACGTGCCGCGATGCGCGCCGGCTTCCGCGCCCTGCGCGACGACCGCATCCGCACCGGCCGCTTGCAGCAAGCGTCCTTCCTCGACGGTGGTCGCGGTGCCAAAGATTAAAATTCCTCGCGCCTTAAGCCGCGCGATGGCGTCTGCTTGGGGAATTCCAAACGTGAAGCTGAACACCGCTGGGCGCGCCTCCAGCACCGCATCGAGCTGCGCCGGGAACGGGCTCACCGGCAGCGGCGGCAATTGCGGCGGCGGCAAACCGTAACCCGCGTGAATTTCACCCAGCAGCGCCAGCATCGGCGCCGGATCGATGGCGCTTTTCGTCGCGTAGCCGCCGGAGAACAGATTGACGTTGAACGGCTTGCCGGTGAGCTGGCGAATCTGCGCAACGGCTTCGGCAATCTGCGCGGGCGCCAAATAGGGCGCGCCAAGCGAACCGAGCGCGCCGGCATTCGACGCCGCGGCGACCAGTTCCGGCGGCGTGAAGCCGCCGCCCATGGGGGCCTGGATGATCGGGTGCACGATCCCCAGCTTTTTCAACAGCGCGTTTTCAGCCACGGTCGGCCCTCCCGGCAGCACCGATCATCAAGACCGATTATGGGCGCGGCCCGCCAGGGGAAAAAGGCCGTCAGGCTGCTTGCGACGCAGGCCCACCATGTCCCTGCGGGGGTCCGCTCGCAAGGCCCGCCAGCCGGGGCCAGACGGCGAATGGCCGCCGCATCTGCTCCCGCATCTCCTCGATATCGCAGCCTGCGGCCTGGGCCTCGATACGGGCCTGCCGTGCCTGCCGTAATTCCCTTTCCAGCATCCGGATGTCGATCATTTGGGCTCTCCTGTCATTGCTGCGATTGTAGGTGAGTCGTTTTGTTCTGCAAATGTTCTTGTCGGGATAACCATAGTCGGCTACTGTTTTGGGCGAGATGAAGAGGCGGACATGGTCCAGCGGGTGGCTACCGTGGCGTTCGAGGGCATCGAGGCCCGCGCCGTCGATGTGCAGGTGCAGGTCGCGCCCGGGCTGCCGGCCTTCAACATCGTCGGCCTGCCCGACAAGGCGGTGAGCGAGGCCAAAGAGCGCGTGCGCGCCGCACTCATTGCCTCCGGGCTGGCGCTGCCGGCGCGCCGCATCACCGTCAATCTCGCGCCCGCCGATCTGCCCAAGGAAGGCAGCCACTACGATCTGCCCATCGCGCTCGGCCTGATGGGCGCCATCGGCGCCATTCCGCACGATGCCCTGAGCGGTTTCACCGTGCTCGGCGAACTCGGCCTCGACGGCTCGATCGCCGCGGTCGCCGGCGTGCTGCCGGCCGCGATCGGCGCCAATGCGCGCGGCGAGGGGCTGATCTGCCCAGCCGACTGCGGCGCGGAAGCCGCCTGGGCCAGTCCGGAAATCGAAATCGTCGCCGCCCGCTCGCTGATCCAGCTTGCCAATCATTTCAAAGGCACCCAGGTGCTGGCGCGGCCGCAACCGAAAGTCCGCGAGATCGAAGCCGACGCGCTCGACCTCGCCGACATCAAGGGCCAGGAGAGCGCCAAGCGCGCGCTCGAAATCGCCGCCGCCGGCGGACACAACTTGCTGATGGTCGGTCCGCCCGGCGCGGGAAAATCCATGCTGGCCGCGCGCCTGCCGTCGATATTGCCGCCGCTGGCGCCGGCGGAATTGCTGGAAGTGTCGATGATCGCTTCCGTCGCCGGCGAGATCGAAGGCGGCGCGCTGACCAACCGCCGCCCGTTCCGCTCGCCGCATCATTCCGCCTCGATGCCGGCGCTGGTTGGCGGCGGCACGCGGGCGCGGCCGGGAGAGGTGTCGCTCGCGCATAATGGCGTGCTGTTCCTCGACGAGATGGCGGAATTCTCTCCGCAAGCGCTCGACTCGCTGCGCCAGCCGCTGGAAACCGGCGAGGTCGCGATCGCGCGCGTCAACCACCGCATCACTTATCCCGCGCGCTTCATGCTGGTGGCCGCGATGAATCCCTGCCGCTGCGGGCGCGCCAGCGATCCCGGATTCGCCTGCAAGCGCGGAGCGAACGCGCGCTGCGCGGCGGACTATCAGGGACGGCTTTCCGGTCCGCTGCTCGACCGCATCGATCTGCACATCGAGGTGCCGGCGGTGACCGCCGCCGATTTGATCCTGCCGCCGCCCACCGAAGGCAGCCGCGAGATCGCCGCCCGCGTGGCGCGCGCCCGCGACCTTCAGGCCGCCCGCTACGCGGCGCTCGGACTGTCCGGCGTGCGCACAAACGCGCAGGCGCAAGGCCCGGTGCTGGAGGAAATCGCGCGCGCCGACGGCGCCGGCCTGGCGCTGCTGCGCGAAGCCGCCGACGCCATGCGGCTTTCCGCCCGCGGCTATCACCGGGTCTTGCGGGTAGCGCGCACTCTCGCCGATCTCGACGGCGCCGAGAAAGTCGGCCGCGTGCATCTCGCCGAGGCGCTGTCCTATCGCGCGCTGGCCGACGAAGTCCGACGCGCGGCGTGAGCGAACGCGCGATCGTTACAATTTTAATCAACCGGTAATGTGTGCCGCCTAGCCTGCGCGCCATGAAGCGCGTGCACATTGGATCGTTGATGATTTTGCTGGTTGCCGTTCCGGCGGCGGGGCACAATTTCTTGGCCGCGAACCGGAAACCCTGCTTCACCGTAGGCGCCAAGAGCTATCAGCTCTCGTCGAACGCGGCGGCGGACATCAAAGTCAAAATCGACAACGTGACGCCGCACCCCGACCTGCGCATGCAGCTGGTGGACAATCCGGACGCCGCAGATTTCGTGCTGGTCGACGATTTCGCCGGCGCCGGTACCAACGCCAAGAGCTGCAAGGGTGCCGCGGTGAAGACCATCCGCGTCGACAGCACGATGCATTCCGCCGACGTGACCGTGAACTTGTCCAACCGGCACGCCGACCATAAAATCCACGCCGACTTCAAAACCCAAGCCGACTTCAAAATTTATGTGCAATCGGCGGATTTCTCCCCGCGCGACGCCGCCGCGCTGTTCGCGGTGATGTGGCATGCGGGCCAAAACCGCACCCTCGCCGAGCGCCGCTGAACCGGTCTGCGCCGCCATTAACCTTTCCTTCACCACGTTCGCGCCGCCGCCCGAACGCGCGCGCGAGTTTGAACAAAATCGCAATATTCACCGCGCCAAATAGCGGCGCGGCCGGTTTCCGGCCGGCGGCAAAGGCATCGGTGTAAGCGCATGCGGTTTTGGCCCGGCATAATCGCGCGCGTAGACGCCGCCTTCGGCCGTTCCGCGCTGTTCGGCCGCGCCGTGATCGGCACATTGACCGTCGTCTCGGTGGTGCTCGGCTTCATGTCCGGCATTCGCGTCCAAAGCAGCAATTATGATCCGCACACCTATGCGATCGGCGCCGGCGCATTGTTCGCCGCCGCTTGCGCCATGATTGCGCTGCTCACTTATCGGCGGCGGCGCTTGCGCGCGCGCATGCGCAAACTTGAAATACGCATGGAGGAATTGTCCGATCGCAATTGGGAGCTGCGCGAAGCCGAAGAACGCGCGCGCAGTTTCCTTGAAGCGCAAGGCGACGTCATCGTGCGCCGCGATGGCGCCGGTCACATCACATACGCCAACGATGCGTTTTGCGCGCTCGCCGGTATCGCCCGCGACGCGCTGCTCGGCACCGCGACTGCGCTCACCGTGCTCGAACAGGGCGACCCGGCCCTGCTCCCCGACGGCACGCGCGTCCACGATCAGAAAATCGTCAACGGCGGCGGCGAACGCTGGATCGCCTGGCGCGAGGTCGCGGTGCGCACGGAGACCGGTACCGAAGTGCAAAGCGTCGGCCGCGACGTCACCGACCGCGCCGAGGCCGAACGCGCGCTGGGTGAAGCCCGCGACCAGGCGGAAGCGGCCAACCGCGCCAAATCGCGCTTCCTTGCGATGGTCAGCCACGAGATTCGCACCCCGCTCAACGGCATGCTCGGCATGACCGATCTGCTGCTCGACACGTCGTTGACGCCAGAACAGAAAACCTACGCCAAGGCGGCGAAGAAATCGGGTGAGACTTTGTTGTCGCTGATCGAGGAGATTCTCGACTTCTCCAAGATCGAAGCCGGCAAGCTCGATCTCGAAGCACGGCCATTTTCGCTTTCCGCGCTGGTCGAGGAAGCGGTCGAATTGCTGGCGCCGCGCGCGCAGGCAAAAGGCATCGAGATCGCCTCCTTCGTCGACGAGCGTTTGCCGGAACGCGTGGTGGGCGACACCACGCGTTTGCGCCAGGTGCTGCTTAATCTTGCCAGCAATGCGGTCAAGTTCACCGAAAGCGGCGGTGTCGCCGTCGTCGCCGAGCCGGGCATCTGGCCAGGCGAAGTCAGTTTTCTGGTGCGCGACACCGGCATCGGCCTCACGCCGGAGGACCAGGCGCGCGTCTTTCATGAATTCGAACAGGCCGATGGCGGCACCACGCGTAAATTCGGCGGCACCGGCCTCGGGCTGGCGATCTCCAAACGCATCGTCGAGCGCATGGACGGCCGCATCGGCGTCGAAAGCGTGCAAGGCATCGGCTCGACCTTTGAAGTCACGGTTCCGCTGCCGCGTGCATTGGATGCGCAACAGTCCGGATTCGCCATGCCCGATCTCAACAACATGGCTGTGCTGATCGTCGCTTCGGCGGCGATCGAATCTTCCCTGCTGGCGCGGCGGCTCGCGCGCTGGGGAGCAAAAACCTGCGTGGTGGCCGACGAAAAGGTCGCGGCCGCCGTGCTGCCGGAACGGCATTGGGACGCCGTGCTGGTGGATTATGCCCTTGCCGGCGCCATGACCGAGACATTGAAGACCGTGAGCCATGCGCAAGCCGTGCCGCGCATCGTGCTGATCACGCCGGCCGATCGTCACGAACTGCCCTCGCTCAAGCAGATCGGCTTTAACGGTTATCTGGTTAAGCCGGTGCGCGCGGTGTCGCTGGCGGCGCGACTGCGGCCGGAAGATTTATTCGAACACGCCGCCGCCGAGACGGCCGCGGAGATTGCATCGCCGTCAGCCGCGACATCGGCGAACAAGTCGCTTTCGATCCTGGTCGCCGAGGATAACGAGATCAACGCATTGCTGGCGCGCGCGCTGCTCACGCGCCTCGGCCACCGTCCGGCCATTGCCGCCGATGGCCAGGCCGCGTTCGAATCGTGGCTCGCCGCGCAAACGGCCGGCACGCCCTATGACGTCGTATTCATGGATGTGCATATGCCGGGCGTCGATGGCCTCGAAGCCGCGCGCCGCATCCGCGCCGCCGAGGCCGACATCGCAGCCAACCGCACGCCAATTGTCGCACTGACCGCCAATGCCTTCGCGGAGGACCGCGAGACCTGTCTGGCCGCCGGAATGGACGCTTTTCTGGTCAAGCCGCTCGACCGCGAAAAACTGGCCGAAACCCTGGCCTCGATCCCCGGCTTGAATTCCGCCGCGCTTGCCGCCTAGGGTCTGTAACCCCACATTGTCATAATTCCGTACCCCGCCCATGCTCTAGCGCGGGCATCGGTTGCTGGGCTATCGATTCGTCGGCCTTGAATATTTCGGCCATCTTGATGTTTCCCACGCGGGAGAGGACTGAAAGCGCAATGAACAGCCACGATCTCGCGATTTCGCCCCGTCGTCTGCTTGGCTGGCCCCGGCCGGCCGCGCCGGGCGCCGGCGTCAACGGATTGTTGCCGGCGTTGCAGGCTTATGGCGGCTTGCAATCATGGGCCGCACGCACACATCGCCCTTCGCAAACGCTGGGCCGGCTGGGCTCGCTTGAAGTGCGGCTGGCGCAGACCGCCGCCGAGGTTCGCCAGGCGCAGAAATTACGTTATCGCGTGTTCTACGAAGAAGGATCCGCCATAGCCGACTCAGGCCGGCTGTTCGCGCGGCGCGATGTCGACGCCTTCGACGCCATCTGCGACCACCTGCTCGTGCTCGACCACGACGGGCACGAAGGCCGGCCCGCGGTGGTCGGCACTTATCGGCTGCTGCGCCAATCCATGGCGGAGCAATTCGGCGGCTTCTATACCGCGAGCGAATTCGACATCGGCTCCCTGATCGCGCGCCATTCCAGACTGCAATTCCTTGAGCTCGGGCGCTCCTGCGTGCTCGCGCCCTATCGCAACAAGCGCACAGTCGAATTGTTGTGGCAAGGAATTTGGAATTACGTGCACGAAAACCGGCTCGACGTGATGATCGGCTGCGCCAGCCTCGACGGCACCGATCCCGACAAGCTCGCGCTGCAACTCTCGTTCATGTATCACTATGCCCGCGCGCCGGAATTATGGCGCGCCCATGCGCTGCCTGAACGCAACGTGGAAATGAACCGGATTGCGCGCGAAGCAATCGATCCGAAAGCGGCGCTGCGCGAACTGCCGCCGCTGGTGAAAGGTTATCTGCGGCTCGGCGCCTATATCGGCGAAGGCGCGGTGGTCGATCATTCGTTCGGCACCACCGACGTGCTGATCGTGCTGCCGGTCGCGGCGATCAAGTCTCGCTACGCCGCGCATTTCGGCGGCAATAGCCTGCTGCCCCGCGCGGCTTGATATTAAAGCCGCCGCAGTGCGACTTCTCCGACCAGATGGCTCTCGCCTTTTTTCAGAATCAAATCCGCGCGCTGTCGCGTCGGCAAAATATTGTCGTGCAGATTGACGAGGTTGATCCGCTCCCAGATCGAGGTTGCGGTTTTCGACGCTTCCAGGTCGGACAAATTTGAATAGCGGTGGAAGTAGGACTTCGGATCGCTGAAGGCAGTGCCGCGCAAATTGAGAAACCGGTCGACATACCAGGATTTGAGCACGTCCTCGTCGGCATCGAGATAAACCGAAAAATCGAAAAAGTCCGAGACGAACGGAATTGCCTTGCCGTCCCTCGGCAGCCGTCCGGTCTGCAACACGTTGAGCCCCTCGACGATCAGGATGTCAGGCCGGTCGATTTCGATCCATTCGTTCGGCATCACGTCGTAGACGAGATGCGAATAGACCGGCGCGCGCGCCGGCCGCCGCCCGGCTTTGACGTCCGAGAGAAATCGCAACAGCGCCGGCAGATCGTAGCTCTCGGGAAAGCCCTTTTTCTCCATCAGGCTTTCGCGTTCGAGAATTGCATTGGGAAAAAGAAAACCGTCGGTGGTGATGAGGTCGACCTTCGGCACATGGGTCCAGCGCGCCAGCAGCGCCTGCAGCACGCGCGCGGTAGTGGATTTTCCGACCGCGACCGAGCCGGCGACGCCGATGATGAACGGCATTTTGGCCTCGCCGGTGCCGAGGAACCGCTCCTGCGCGCGGAACAGCCGCTGCGTCGCCGCCACATAGAGCGAAAGCAGCCGCGAGAGCGGCAGATAGATTTCCTCGACCTCCTGCATGTCGAGGCGATCGTGCACCGAGCGCAGCCGCGCGACTTCCGATTGCGTGAGCGTCATCGGCGTGTCTTCGCGCAACGCCGCCCACTGCGCCCGCGTGAAGCTGCGGTAGGGCGACAGAGCTTGTTCGGTGCGCTGTTCCATTGTGCTTGCCTGGAAGAATCTTCGCCCGCTGCGGTGTCAGCGGCGCGAGCGCGAGGCTTTTTCCTCCAGCCCGGTCTGTTTGGTCCGCTCGCCAAGAGCCTCCTCGACTTCAGCGAGCGCAACCCCGCGCGCTTCGAGCACCACCAGCAGATGGTAGAGCAGATCGGCGGATTCCGCGATCAGCCGGCCGCGGTCTTCATGCATGGCAGCTTGCGCGGTTTCGCCCGCCTCCTCGGCGAGTTTTCCGGCGCAATGCGCCACGCCCTTGTCCAGCAAGGCGCGCGTATAGGACACATCGGCCTTGGCTTTGGCGCGATCCTTCACGCGCATTTCGAGATCGTGCAATGTGAATCGGGTCATGGGGCGATCCCTTATCACCTCTCCCCGCTGGCGGGGAGAGGGAGTTCTTACGGATCGAGCCGCATCGGCAGGCCGGCTTTTGCCATGTAATTCTTGGCTTGCCGCACGCTGTATTCGCCGAAATGGAAGATCGAGGCGGCCAGCACGGCCGTGGCGTGGCCGTCGCGAATGCCTTCCACCAGATGATCGAGCGTCCCGACGCCGCCGGAGGCGATCACCGGCACCGGCACGGCGTCCGCCACCGCGCGCGTGAGCGCAATGTCGAAGCCTTTTTTGGTGCCGTCGCGGTCCATCGAGGTGAGCAGGATTTCGCCGGCGCCGAGCGCGACCACTTCCTTGGCATAGGCGACGGCGTCGAGCCCGGTCGGATTGCGTCCGCCGTGGGTGAAAATCTCCCAGCGGTCTTTTTCGCTTGGGCGCGACGCTTTCTTGGCGTCGATCGCCACCACGATGCACTGGTCGCCGAATTTCTCCGCTGCTTCCTTGACGAAAGCGCGCCGGTTCACCGCCGCGGTGTTGATCGACACCTTGTCGGCGCCCGAGGCCAGCAACGCGCGGATGTCCTCGACGTTACGCACGCCGCCGCCGACCGTCACCGGCATGAAGCAGGCCTCCGCCGTGCGCCGCACCACGTCGAGAATGATGCCGCGGTTCTCGTGGCTCGCGGTGATGTCGAGAAAACACAGCTCGTCGGCGCCGGCGGCGTCATAGGCAATCGCCGCCTCAACCGGATCGCCAGCGTCGCGCAGGTTGACGAAATTGACGCCCTTGACCACGCGGCCGTCCTTGACGTCGAGACAGGGGATGATGCGGACCTTGAACATGCTCAGACCGTCCGCGCCGTGCGAATGAGCTTGAGCGCTTGCACGGCATCCAGCCGCCCATCGTAAAGCGCGCGGCCGGCAATCGCCCCGGCAAGCTTTTTTGCGCGCGGCGCCAGCAGCGCCTTCACGTCGTCGAGCGACGCGAGGCCGCCCGAGGCTATCACCGGGATCGAGATCGCCTCGGCGAGCGCAATGGTGGCACCGAGATTTAATCCAGTGAGCATGCCGTCGCGCGCCACATCGGTGTAGATGATGGCCGCAACGCCGGCATCCTCGAAACGCCGCGCGATGTCGAGCGCCGAAAGCTGCGAGGTTTCCGCCCAGCCTTCGACAGCGACCTTGCCGTCGCGCGCATCGAGGCCGACGGCGATTTTTCCGGGAAAGCGTTTGGCCGCGTCCTTGACAAGCTGCGGATTGCGCACCGCCGCGGTGCCGACGATGACGCGGTTGATGCCCTTGTCGAGCCAGGCTTCCACCGTCGCCATGTCGCGCACGCCGC
>CAMAWF010000080.1 GCA_945861895.1 Rhizobium sp. Q54
TTGAGGCTCTGGATGCCCTGCCGCAGCCGCTTGATCGCCTCGATGAGATCGTCGCGTTCCGAGGTGAGGTTGTCGTGCTGGGTCTCGATCTCGCGCAATTCCTCCTCGGCACGTAAATTGACGGCGCCAAGCCGTTCGCGCTCGCGACGCAGCCGCTCCAGCGTGGCCTCGACCTCGGTGAGATCGAGCACGTCGGCGCCGGGCTTGATCTCGGCAAGTTCGGCGACGGCGGACGGCTCGATTTCCAAGACTTCCTTGATCTCGCGCGCGAGATCGGCAAGCCGGCGCTTGGCGCCTTCGAAACGCTCCTCGGCGCGCGCCAATTCCTCCCGCGCAGCGCTCATGGCTTCCAGTGCAGCGCGCGCGTCGCGGTCGGCCTCGGCGAGCTCATTCTCGGCTTCCGCCAGACGGTCGGCGGCGGCGCGGCGTTCGGCTTCGGCGGTCTCGACCTCGCCGATCAGGGCGGAGCGTTTTTCCGCGAAAACCCGCGGCGCGTTCTCAAGCGCCATGCGCTCGCTTTTCGCCTCGGTGATCCGCGTTTCCAGCGTTGCGATCTGATTGGCGGCGCCATCCTTGCGCTCGTTCCAGCTTGCCTGTTCGGCGGCGATCGCCTGCAAGCGGCGGTCGGCGAGTTCGGCATCGCGCGCGGTCGCCTGCGCCTCGGCGCGCACGTCGGCGAGCTTGCTGCGGCGGTCGGCGATGTCGTCGCGCACATCGGCGAGTTTGACTTCGATATCGCCTGCGGGCGCGAGCGTGGATGCGTTGCGTTCGGCTTCGGCCTTGGCCGCGACCGCCTCGTTGCGGCTTGCCGCCAGCCGCACCTTGGCTTCCGACAGCGCCGAAAGCCGCGCCGCCTTGCGGTTGAGATCGCGCTCGCGGGTGCGCGCCTCGATTTCGCCCGTCGTGGCGGCGTTGAATCCGGCTTGCGCCGCCTCAAGCGCGCGGCGTTTTTCCTCGACGTCGCCGCGCACGGTTTGCAATTCCGCTTCGACCTCGGTCAGCCGGATGCGCTGGGCGAGGCGGCGCGCGGCGCCGGTCGCCGCGTGTGCGGCCGCGACAAACCCGTCCCAGCGCCACATGTCGCCTTCGCGCGAGACCAGCCGCTGGCCGGATTTGAGCGCGGGCGCAAGCCGCGCACCCGCCTCGCGCCCGACGACACCGATCTGGGCGAGCCGGCGCGCAAGTTCGGGCGGCGCCTTGATGTAGCTTGCGAGCGGCTCGGCGCCCTCAGGCAATGCAGGATCGGCGGGGTTCTTCGCCGCGCCCATCCAGCGCATCGGCGCAGACGGATCGACCGGCACGTCGAGATCGTCGCCGAGTGCGGCGCCCAGCGCCTTCTCGTAGCCTTTCTCGACGGTGACGTGATCCATCACCGGCGGCCACATGTTCTTGGTGTCGTCGGCGAGAACCTTGGAAAGCGTCTTTGCTTCGGTCTCCAGGCGCTGCGCGCGCTGTTCCGCCTCGGCGAGTGCTGCGCGTACGGATTCCAGTTGCTCGCGCGCGGCCAAGTGAGCGGCTTCGGCGGCAAGGGCTGAGGCTTCGGCTTGCGCAACTGCGGCCTGCGCGCCCTCGACCGCGGCAGATATGCCCGCCGCCTTGAGCGCGGAAAGCTCGCGTTCCACTTCTGCGATCTCGCCGGCCAGCCGCTGCTCGCGTTCGGCGTGCTCGCGGGCGGCGTTTTCGAGCGCCTGGCGCCGTGCGGTGAGTTCCGCAAGCTGGCCGGTGAGCCCGCTGAAAATTTCTTCCACGCCGGCAAGCTCGGCGTCGGCGCTGGCGAGGCGGGCATCGACCCCGGTGCGGCGCTGGGCGCTTTCGCCGGCCTCGCGCTTGAGCGCCTCGGCTTCGCGCGCGAGCCGGCCGCGCGCAGCCTCGGCGTCGGCGGCCAGCCGCTTTTCGCGCTCGCCGTCGGCGGCCAATTGCACCAGCCGCAGGTCGAGTTCGGCAATGCGATCCTTGGCGCGGGTTTCCTCGCGTTCGAGGTCGTCGCGCGCCACGTTGAGGCGGTGCAAGGCGGCGCCGGCGCGCGCTTCCGCCTCGCGCAAGGGCGCGAGCGAAGCGGCGGCATTGGCCTGACGCTTGGCGGTCTCGGCCTGCGCTCCGGTGCGCTCGGCGACGACGCGAAGGCTTGCGCCCTTGGCGCGCTCGGCCTCGGCGACATCGCCGTTGGCGGCGAGCCAGCGCAGGTGGAACAGCGTCGCCTCGATTTTGCGCACCTGGCTCGATACGGTGCGATAGCGCACGGCCTGGCGCGCCTGTTTCTTCAATCCGTCGAGTTGGGCGGCGAGCTGGCCGATCACGTCTTCGAGCCGCAACAGATTGGTTTCCGCCGCGCGCAGGCGCAGCTCCGCCTCATGCCGGCGCGCGTGCAATCCGGCGATGCCGGCGGCCTCTTCCAGCACGCGGCGGCGCTGCTCGGGCTTGGCCTGGATGATCTCGCCGATGCGTCCCTGGTGAACGAGGGCGGGCGAGCGCGCCCCGGTGGAGGCGTCGGCAAACACGATCTGCACGTCGCGCGCCCGCGCCTCGCGCCCGTTGATGCGATAGGCGGAGCCGGATTCGCGCTCGATGCGGCGCGAAATCTCCACCGTATCGTGGTCGTTGAAGGCCGCCGGCGCCTTGCGGTCGCTGTTGTCGATCAGCACCGACACCTCGGCGGTGTTGCGCGCCGGCCGGCCATTGGTGCCGGAGAAAATCACATCGTCCATGCTGGCGGCGCGCATGGACTTGTGCGAGGACTCGCCCATCACCCAGCGCATCGCCTCGACCAGGTTCGATTTTCCGCAGCCGTTGGGGCCGACCACGCCGGTGAGCCCCGGTTCGATCAGGAAATCGGTCGGCTCGACGAAGGACTTGAATCCGATCAGGCGCAGCCGCGTGAGCTTCATAAATTAGTTCGTCCCATTCGCGGGGGTTAAATCGCGTGTGTGCGCAACGCCGAAATCGAAGCTTTTCCGGGCCTTAGCCCGCAAGGTGATTCCAAGGTGCCGCATTGGCCGGGAGAATGAATCGGCTCGCGCTTGCGGGCAACAGGCAGACGGTACGTTGTCCAGACCTTTCAGCCGCCGCGCGGCAAAATTACGGCCAAAAAAGCCGCAAAACAGCCTTCGCGCGGCGCCGGGAAACCCTTGTCAGCCCTTGAGATAGGGTTCGATCGCCTTTTCCAGGTCGCCGATCGAAAGATCCCCGCTCTGCTTCTTGCCGTTGATGAAGAAAGTCGGCGTGGAATTGACCCCGAACTTCTCCGACGCGCGCTGGCGCACGTTTTCGATGCCGTCGAGCGCCTGCTGATTCGCCAGGCACTGCTCGAAGCTCTGGTCGGTGAATCCGGCCTGCTTGGCGATGGCCATGAGCGGCGGCAGCGGCTTCTGCACCACCCAGTTCTTCTGCTGCACGAACAGGGTGTCCACCAGGGCGAAATACTTGTTTTTGTCGTCTTTGGCCGCGCAGCGCGCCAACATGAAGCCCGCCGCGGAAAGCGGATCGAGCGGAAATTCGCGCAGGATGTAGCGCACCTTGCCGGTGTCGATGTAGCGCTTCTTCAGCTCCGGGAAGGTGACCTCCTGGAAATGCGCGCAATGGCTGCATGTCAATGACGCGTATTCGATGATGGTCACCGGCGCATTGTCCGCGCCCATGCTCATCTCGCCGAGCGGGCCGGCGACGGCGAGTTCGGCCGGCGATGGCGATTGCGCGTGCGCCGGCGGCACGAAATTCAAAAGCGGCGACAGAGTTCCTAGCGCGGCGCCGGCCAGAACCAGCGCACCGGCGCGTTCGCATAACTCGCGGCGGGTGATCTTCAACGCACACTCCATCGGTTTATGGCCTCGCTGGCCAGCGTGGCTATCTGGAAACAAACACTGTGGCAATGGCATGGTCCATTGGTTTGGCGCATGGGAATGGCTCACTTTTGCTTGATCGCGGCGCCCAGCCGGGCGAGCGCCTGGCGCAAATCCTCATCCGCGATCGCCGGCAGGCTTGCCGCGATGCGTGCGGCCGCCTCGGCATCGATCTTGCGGGGTTCCGGCTTGGCCGCCGGCCGGCTGAGCGGCGCCTGGCGCAGCGCGATGCGCCCGACCGCCTGCCAGCCGAAGAAGCGATTGACCCGCTCCAGGATCACGGCGGAGAGGTGCTGAATCTCCAGCGCCGACGGGCCTTCGACCCGCAAAATCAGCGTCGCCGGCTCCACAGCCTCGGACCCGGCCTGTCCGTGCGATTGCCGCGGCCATTGCAATTTCGCCGGCTGGGAATGCGCGCCGATCTCCGGGCCGACAATGTCGGTCCAGCGCGTGACCAGCTCGGTCGAGGCGAAGCCTTGCTTGGCGAAGGTCTCGCTCAGGGTTGCGGCGAGAACGTCGGACAATGGCCGTGCGAAGGTCTTGGACCGGGTATTCGAGGGCTTGTTCACGGGATGGCGCTCTGTCACATCGTTCGGCCATGACGGTAGCAGCCCGCACCGCCCGGCGGAAGAAACCCGCAGCCGATACTCCTGTGCATCGGACGAGGAGCGCCGTCGGCGCCGATCCGGCCGATTTGCTTGCCTGGTACGACCGCCATCGCCGCATCCTGCCCTGGCGCGCGCCGCCCGGCGTGCGGCCCGACCCCTACCGCGTCTGGCTTTCCGAGATCATGTTGCAGCAGACCACGGTAAAGGCCGTCGCGCCATATTACGCGCGCTTCCTGGCGCGCTGGCCGGCGGTGCAGGCGCTTGCCGCCACGCCGCGCGAAGAGGTGCTCAAGACCTGGGCCGGGCTCGGCTATTACGCGCGCGCCCGCAACTTGCATGCCTGCGCGCAGGCGGTTGTCCGCGATCATGGCGGCAGGTTTCCGGCGAGCGAAACCGCACTGCGCGCGCTGCCCGGAATCGGGCCCTATACCGCAGCCGCCATCGGATCAATCGCCTTCGGCATTGCGGCGGTGCCGGTCGACGGCAATGTCGAGCGCGTGGTCGCCCGCCTGTTCGCCGTTGCCGACCAACTTCCAGCGGCGAAGCCGGAAATCACCCGCCTTGCCGAAACGCTGGCGCCGCCGCACCGGCCGGGCGATTTCGCTCAGGCGCTGATGGACCTCGGCGCCACCATCTGCACGCCGAAAAAGCCGGCTTGCGCGCTTTGTCCATGGAGCAACCCCTGCATCGCGCGCCAACGCGGCGATGCCGAAACTTTTCCGCGCAAGACGCCGAAAGCCGCTTGCGCAAGGGCACGGCCTTCGTCGCCGTGCGCGCCGACGGCAAGCTGCTGCTGCGTACGCGGCCGTCAACGGGTCTGCTCGGCGCCATGTCCGAAGTGCCGACGAGCGAATGGACGCACGACTATGACGAGGCGCGTGCGCGCGCTGCGGCGCCAAAATTCCGGCGCAAGATTGCATGGCGCCGTATGCCCGGCGTCGTCACGCATGTGTTTACCCATTTTCCGCTTGAGCTTACGGTCTTTGCCGGCGTGGTTGCACGCGGTACGCGCCCGCCCGCCGGTGCGAGATGGGTGGCGCTTGCCGGCATCGGCGGCGAAGCATTGCCGAGCGTGATGCGCAAGGTTGTGGCGCACGCGTTGGCCCAGGCGCAGGAACCGAAAACAAACGGCAAGAAATTCCCAAACGGCAAGAAACTTCCAAATGGAAAGAGGAAACCATGAAAATCGAGCGTTTCGATACCGCGGCCCGCATGAGCAAAGTCGTGGTGCACGGCGACACCGTCTATCTCGCCGGCATCGTCGCCGACGCGCCGAAGGGCAAGACCACCGCCGAGCAGACCAAAAGCATCCTGTCGCAGATCGACGGCTTTCTCGCCAAAGCCGGCACCGACAAGAGCAAGCTGCTCTCCGCCAATATCTGGATCACCGACATGGCGAATTTCGCCGAGATGAACGCGGTGTGGGACGCCTGGGTGTCGCCCGGCAATACGCCTGCGCGCGCGACCGTCGAGGCCGGGCTCGCTTCGCCCGACTACAAGGTCGAGATCATGGTGGTGGCGGCGAAATGACCGGCTAACCGGGGATCATTTCCGAACGCACTATCGCGCGCAGGTCGTCGATCAGTGTCAAACCCTTCGACGTCTCGATGTGCCAGAAGGTCCAGCCGTTGCAGGCATCGAGCCCCTGCGCCATCGCGCCCATCTTGTGGATCGATCCGACTTGATCGCCGAGCGAAACCGCTCCATCGGCGCGCACCAGCGCCTTGTGCTTTTTCTTGGCGTCGACCAGCTTGGCGCCCGCCGAAACTAGGCCGCGCTCGATCAGCACGGAAAACGCCACGCGCGGGGCCTCGCGCGCGGTCATGAACGGCGCAATCGACGGCGAAGGCACCGGCTCGACCATGGCGATGCGTTTTTCGGCCGCCTTGGCATAACCGGCATCGCGCTCGATGCCGATGAAGCGGCGGCCGAGCCGCGCCGCCACCGCGCCGGTGGTGCCGGTGCCGGAGAACGGGTCGAGCACCAGATCGTCCGGCCGCGAGGCTGCGAGTATCACGCGCGCGAGCAGGGCTTCGGGCTTCTGCGTCGGATGCAGCTTCTTGCCGTCGGCGCCTTTGAGCCGTTCCTCGCCCGTGCAAAGGGGAAAGGTCCAGTCCGAGCGCATCTGCACGTCTTCGTTGCCGGCCTTGAGCGCCTCGTAATTGAAGGTGTAGCCCTTGGCCCCGGCCTCGCGCGCGGCCCAGATCAGCGTCTCATGCGCGTTGGTAAAGCGCCGGCCGCGGAAATTCGGCATCGGATTGGTCTTGCGCCACACCACGTCGTTGAGAATCCAGAATCCGAGATCCTGCAGCGTCGCGCCGACGCGGAAAATGTTGTGGTAGGAGCCGATCACCCAGAGCGTGCCCGTGGGCTTGAGCACGCGGCGGCAGGCGGTGAGCCATTCGCGCGTGAATTCGTCGTAAGCCGCAAAGCTCGAAAACTTGTCCCAGTCGTCATCGACTGCATCGACGCGAGAGTCGTCGGGCCGCTTGAGGTCGCCCTGGAGTTGCAGATTGTAAGGCGGATCGGCAAATATCAGGTCGACCGAGCCGGCCGGCAGCTTTGCCATCTCGTTGACGCAGTCGCCGACCAGGATGCGAGCCGGTTCGCTGCGCTGAGAACTAACGCGGGGCGCCCGTGAGGACGCCCCGCGACGCGACACTACCATGACTCAGAACTCTGACTCAGGCGACGCGGTCGGCGACGCGGGACCTACAACCGACAGGCCGGCATCATGGCGGGCTAAGGTCAAAAAAGGCTTAACCGGGAGGCCCCGGCCGCTAGGCAAATAATGCCTAATTGCCTATGTAATGCAGGTATTTATGTGGTACGGCCGCGGCCGGGTTGGACTGCAAAAGCCGCTTCAGCGATGATCGCGGCACTGGCAAGGAAGGGAACTTTAGAATGCGCTGGGAGGATTTTCGCCGCAGCGACAATGTCGAGGACGAGCGCGACGGCGGCGGTGGTTTCGGCGGCAGTGGCGGTGGATTTGGTCTGCCGGGCGGCGCCGGCGGCCTCGGCATCGGCGGAATGGCGATCCTCGGCCTGATCGGCTGGGCGCTCGGCATCGATCCGGGCCTGCTGATCAGCGGTGCGCAAATTCTCACCGGCGGCGGGCAGCAGCAACAACAGCAGCAGCCATATCAGGAACGCCGCACCCGCGGCAGCACGCCGTCCGATCAGGCCGGGCAGTTCGTTGCCGCCGTGCTCGGCAATACCGAGGACACCTGGAAGGAAATCTTCCAGAACGGCCGCCAGCAATACCGCGTGCCCAGGCTGCGGCTGTTCCGCGGATCGGTGCAAGGCGGCTGCGGTTTTGCCCAGGCCGCATCAGGCCCGTTCTATTGCCCGCGCGATCAGCGCATCTATCTCGACACAGCGTTCTTCCAGCAGATCGAGACGCGCTTCCGCGGCTGCGAGGGCAAGGCCTGCAAGTTTTCGCAGGCCTATGTGATCGCGCACGAGGTCGGCCATCATGTGCAGAATCAGCTCGGCATCCTGTCGAAAGCGCAACAGGCGCAGCAGGCCACCGGCAATAAGGCCGAGGTCAACCGCATTCAGGTGCGCGTCGAATTGCAGGCCGACTGCTTTGCCGGCGTATGGGCGCATCATTCCGAGCAGCGCAAGAGCTTCCTCGATCCGGGCGACGTCGATGCCGCGTTGCAGACCGCGGCGGCGATCGGCGACGACACCCTGCAAAAACAGACGCAAGGGCGGATCGTGCCCGACGCCTTCACGCACGGCTCTGCCGCACAGCGCAAGCGCTGGTTCATGACCGGCTTCACCGAAGGCAAAGTGTCCGCCTGCAACACCTTCAACGCAGCGGCGCTGTAAAAAGCTTTCCCGCCCCCTGCGGGGGCGGGGGGAAAAGAAATCGAAAGGCGCATGGCAATGCCCGGCATCGACGAAAGCAGATCGTTCGTGCCGCTGAAGATCGCGGTGCTGACGGTGTCCGACACGCGAGCGCTGGCGGAAGACAAATCCGGCGCCACGCTGGCCGAACGCATCGAGAAAGCCGGCCATATTCTTGGCCAGCGCGGCATCGTCACCGATGACGTTAAAAAAATCCGCGCCCAAGTAAAAAAGTGGATCGCCGACAAAGCCATCGACGTGATCATCACCACCGGCGGCACCGGATTTACCGGCCGCGACGTGACGCCGGAGGCGGTCGAGCCGCTGTTCGAGAAACGCATGGAGGGTTTCTCGGCGATGTTCCTGCTGGTGAGCGAGCGCAAAATAGGCACTTCGGCGATCCAGACCCGCGCCACCGCGGGGGTGGCCGGCGCCACCTTCATCTTCTGCCTGCCCGGCTCGCCCGGCGCCTGCCGTGATGCCTGGGACGAAATTCTCGTGCACCAGCTCGATTACCGCTACCGGCCGTGCAATTTTGTCGAACTGCTGCCGCGGCTCGACGAACATTTGCGCCGTCCCAAGGCAAAAGGCGCCACCGCCTAATCCGTGCGTGAACGTCGCGGGCTCGCCACTCCGCTTCGCAGCATCACGATCCGCGCACGTCCGAGCCGGCGCAGAAGATCGGCTTCGGTATCCACGGCGTCGGCGCGGTGCCCGCCCAGGTCGATGTAGAAGCGCTTGGCGATCAGCAGGCCCTGGTCGGGCTGCGCTCTTGCCCCGAGCGCGCGGCCGAGCAGCGCCAGCGCTTCGACCAGCGCCGGACGCTGCGATCCCGCCGCGGGCGCCGGCCGGAAGGTCGCGGCCATGCTGTCGATGCCGCCACCGAGCCGCGTCTCATCGATGAAGCGCCCGGTCTCGTCGATCCAGCTGGCATCGGGCACGGCGCCTGCGCGCAGGAACAGCAGCCAGGGTGCGCGTGCGCCCGACGCGGCCTGGTTTAACCGCGCACCGAGCGGGGCAGCGGAGGCCATGAACCGGCATCCGGCGAGGTCCGCGACCTCCGACGTGGCATCGTGCGAGCCGGCATCGGTCACGATCACTTCGCTCACAAGGCCGGCGGTCGCGCCTGGAATCAGGGCTGCCAGCGTCGGCACTAGCGAGCGCTCCGATTCGTGCGTGGCGATGATTGCGCTCAGCATGGAACCGCAGCCCAGTTGAACCCGTTGCCACCATATCATGTAGCCGCTTTGGCTCTTGCCACGAGGTCTCGGCGGAAGCGGTGCCGGCAAAAATGTTCTTGTTATGTTCTTATTTCTCCACTAGGATAAAACCATGGCTCGTTCTTCCGCAGCCCTGAGAAGCCCGCCGGTCCCTGTGCGCAATCAGGCCGAGTGGGAATCGGTCGGCCGCCCGGATTGCGCACCAATTCCTAGCGTTGGCGCGCGGTCGGACGAAAAACCGGTACCCACTTTTTCTGACCGCGCGCGTCCCCCCAAGGCGCCGGCGGGCGGCTTTGCGTCAGGGCCAGACCAGAATGCCGACACCACGGGCCTGCTCGGCACCCGCGTTGAGCGTGAACGCCGGCGCGGCCGCGGCACGCTGTCGAATGCCTCCGGCCGCTACGAGCCGGTCGCGCGCATCGCCTTCGACGACGGCTGGCGCAGCCTCGACGATCTGCCGGCGTTCAAGACCACGGTGACCACCGACGCCACCCGCAAGATCATCACCCGCAACGACTCGCCGGATATTTCCTTCGACCGCTCGATCAATCCCTATCGCGGCTGCGAGCATGGCTGCGTCTATTGCTATGCGCGGCCGACCCACGCCTATCTCGGCCTCTCTCCCGGTCTCGACTTCGAGTCCAAGCTGTTCGTGAAACCGGACGCGCCGGAATTGCTGGAGCGCGAGCTTTCCGCGCCCGGCTATGAGCCGCGCACCATCGCCATCGGCACCAACACCGACCCCTACCAGCCGATCGAGCGGCGCTATCAGGTGATGCGGCGCATTCTCGAAGTGCTGGACAAGGCCGGCCATCCGGTCGGCATCGTCACTAAGTCGGCGCTGGTGCTGCGCGATCTCGACATCCTCGCGCGCATGGCCAAGCGCAACCTCGTGCGCGTCGCGCTTTCGGTGACGACGCTCGATTCCGAGATCGCGCGCAGCATGGAGCCGCGCGCCTCGACGCCGTCGCGCCGGCTGGAGGCGTTGCGGCAATTGTCGGCTGCCGGCGTTCCGGCGTCCGTCATGGTGGCGCCGATCATTCCCGCCATCAACGATGCCGAGATCGAGCGCATTCTCGATGCCGGCGCCGCTGCGGGCGTCAAGGGCGCCGGCCACGTCATACTGCGGCTGCCGCTGGAAGTGCGCGACCTGTTTCGCGAATGGCTGATGGCGAATTATCCCGACCGCTACCGGCACGTCATGAAGCTCGTGCGCGACATGCGCGGCGGCAAGGATTACGATTCGACCTGGGGTAAGCGCATGACCGGCGCCGGGCCCTATGCCTGGATGATCGGCCGGCGCTTCGAGCTTGCTTGCGACAAGTTCGGCCTCAACAAGAACAGGCGCTCGCTCACCACCGAGCACTTCCGGCCGCCGCGTCCGGGTGCACAACAGCTGAGTTTGTTCGAAGCATGAGCGATAGGCCCTCACCGCGGTTGACTGCTGTGACGCTCGGCGTGTGCGATTTTGACGCCAGCGTGCGTTTTTACGAGGCGCTCGGCTTTAAGCGCAAAATGCGCGCGACCGGCGACGAGGTCGCCTTTTTCGATGCCGGCGGGGCGATCCTCGCGCTCTACCGCTGGCAAGCGCTGGCGGAAGACGCCGATCTGCCGGCGGAGCCGCCGCCACAGGCTTTTCGCGGGACCACGCTCGCCCACAACTGCCGCGCCGACAGAGAAGTCGATGAATTTCTGGCGCATGCGGTGAAGTGCGGGGCGAAGCTCATCAAGTCCGCGCACAAGACGTCATACGGCGGCTATTCCGGCTACTTCGCCGATCCCGACGGACACCCGTGGGAGGTCGTGCGCGCGCCGGGTTTTTCCTTCACGGCCGATGGCGGCCTCGTGCTGCCCGACTAGAGCCGCCGGTCATTGACTTGGCCCGCGCGCCACGCACCATCGCGGGCTATGAGTCGCAAAGTCGCACGTTTGCCCCTGCGCGAACCCGCGATCCGGCCGAGTTTCCGGCGCGAGCGCCGGGCGCTCAATAATGGGGTTTGGCCGGTCGCGGGTTGCGACGAGGCGGGCAGGGGTCCGCTTGCCGGGCCGGTGGTCGCCGCCGCGGTGGTGCTCGATCCAAAACGCATCCCACGCGGATTGAATGACTCCAAAAAACTTAGTGCCAGCGAGCGCGAGCGGCTCTACGTTCAAATTTGCGCAGGCTCGCAAGTCGCCGTCGCCTTCGGCTCCACCGCGCGCATCGACCGCGACAATATCCGCCAGGCCTCGCTGTGGGCGCTGGCGCGGGCGGTTGCCGGGCTGCCGGTCATGCCGCGGCTGGTGTTCGTCGATGGCTGCGACAAGATCGATGTGAGTTGCGACTGCGAAGCGGTCATCCGTGGCGATGGCCTGGTGCTCTCGATCGCCGCCGCCTCCATCGTTGCTAAAGTGACGCGCGACCGGCTGATGGCGCGGCTCGGTCTGGCGCATCCCGGCTATGGCTTCGAGCGGCATATGGGCTACAGCGTGCCCGAGCATTTCGCGGCCTTGGCTAGGCTCGGGCCGACCGTCCACCATCGGAAATCGTTTGCCCCGGTGGCGGCGGCGCTGGGCGCCTGCAAGCCTGACGCCGCCAGGGTGGCCGCAAGCGTGTTGCCTCTCTAGCGGGGGTTCTTTATCTCTTGTTCTTCTCTTGCCATCTTCTTCTCTTGTTCTTCTCTTGCCATCGCGTTTAGTCGAGTACCCCGCGCGGGCCCATGCATTACGTCTCTCTCATCGTCGAGTTTCTGCGCGGTCGCCCCGCCGTGGTGTTCTGGACGGCGGCGCTTGCGCAGGCTGCGTTATGGGTTTTGCTGCCGGCGCTGTTCTATGGCGCGCCGCCCGGCGAGGTTCCGGACGTGCTCGCCATCGGCCATGAATTCCGGCTGGGCAGCCATCTTGGGCCGCCGCTCGCGTTCTGGCTGGCGGAACTCGCCTTCAAGATTGCCGGCGCGTTCGGCGTTTACCTGCTCGCGCAGTGCTGCGTGGTGACCGCCTTTTGGGCGGTGTTCACGCTCGGCCGTTCCATCGTCGGCATCCGGCACGCGGTGCTTGCTATACTGCTGATGACCGGCATCACGGCATTTTCGGTGCCGAGCCCGGATTTCGGCGCAAGCGTGCTGGCGATGCCGCTGTGGGCGCTGGTGCTGCTGCATTATTGGCGCGCGGTGGCCGACGACAAGCGCGGCTATTGGTTCATCCTCGCGCTCGAACTCGGGCTGCTGCTGCTCACAAGTTATGCCGGGCTGATCCTGCTCGGCCTGCTCGTGTTGTTCTCGCTGCTGAATGCGCGCGCGCGCGCCGCGTTCAAATTCATCGAGCCGTGGATATCCATATTGCTCGTTTTCTTTGTGCTCGCTCCGCATCTGGTGTGGTTGCGCATTTCGGCCGGTTTCACTTTTACGACGCTGGGCGGGTTGCCGAGCGGGGCTCCGAATGTGTCGGCGGGCGTGTGGCAATGTGTGAGTTTCGTAGTCGCGCATCTGGGGCTTGCTTTGCTAGTCGTGCTCGCCAGCGGCTGGCCACGGCGGCGGCGCGAGCGCACGCCGGTGATCGAGCGCAAAACGGCCGATGAATTCGGCCGCATCTACGTCTATTTCTTCGCGCTGATGCCGGTGGCGGCGGCGACGCTTGTCGCGTTGTTGGCCGGGACATTGCAGCCGCTCGAGCGCGTGGCGCCGCTTGCCGTGCTTTCCGGCCTCGCGATCGTCATTGCGGCCGGCGACAATATCCGGCTCTACCGCGAGCGCTTCGTCAGCTTCGCCTGGCTCGGATTGCTGATCGCGCCGCCGGTCGTTGTCGTGCTTGCGATTGCCGTGCTGCCGTGGACGCTTGCCGTCGATCTCAAGATTGCGCAGCCGGCAAACGACATGGGGCGGTTTTTCGCGGAAAATTTCCAACGCCGCATCGGCCAGCCGCTTGCCTTCGTCGCCGGCGATCCGCGCATTGCAAGCCTGGTCGCGCTCGGCGCGCCGAGCCGTCCGACACTCGTTTTCAACAGCTCGCCCGAGCGCAGTCCGTGGGCGAGCGTGCAGGACATCCGCGACAAGGGCGGAATTCTGGTGTGGCCGACGACGGATACCGCCGGTACGCCGCCGGCCGCGATCAAGGCGCAGTTCCCCGACATGGTGCCGGAACTGCCGCGGGTGTTCGCCCGCCGTGTGCAGGGCTTATTGCCGCTTATCCGCATCGGTTGGGCGGTGATACGGCCGCGGGCGAACGCGCCTCAGTAATAACCTTCGCCGGCGGAGTTTGCCGCGGAATAACCGGTTGAGCGGCGGGTGGTGGCGAGGATGCGCCCACAAGCCCCTGCCGCGTGGCTGAAAGTCGCGCTAGAGCGGGATGATATCAGGTCGGCGCGTATCCTGCGTTTTTGAAGTAGCTGGCGCATTCCTGCTGAGTGAAGGCGACGAGAAGTTCACCGATTGCGGCGCAGACGGTTTCGACGGTGCGCGCTGCGGCCTTGCGCAGCAGGTGCT
>CAMAWF010000081.1 GCA_945861895.1 Rhizobium sp. Q54
CACCTGCTGCGCAAGGCCGCAGCGCGCACCGTCGAAACCGTCTGCGCCGCAATCGGTGAACTTCTCGTCGCCTTCACTCAGCAGGAATGCGCCAGCTACTTCAAAAACGCAGGATACGCGCCGACCTGATATCATCCCGCTCTAGGAGAGGAGAATCGAATGCGTGCAATTCTGTTTGCTCTGCTCGTGACTGCGGGCGTCGGTTTCGTCGGGACATCCAGCGTTTCGGCTGCGCCGGCCTTCGGCGGACCTATCGGCGAGGCGCTCGGAACGACCAGCGATGTTTCCACGGTGCAATGGCGGCGTCGCCACCATCGCCGCCACGTGGGCCCGCGCTGCCGCACCCGCTGCAATGCCTGGGGCCGCTGCTGGCGCGTCTGCCGCTGGTAATACCCCGACATTCGTCCACAAGGAATTCACGGCCCGGCCAACGCCGGGCCGTTTCTTTAAGCCGCGCTCGACAAGGCGCGCGTGATGGCGGCAATGAAGTGCGCGCGCTCTTCCGATAGCGCAAGGCCGCGCGGCTCGAGCACATGCCGCGCCAGAAAAAATCCGGTCAGCGCAAATCCATCGGTGAAGTCGCCGGCCGACGAATTGGCCGCCGTCTCGGCCAGGAACGCCGGCAACCGCAACATCTTGTCGGCCCATGGCTCACCCGCGCCGCGCGAGACCGCACGGCCGGATTTCGGCGAGACGTAAACCAGCTCCGCCGTCGCGCCGGTCGAGGCGCAATTCGCAAGATCGAGCCCGAAGCCAAGCTCAGTCAGAATTTGCAGCTCGAAGCGCACCGCAAGCGGCGCGGCCACCAGCGGATCGCCGAGCCGCTCAAGAATATCGTCGAGCGCGGCATGCACGCTCGCATGCGGATCGCGCTCGGGCAGCAGCCGCACCAAGGCGGCCAAATATGTCACGCCGAAAATGGCATGCGGCCGGGTGAAAAATTCCGCGGCGCGCAGCCGCATTCCTTCAACCGCGTAATTGCCCAGATGCTCGTCGAGCCGCGCGCGCCACACTGCATTGACGCTATTGCCCGGCTGCAATACCGGCCGCATGCGCGATCCGGCGCCTCCGCGCACCAGCCCGAGGTGGCGGCCATGCTCGCGCGTCATCAGTTCGAGGATGACACTCGCCTCCCCGTGACGCTTGACGCCGAGCACAATGCCTTCATCGGTCCATTGCATGCGATGCGTTTAGCTCACTCCTTTCCAAAACGGGAGGGCGCGGTCCTATTCCTTCGGAAATTCCAGCCCCATGCCGCGGTAGCGCTCGGGATCCTCGCCCCAGCCCTCGCGCACCTTGACGAACAGAAACAAGTGCACCGGCGTCTCGACGATCGCAGCGATATCCTTGCGCGCCGCCTCCCCGATGGCCTTGATGCTTTGGCCGCCCTTGCCGAGCACGATCTTGCGCTGGCTCTCGCGCTCCACATAGATCGTCTGTTCGATGCGGATGGCGCCGCCGCGCAATTCCTTCCACTGCTCGGTTTCCACCGTGGAGTGATAGGGCAACTCCTGATGCAGCCGCTCGAACAGTTTCTCGCGCGTGATCTCCGCCGCGAGCTGCCGCACCGGCGCATCCGACATCTGCTCCGGCGGATAGAGCCACGGCCCTTCCGGCATGCGGGTTGCGAGCCAGGCCTTGAGGTCGTTGACGCCATCGCCGCTCAATGCCGAAAGCATGAATGTTGCCTCAAAGGCGCCCTTGCCATTCGCCGCATTGGCCAATGTCAGCAACGATTCCTTGGCGACCAGATCGATCTTGTTGAGGATGAGCACTTTCGGCCGCCGCACTTCGGCAAGCCGGTGCAGCAGCGCTTCGGCCTCCTCGTCGAGGCCCTTGCGCGCATCGATCAGCACGCCGACAAGATCGGCCTCATGCGCCCCGCTCCAGGCCGTGATCACCATGGCGCGGTCGAGCCGGCGCTTGGGCGCGAAAATTCCCGGCGTATCGACGAATATGAGTTGCGCCCGCCCTTCGAGCGCGATGCCGCGGATCAGCGCACGGGTGGTCTGCACCTTATGCGAGACGATGGTGACCTTGGAGCCGACCAGCGTATTGAGCAGCGTCGATTTGCCGGCATTGGGCGCACCGATCAGCGCAATGAAACCGCAACGCGTTTCGCCAGCCGCTTTTCCCGTCTGTTGCATCAATCCGCCGCCACGCCTTCGCGCGTGAGCATGGCGGCAGCCGCGGCCTGCTCCGCGGCGCGTTTGGAGCTGCCCATGCCCTCCGCCGGCGGCCGGTCGGGCAACAGCACCGCGACGCGGAATTCGGGATCGTGCTGCGGTCCGGTGCGCGCCAGCTCACGATAGGCCGGCGTCGTCAAACCACGCGCCTGCGCCCATTCCTGCAAAATGGTTTTCGGATCGCGCAGCGGACGCGCCGGCTTGAGCATCCGCTCCTGCCAGAACCGCTCGACTAACGCTGCGGCCTTATCGTAGCCACCGTCGATGAAAACCGCTCCAATGAGCGCCTCGCATACATCGGCGAGGATCGTGGCGCGGCGGCGGCCGCCGGCCTGGGTTTCTGAATTGCCGAGCTTCATCGCCGGCCCGAGATCCATCGCGCGGGCAATGTCGGCGCAGGTCTCCTTGCGCACCAGATCGGCAAGCCGGCGCGACAGCTCGCCTTCGTCGGCCTTGGGAAAAGTGCGAAACAACATGTCGGAAACCACCAGGCCGAGCACATGGTCGCCGAGAAATTCCAGCCGCTGATAGCTTTTGCCGCGGCTTTGCGGACCGCCGGAAATGGCCGAGATATGCGTGAGTGCGCGATCGAGCAGCGCTTTGTCGGCAAATTTGTAGCCGATCTTGTCTTCGAGCGCCGTCCTGTCCTTGGCCTTGCGGCTCATCTTACGGTCGTGAACAACCGGCCCCAGCGCACGGAGATCGGCCAGCGCCAGAACTCCCAGGCGCGCTCGCCCTCATAGACCGAAAAAAAGACGATCTGGGCGCGGCCGATGAAGTTCTCGAACGGTACCGTGCCGACCTGGGAGAAGCGGCTGTCGGTTGAATTATCCCGGTTGTCGCCCATCATGAAATACTCGCCGGGCGGCACCGTGTAGACTTGGGTGTTGTCGGCAAAGCCGTTGTCGACCAGATCGAGCGTGAAATAGCTCACGCCATTCGGCAGCGTTTCGCGCCAGCGCTTGACCCGTGTCGCACGCGCGCCTTCCTCGGTCTCGATATAATCCTCGATGCGTTCGCGCTTGACCGGCACGCCGTTGATGTTGAGCACGCCCTCGACCATCTGGATGCGATCGCCTGGCAATCCGATGACGCGTTTGATGTAGTCGGTTGTGGTGTCCTTCGGCAGACGGAACACCGCGATGTCGCCGCGCGCAGGTTCTGAAGCGAAAATGCGCCCGCTGAAGACCGGCGGCGACAGCGGCAGCGAAAAATGGCTGTAGCCGTAGGAATATTTCGACACGAACAGATAATCGCCGACCAGCAGCGTGGCCTTCATCGAGCCCGATGGAATGTTGAACGGCTGGAACAGGCAGGTGCGGATGACCAGCGCGATGATCAGCGCGTGGAAAATCACGCGCACGGTTTCGCCAATACCGCCTTCTTTCCGTTTTGTTCCGGATGTCACGCTCATCTGCCTCTGGTCCCGCTAGGCTTGCACGCGCCCCGCGACCTTGTAGCCGCTGGTGCGGCGGGGTGCAATGAAGGGCGGCGGATTCTACGGATAAGTGTTTGAGGACGCTTATGTTAATTCCCACATGCGTGCTTGCGGGAAACCGCCGATATTTGTAATGCGCGAGACGGCGGAATCAAAGCTAATCCACGCCGCTAGCCGAAATGATGACGACCGCCTGGGCCATCGGCCCCTCATCGGTGACGGTCACATCGATCCGCGCTTGACAGCCGGCCGGCGTTATCGCTTGCAGCCGTTTGAGCGCGCCACCGGTCAGCCGCATGGTCGGGCATCCCGACGGCAAGTTGACCACGCCCATGTCGCGCCAGAACACTCCGGCACGCAAGCCGGTGCCGAGCGCCTTGGCGCAGGCTTCCTTGGCGGCGAAACGCTTGGCATAGGTTTCGGCACGGTTGGCCCGCCGCTCGGCCTTGGCGCGCTCGGCCGCGGTGAAGATGCGTCCGAGAAAGCGCTCGCCATGCCGCTCGATGGCGCGCTCGATGCGGCGGATATCGACGATGTCCGAACCGATGCCGAGGATCACGACACTGCCTTTGCCCGGCCACGGTCCATGGCCGCGCGCATCAGTTTCACGGTTTGCGAAAAACCTTCATAGACCGCCTCGCCCACAAGAAAGTGGCCGATATTGAGTTCGACAACCTCCGGCAGCGCCGCGATCGCCTCTGCGGTCGCATAATTGAGCCCGTGGCCGGCATGCACTTCAAGGCCAAGCTTGCTTGCCAGCTGCGCGCCTGCGCGGATGCGCTGCCATTCTGCCTCAGCCGCCGCCGTCTGTCCTTCGGCAAGCGCATCGCACCAGGCGCCGACGTGAATTTCGATCACCGGCGCGCGTATTCTTGCGGCAGTCTCGATCTGCCGCGGCTCGGCCGCGATGAACAGCGACACGCGAATGCCGGCATCGACAAGTTTGGCGACCACAGGTGCCAGCAGATTGTGCTGCCCGGCGACATCCAGCCCGCCTTCGGTGGTGCGCTCGGTGCGCTTCTCCGGCACCAGACAGGCGGCATGCGGTTTGGTTTTGAGCGCGATCGCCATCATTTCCGCCGTCGCCGCCATTTCAAAGTTAAGCGGCTTGTCGATTTCGGCCATCAGCCGCGCGATGTCGTCGTCGCGGATGTGACGCCGATCCTCGCGCAGATGCGCCGTTATGCCGTCGGCGCCGGCGACGATCGCAAGTTTGGCCGCGCGCACCGGATCGGGATGGCGTCCGCCACGCGCATTGCGGATGGTGGCGACATGATCGACATTGACGCCAAGACGCAGATGAGCCAGCCGCGACATTTATCCGTTCACCCGCTCCACCTTCGCGACCATCGGTTTGGCGCGCAATTGCGCGATGATGGCGGTGAGATGCTTGAGATCGTAAACTTCGAGGTCGATCAGCACATCGGTGAAATCGGGCGCGCGGCGGGTCATGCGGATATTATCGATATTACCGTCGTGCTCGGCAATCACCTGAGCGATTTGCGCGAGTGAGCCCGGCTCGTTGACCGATTGCACCGTCACGCGCGCCGGAAAACGTTGCGGATTTTCCTCCGGGTCCCAGCGCACATCGAGCCAATGCTCGGGCTTGTCCTCGAACGCGGACAGCGAAGGCGACTGGATCGGATAGATGGTGATGCCCTCGCCCGGCGTGAGAATGCCGACGATGCGGTCGCCGGGCACCGCGCCGCCCTCCGGGGCAAACCGCACCGGCAGATCGCCATTGATGCCGCGGATCGGGATCGCCATGCCCTGCACATCGCTGCTGGGGACTTTGAACTTCACCGATTTGAGCATTTTCAGACCGAACCAGCCGCTCTCCGGCTTCGGTTTCGGCGCCAGCGCCGCCGCAGCGCGCTCTTCCTTGTAGTCTGGATACATCGCGCGGGCGACGTCAGATGCCTTCATCTCGCTCCGCCCGACCGCCGCCATCACCTCCTCAACCGAAGCGCGCGCGAGGCGCGGCAGCGCGCCGGTGAGCTTGTCGTCGGAAAAGGCCATCTTGGCGCGCTGGAAAAGACGCTCGACGATGCGCCGTCCCAGCCCGGCATATTGCGTGCGCACCGCCACCCGCGTCGCACGCCTGATCGCGGCGCGCGCTTTGCCGGTGACGACGATTGATTCCCACGCCGCCGGCGGCGCGTTTTGCGCCTTCGAAGTCATGATCTCAACCTCGTCACCGTTGACGATCTCGGAGCCGAGCGGAGCGATCTTGCCGTTGATCTTGCAGCCGACGGCCATGTTGCCGACATCGGTGTGCACCGCATAGGCGAAATCGATCGGCGTCGCCCGGCGCGGCAGTGCAATCAGTTTACCCTTCGGCGTGAAGCAAAATACCTGGTCGTGGAACAATTCGAGCTTGGTGTGCTCCAGGAATTCTTCCGGATTGGAGCCTTCCGCCAACAACTCAATGGTGCGCCGCAGCCAGGCATAGGCGCTCGACTCGCGCGACAGCATTTCGGTCGGTGAGCCGGCATTATCCTTGTAGAGCGCGTGCCCGGCGATGCCGTATTCGGCGATCTCGTGCATCTCCGAGGTGCGGATTTGCAGTTCGACGCGCTGCTTGCCGGGACCGATCAAAGTGGTGTGGATCGAGCGGTAGTCGTTCTGCTTCGGCGTCGAGACGTAATCCTTGAAGCGGCCCGGCACCACCGGCCAGGTGGTGTGGACAATGCCGAGCGCCTGGTAGCAATCGGCTACCGTCTTGACGATCACGCGAAAGCCAAAAATATCCGAGAGCTGCTCGAAGCCGACGGATTTGCGTTCCATCTTGCGCCAGATCGAATAGGCGCGCTTGCGCCGGCCGCTGACGGTTGCGGCGATACCGCGGTCGGCGAGTTTCTTGGTGAGCTGCTGCTCGATCTCCGTAATCAGTTCCTTGTGCCGTTCGGCGAGCGCATTCAGCCGCCCGCTCACCACCTGATAGGCCTCGGCATAAAGCTCGCGGAACGATAGATCCTCAAGCTCCTCGCGCATCTCATGCATGCCCATGCGGGCCGCAAGCGGCGCGTAGATATCGAGCGTTTCCTCGGCCACCCGCTTGCGCGCATCCAGCGCCATGTATTCGAGCGTGCGCATATTGTGCAGGCGGTCGGCGAGCTTGATCAGCAGCACGCGCACGTCGTCGGCAATGGCGAGCAGAAGCTTGCGCAGGTTTTCCGCCTGCTTGGCTTCCTTGGTGACCAGGTCGAGCTTTTTCAGCTTGGTGAGACCGTCAACCAGCGCGCCGATGTCGGGCCCAAACAGGGAATCGATTTCGGTGCGGGTCGCGGCGGTGTCTTCGATGGTGTCATGCAGCAGCGCGGCGGCGATGGTGGCGTCGTCAAGCTTGAGATCGGTGAGGATCGCCGCGACCTCAATCGGATGGGAAAAGTAGGGATCGCCGGAAGCGCGAATCTGCTCGCCATGCGCCTTCATGGCGTAGACATAGGCGCGGTTGAGCAACGCCTCATTGGTCTCCGGGTTGTAGCGCCGCACCCGTTCGATCAGATCGACCTGCCGCATCATCTGCGGTTTTCTTGATTTCGATGTCTTTCCAACCACTTGCGCGACAGAGCCAAAGCTGCGCTCGAGCGGCGCCCGGGTGAGGGCCTGCTTTTGCATGCGCGGCAAATCGGTGCGCGAACGCGGCATGGTTTCCCTAACGCCAGACGGAGCCAAACGACGCCGCCGGCCGTTTCAACGAGATGATATCACGACGCTTTGCCGGGCCCGCAAGGGAACTGTCATCTCAGTTGTCAAAAAGCAAACGGCCCGGCTTCTGGCCGGGCCGCCTGGAATACCTGCGGAAAGCGATCGTTATAGGATCACTCCTCCTCCTCGGGCACTTCCTCGGGCGGAGCCAGGCCCTCAAGCCCCTTGAGCAGCTCTTCCTCGGTCATGCGATCGACCGTCACCTCGGTATCGTCGGAATCGACGCTGGCGCCGGCGCCGGCGCCAATCAGCGGCACTTCGGGCTCAGGTTCGTCGACCTCGACATATTTCTGCAGCGTGTGGATGAGGTCCTCCTTGAGGTCCTCCGGCGAGATCGTGGTGTCGGCGATCTCGCGCAATGCCACGACCGGGTTCTTGTCGTTATCGCGATCGATGGTGATTTGCGATCCCGACGAAATCATGCGGGCGCGATGACTGGCAAGCAACACCAGATCGAAACGATTTTCGACCTTGTCGATGCAATCTTCGACGGTGACACGGGCCATGGGCTCGGCACTCCTGGAATGGAACTTTTTGCTGAAAGTGCCCGTTAGGTATCCCCATCGGGGGCAAAATTCAAGCGCAATTTCACCGGCAATATTTGACTTTGCCCCTGCCCAATCAATCTGTTAGCAAATGGACGGGAACCGCAGTGGCGGCCATCCGATTTATACTCTCGGAACGGCCGTTACTGCGCCGGCACCGACCGTCCTTTCCCGGCGGTGCTTGTTTCGATTGTTCCCGATAGCGACCTTCCAAGGCCAAGCTCCCGCCGTCTCCACGGCGCCGGGCTATCGGACCAAAATTAACGTTTCGATCACGAGAGAGAAGTCCCATGTCCGCCCAACCCGAAAAAATCGCCCTCTTCATTGACGGCGCCAATCTTTACGCCACCGCCAAGGCCCTCGGCTTCGATATCGACTACAAGCGGCTGCTGCGCGAATTCCAGTCGCGCGGAAATCTGCTGCGCGCGTATTACTACACGGCCGTTATTGAGGATCAGGAATACTCCTCGATCCGTCCGCTGATCGACTGGCTCGACTACAACGGCTACAGCGTCGTCACCAAAGCGACTAAGGAGTTCGTCGACCAGACCGGACGGCGCAAGGTCAAAGGCAACATGGATATCGAACTCGCCGTCGATGCCATGGAGCTCGCGCCCAACATCGATCACATGGTGCTGTTTTCCGGCGACGGCGATTTCCGTTCGCTGGTCGAAGCCGTGCAGCGCCGCGGCGTCCGCGTCACCGTCATTTCGACCGTTTCGACGCAGCCGCCGATGGTTGCCGACGAGTTGCGCCGCCAGGCCGATGTTTTTACCGACGTCGTCGAATTGCAGTCGAAAATCGGCCGCGACCCATCCGAGCGCGCCGCCCGCGAAGCGCGCGGACCGCGCGAAGACCGCGACCCGCAGCAGCATACGCCGCAATTCCTGCAACGGCCCGCCGTGCCGCAGCGGGTCGGGGCCGACGACGATTTCGAGAACGACTGAGCGGCGCGAGCCGGCGATGCCGGACGCCGGCAGCAAGCCCTCGCGCGATTGCCCGCTGTGTCCGCGGCTCGTCGCGTTTCGCGAAAAATGGCGGACGCGCGAACCGGCATGGTTCAACGCCCCGGTGCCTTCGTTCGGCAATGCCGATGCGCGCTTGCTGATCGTCGGTCTGGCGCCCGGCCTGCAAGGCGCCAACCGCACCGGCCGGCCGTTCACCGGCGACTATGCCGGAGACCTGCTTTACGCGACGCTGAAAGAATATGGATTTGCCCGCGGCGATTATCAGAAGCGGACTGACGACGGCTTCACTCTGGTCGACTGCCGCATCACCAACGCCGTGCGCTGCGTGCCGCCGGAGAACAAGCCGACGACATCCGAGATCCACACCTGCCGCGCTTTCCTCACCCCAACCATTGCCGAGATGAAAAAGCTGCGTGCGATCGTCACGCTCGGCCGCATCGCGCACGAGAGCACCGTGCAGGCGCTGGCGGCGAAACGCTCCAGCGCCGCCTTCGGCCACGGACGCAAGGCCGCGATCGGATCGTTTACGGTGTTCAGCAGCTATCACTGCTCGCGCTACAATACGAACACGCGAAGGCTGACAGCGGACATGTTCCGCGCCGTGTTCGCGGATGTGCGTACCGAATTGGACGATGCGTGATTATTTCGAGGATTTAATCCAGGCAATCACTTGTTCGGCGTTCTTGTCCGGCGGAAAAACCGGATAGAACGATTTGGTTATCGCGCCGTCGTCGATGACAAGCGCCATGCGCTTGAACAAAGTCATGCCCGCGATGTCAAACATCGGCAGCTTGATGGCGCGTGCAAGCGCGAGCTTCTCGTCGGAGAGCACCAAAAATGGCAGATGCAGGCGCTCGACCGCCTCGCGCTGATAGGCGGTGTCCTGCGTGGAAAGCCCGAACAGGTGTGCGACGCCGAGTTGCTTGAGTTCGCCGAAGTGATCGCGAAACGCGCACGATTGCGGCGTGCAGCCGCGCGCACCGGGAAATTCGTCCCAGCCCTCAGGCAGCGCTTTGCCCGGCTGACCGGTGCGCGGATAGATGTAGACCACGGTGCGGCCGCGCAATTTCGACAAATTTACCGACGAACCGTCGGTTGCCGGCAGCGCGAGGTCGGGCAATCGAACGCCGGCAAGATGCCGCGCGGCCCCATCGTCCTGCGGCGCAGGCAATTCGAGAGGAAGAATATTCGGATCGTGCATGGCCGTTCCGCTCATTTCATTTCTCCACCCGCATAAGACATATACTCCATCAGCGAGCCGTCGGGATCGCGGAAATAGACGCTGGTGCCCGCGCCCTTGGCGCCGAAGCGCTGCATCGGCCCGCGCTCAACCGCGATGCCGCAAGCGGAAAGATGCGCAATCGCCGCTGCAATGGGCCCCTCCCATTCAAAACAAAGATCGCTGTTGCCGGGCTGCACCGGCAGCCGCGCCACTTCCGCCGGCTTCACACCCGGTCCGTGTACATTGAGCTGCTTGTCGCCGAAACGGTACGCCCAACCGGCCGGCCGCTGCACCAGCGCAGCGCCCATCACGTCGCGATAGAATTTGTTCGAGCGCTCCCAGTCGGAGACATGGATGACACAGTGATCGAGTTTCACCGGCAGCGGCACGTCCCTCATCCCTTTTCCCGCATCAGCCGGCCGCGTTCGCGTTCCCAGCTGCGTTTCTTGTCGCTCTCGCGTTTGTCCTGCAATTTTTTACCCTTGGCGAGCGCGATCTCGATTTTGGCGCGGCCCTTTTCGTTGAAATACAGCTTGAGCGGTACGATGGTCATGCCCTCGCGCTCGACGGCGCCGGCGAGTTTGTCGATCTGGCGCTGGTGCAGCAACAGCTTGCGCGGGCGCTTGGGGGCGTGATTGTTGCGGTTGGCTTGCAGATATTCCGGGATATTGGAGTTGACCAGCCATATCGCCCCATCGCGGGAATCGGCATAGGATTCCGCAATCGTCGCCTTGCCCTGACGCAACGATTTCACCTCCGTGCCGGTGAGTACGATACCGGCCTCGAAGGTTTCGCCAATCAGATAATTGTAGCGCGCCTTGCGGTTTTCCGCGGCGATCTTGAAGCGGCGTTCTGGTTTGGCGGCCATCGATGTTTCCCGCAGCGCGGTCGCGATGCGTTTGTCGCCGGCCGGCCGGTGAGGACTGGCTAGTTGATCAGGCCGGCGTGCACCATTGCCTCACGCACCTTCGCCTTCGAACTTTCGGCGAGTGGCACCATCGGCAAACGTACCGTTTCCGCACACTTGCCCAGCACCGAGAGCGCGTATTTCGCAGGCGAGGGGTTGGTTTCGACGAACAAATGCTGATGCAGCGGCATCAGCTTGTCTTGCAGTTTGAGCGCCGCCTTATAGTCGCCCTTGAGGCACGCGCTTTGAAACTCCGCGCAAAGACGCGGGGCGACGTTCGAGGTCACCGAGATGCAGCCGTGACCGCCATGCGCCATGAACCCAAGACAGGTCGCGTCCTCGCCGGAAAGCTGGTTGAAATCCGCGCCGACATCGGCGCGTTGCTGCGACACCCGCACGACATTGGCGGTCGCGTCCTTCACCCCGGCGATGTTCTTGAGCTCGAACAGCCGCTTCATGGTGTCGACCGACATATCGACCACCGAGCGCCCGGGAATATTGTAGATGATGATGGGAATGCCGATGGCGTCGTTGATCGCCTTGAAGTGCTGGTACATCCCTTCCTGCGTCGGCTTGTTGTAATACGGCGTGACGATCAGCACGGCATTGGCGCCCGCCTTTTCCGCGTGCTGCGACAGGCTGATCGCTTCCTTGGTCGAGTTGGAGCCCGCGCCGGCGATCACCGGTACACGGCCCTTGGCCTGGTCGACGCACCACTCGACCACGTCCTCGTGTTCCTTGTGGTTGAGCGTCGGGCTCTCGCCGGTGGTGCCGACCGGCACCAGGCCATTGCTGCCCTCGGCAATTTGCCAGTCCACCAGTCCGCGAAATGCTTGCTCGTCGAGCGAACCGTTCTTAAACGGCGTGACCAGCGCGGTGAACGATCCGCGAAATTGCGTCTTTGCGGTCATGACACTGTCCCTGCTCGGCGGCCGCCGATTGCGGCAACTACCCTGCATTGATATCGGGTCGGGCGGCGCGACGAAAGGCCCATGAAATTCAGTCGCATGGCGCCCTGCCCCCATTCCGCCGCGGTGGCATCCTAAGCGCGCCAGTGGGAGTATCGCTTCGTCAACGTTATTGCGCGAATAATTGTGCGCCACGAGACAGAATCTGGCAACACAAGGCGCGCACGGGGTGGGACCAGGTGACCTTTCGCAAGCTATTGATTAGTTTAACTATTTTGCCAGTCGCCGCGCTGGCTGCACCGGCTATTGCAGCGCCGGCGCCCGGCAATGTTCCGTTGCCGCGGCCACGGCCGGCAATTGCCAGCCTGCCCTTTGCCGCAGCTACGCCTGCGAAGTCCGCGATCGCCCTCGCGCAAGTGCCGCTGCCGCGCCAGCGTCCCAGCGTGAATGTCAGCGGTTCATCGGCGCTCGCCGCGGTCCTGCGGCCGGGATCGCTGCGCGGCGCGCTCGGCTCCCGGTTGCGCCCGGCCTCGCTGGCATTTTCGAGCGCCACCACCGCCGCCACCTCGGCCGCAGACAAGGCCGCAGTCAAGCGCGTGCTAGAATTCGTGCGCAAGGGCAAGGATGCGGAAGCCGACGCGGCCAAAAATTCGATGGAGGACCCGCTCGCCCGCAAGCTCGCCGAATATCTGTTCGTGCGCAGCGACGCCACCAACCCAAGTTTCGAACGCTACGCCGGCTTCATCGCCTCCAATCCATCCTGGCCGCATGTCGCCATGCTGCGCCGGCGCGCCGAGAACGCATTATGGGATGACAAGCGCGACGACATCACGGTGCGAAATTTCTTCGCCACCCAGCAACCCACCACGGGCAAAGGCAAATTCGTGCTCGCGCGCGCGCTGTTGGCGCAGGGCAATCGCGCCGGCGCCGAATTGCTGGTGCGCGAGGCGTGGCGGCAAAACGAAATTTCGTCCGACGTGGAAAATCGCGCGCTCGACATGTTCCGCGATATGATAACCCCTGCCGACCACAGAGCGCGCATGCATGTGCGCATCTTTGCCGGCGACAACGCTGCCGGCATGCGCGCGGCCCAACGCCTGGGCGGCAACGATATGCTGATCGCGCGTGCGCGGATCGCGGCGGCCAAGAAAACCGGCGATGCCAAATCCGCGCTCGATGCGGTGCCGGCCGCCGCGCGGCGCGACGCCGGCTACATTTTCGCGCGCGCGCATTGGCTCCGGAAGAACGACAAAATCTCGGAAGCGGCGCAGCTCATGCTTACGGCGCCGAGCGACCCGGTTGAAGCCTACGATCCCGACCAATGGTGGATCGAACGCCGCCTGCTGGTGCGCAAGGTTCTCGACGACGGAGATGCGCAGACCGCCTATCGCCTCGCGCGCGACGCCGCCCCGCCGCCGCGCGGGAACTATCGCGCCGACCACCATTTTACCGCCGGCTGGATTGCGCTGCGCTTTCTCAATGACCCGGCAAAGGCCATGACCCATTTTGTCCACATTCCGGACGGGACGATCAACCCGCACGCACTCTCGCGCGCCGGCTATTGGCAGGGCCGCGCAACGGAAGCAATGGGCCGCCGCGCCGAGGCTAACGCTTTCTACCAAACCGCAGGACAGCATTCGGCCACTTATTACGGCCAATTGGCGCGCGGCCGGCTGGGATTGCCCGACTTAGGTTTGCGCCCCGCGCCGCAATTCACCCCCGAGGAGCGCGTTGCACTCGACCGGCTCGAGATCGTGCGTGCCGTCGCCATCCTCTACGAACTCGATGAGCGCGACCTGATAACTTCGA
>CAMAWF010000082.1 GCA_945861895.1 Rhizobium sp. Q54
ACGGCCGGCGCCGGCCAGGTCAAAGTCGCCTTGATGCTTCCGCTATCCGCCAGCGGCAATGCCGGCGTGGCGGCCCAGTCGATGAAGAACGCCGCCGAAATGGCGCTGTTCGAATTCAAGAATCCGGATATCCAGCTGCTGGTGAAGGACGACGGCGGCACCGCGCAAGGCGCCGGCCAAGCCGCTCAGCAAGCGCTCGAAGAGGGCGCCGAGATCATCGTCGGCCCGCTGTTCTCGCATTCGGTCAGCGTCGCCGGCCAATATGCAAAAAGCCGCGGCGTTCCGGTGATGGCATTTTCCACCGACACCAGCGTGGCGACGCGCGGTATTTATCTTTTGAGTTTCTTGCCCGAATCCGATGTCAGCCGCATCATCGATTACGCGGTTGCCAACGGCAAACGCTCGTTTGCGGCCCTGGTGCCCGACAATGCCTACGGCGCCGTGGTCGAGGCGGCGTTCCAGCAGGCGGTCGCGCGCCGCGGCGCCCGCGTCATCGCGCTCGAGCGCTATCCGGTGGATGCGAACAAGATGCAAGAGCCGGCGCGGCGGGTGGCGCAGGCGGCGAGCCGGGCCGACGCCATTTTCATCCCGGACGGCGCCGACACCGTGCCGCAACTGGTGCAGGCGCTCGCCGCAAGCGGAATCAATTTCAAACGCGTGCAATTGCTCGGCAGCGGATTGTGGGACGATCCGCGCATCTTCTCCAACGTCTTATTGCAAGGCGGCTGGTTTGCCGCGCCGGATGCCGTCGGCTACGCAAATTTCACCACCCGCTATCGCGCGCGCTTCGGGCAGGATCCAGTGCGCACGGCGACGCTCGCCTATGACGCCGTTGCACTGGTCGCCGCCTTGGTGAAGACACAGGGCGCGCAACGCTTCACCGAACAGGCGCTGACCAATCCCTCCGGCTTTGCCGGTGTTGACGGGGTGTTCCGCTTCCGCGGCGACGGCATCAATGAGCGCGGACTTTCGGTGCTGCGGGTGACGCCGTCGGGCGGCCAGGCGATCGGGGCCGCGCCGCGCACATTTTCGCCGTCCGGGACTTGAGCGTTTTTACGCCGCCAGATCGGCGACCACGGCGTCGAGCACTGGGAAACCGGATTGCGTGACGCGCAAGCGTCCGTCCGCGGTGGTCTCGACGGCGCCTTCCTCACGCAGGATCGAAATGCGTTTGGGATCCAGCGCGCGGCCGGCGAGCGCGGCATAGCGGCCGGGATCGATGCCTTCGGCCAGACGCAGCCCCATCAGCAAAAATTCGTCGGCCTGTTCGCCGGGCGTGAGCTTGTCGTCGACGGTGAGGCCGTGGCCGAGCGCCTCGACGCGCATCAGCCAGGCCTCGGGGCGTCTTTCGGTCGCGGTCGCATAGCGGCGGCCTTTTACGTCGAGCCGGCCGTGCGCGCCCGGACCTATGCCGGCATATTCGTGCGCGCGCCAATACACCAGATTGTGCCGGCATTCGGCGCCGGGCCGTGCGTGATTGGAAATTTCGTACGACGGCAATCCGGCCGCCGTGCAGATGTCCTGTGTCACGTCATAGAGCGCGCGCGCAGTATCGTTGTCCGGAATTGTGAGCTTGCCGGCGGTGTGCAGCAACGAGAACGGCGTGTCGGGCTCGATGGTCAATTGATAGAGCGAAAGATGCTCGGCCGCTTCCGCGATGGCGCGCTTGAGCTCCAGCGCCCAGGCCTCCGGCGTCTGCTGTGGCCGCGCATAGATGAGATCGAACGAATAACGCTGGAAGATCGCGCGTGCGACCGCGAC
Organism: Rhizobium sp. Q54; assembly: GCA_945861895.1. Lineage (GTDB taxonomy): Bacteria > Pseudomonadota > Alphaproteobacteria > Rhizobiales > Xanthobacteraceae > Pseudolabrys. Next base: position 1,762 of record CAMAWF010000082.1, read on the forward strand.
CGCATCGAGCGCTTCTTGTGCGGTGTGCAGACGGCCGAGCGCCTTGAGCGATGCATCGTCGAGCGCCTGCACGCCGAGCGAGACGCGGTTGATGCCGGCGGCGCGGTAGCCTTGAAAACGCGTGGCTTCCACGCTGGTCGGGTTGGCTTCCAGGGAAATCTCCGCGCCGGACGCCAGCGTCCAATGTTTGGCGACGGCGTCGAGGATCGCCGTGACGGTTGAGGGCTGCATCAGCGAGGGCGTGCCGCCGCCGAAAAAAATCGTCGACACCGTGCGGCCGGGTACGCGCGCCGCGGTCGCCGCGATCTCGGCGGCGAATGCGCGCGCAAAGCGCGCTTCGTCGATGGCGGTATGGCGGACATGGCTGTTGAAGTCGCAATAGGGACACTTCGACAGGCAAAACGGCCAATGGATATAGACGCCGAAATCGCGGCTAGCGTTCAAGGCACGCCTCCGCAAGCTTGCGGAACGCGCGCGCGCGATGAGAAAGGCCAGTTCCTTTCGGCGGCAGGCCGTGCTTTTCCCCGGCGCTCATTTCGCCGAAGGTGATTTCATAGCCATCGGGCTGGAACATCGGATCGTAACCGAAACCTTTCTCGCCGCGCGGCGGCCACACCAGCGTGCCGTCCACTCTAGCCTCGAACTGCTCGACATGGCCATCCGGCCAGGCCACGCACAACGCCGCGACGAAATGCGCGCGCCGGTCGCCGGCGCCGCGCTCGCGCAGAATGCGATCCACCGTTTCCATCGCGAATGCAAAATCTTTCGTCTTGCCGGCCCAGCGCGCGGAATGAATGCCGGGCGCGCCGCCCAGCGCATCGACCGCGAGCCCGGAATCGTCCGCGAAGGCCGGCAGTCCGCTGGCCTTGGCGGCGGCGTCCGCCTTGATGCGCGCGTTCTCGGCAAAGCTTGCGCCGGTTTCCGCCGGCTCCGGCAGATTTAACTCGGCCGCCGAATCCGCCTGGATGCCGTAGGGCGAAAGCAGCGCGCGCATTTCGGCGAGCTTGCCGGGATTGTGCGTGGCGATCACCAGGCGCCCCGTGATGCGGCGATGGCCCGTCTGTTTTTCTGTTGTCGCGGCGTGCACGCTCACATCACCGCCATTTTTTGTAAACTTACCAGCCGGTCGATGCCCTTGCGCGCGAGCGCGAGCAAAGCGAGGAACTGCGCCTCGGTGAACGGTGTCTTCTCCGCCGTGCCCTGGATCTCGACGATATTGCCGGCGCCGGTCATGACGAAATTGGCGTCGGTGTCGGCCTCGGAATCCTCGGCATAATCGAGATCGAGCACCGGCGTACCGTTGCAGATGCCGCAGGAGATGGCGGCGATGTGGTCGCGCAGCACCGGGGCGCGCAGCATTTCGCGCGCTTTCATCCAGGTCAGGCAATCGGAAAGCGCGACCCAGGCGCCGGTGATGGCGGCGGTGCGCGTGCCGCCGTCGGCCTGGATGACGTCGCAATCGACCGTGATCTGGCGTTCGCCAAGCGCTTGTAGATCGGCCACCGAACGCAGCGAGCGGCCGATCAGGCGCTGGATTTCGATAGTGCGGCCTTGCTGCTTGCCGGACGAGGCTTCGCGCCGGGTGCGCTCGGATGTGGCGCGCGGCAGCATGCCGTATTCGGCGGTGATCCAGCCGCGCCCTTGACCCTTGAGCCAGGGCGGCAGGCGCTCCTCCAGCGAGGCGGCGACCAGCACATGGGTGTCGCCGAATTTCACCAGGCAGGAGCCTTCGGCGTATTTGACCACGCCGCGCTCCAGCGACACCGGGCGCAGCTCGTCGGGCTCACGGCGGCTGGGCCGCATTCAGATTTCCTTCCGGCAATACGGCGGCAAAGCGCCCGAATAGGCTTTTAGAGCATGATCCCGAAAAGTGGGAACCGGTTTCCCGCCTTCGCGAAGTCCGCTTCTGCGGGCGAAGGAAGGTCGGAAAAGATCATGCTCAAACAAAAAGCTAGCGCCGGGTCCTAATTCAATCGGGGTGAATCAGACTCTAGGTGCCGCCGCCGGCGCCGACAAGGGCAGTGTCACAAGCGCCGGTATCAGTTGGCTTTCTGGATTTTCGTCACCGTGAACTGGCCGTTCACTTTGTCGGTCTCGAACTTGATCTTGTCACCCGCCTTCACGGCCTTGAGCATCGCCGGGTCCTGAGCCCGAAACACCATCGTCATGCCGTCGTCCATGTCGAACTTCTTGATCGGGCCGTGTTTGATGGTGATCTTGCCGGCGGATACGTCGATCTTGGTGACCTGACCGTTGACCAGTTCCTGCGCGCTTGCGCCGACCGGCAGCGCAAGCGTCAGCGCGATTGCGGTAATTGCGATCGAATTTTTAATCAGCATTGATTTTCTCCTTGCAGTTTTCGGGGTTATTTCACGGTGACGTGGCCTGTCATCCCGGCCTCGCGATGACCCGGAATCAGGCAACCGAACTCGAATTTGCCTCGCTTGGTGAACTTCCAAACGATCTCTTTCAATTTCTTTGGAGCTACACGTGTGGCATTCGGATCGTCGTGCTCCATTTCCGGATTCTTCTTCATTTCCTCGGCGTGCTTTTCATTTTCCACGGTGGTCGCAAGTATAAATTCGTGATCGAGCTCGCCATTGTTTCTCAGCATGAACCTGATTTGTTCGCCCACCCGCACTTCGACCGTTGCGGGAATGAACATCATCTTGCCGTCGCCCTCGCGCATCGTCACTTGAACGATCCGTGCCGGCTTCTTCGGGTTTCCCGGCTCGCCGGCCGAGAACGTGGCGTGGCCGTGGCCGGGCGCACCAGCGCTTGCGAATGCTGCCCCGGCCGCCAATGCGCCGACCAAAGCTGCGCCTGAGAATGTTAAGAACGTTTTCATGCGTCTTGCTCCTTGCTGTTCAGTGTTGTCCTGAGTGGCCGCCCTTGCTGCCGGGCTTGACCACTTTCACCACCAATTTTGAATTCGTGGGAATTTCGGTCCGGCGTCGCGGCGGGCCTGCCGCGGCGCTCGCGACTTCATAGGCGACGGTGCCCGGCGGATTCTTGTACCAACCCGGATCCTTGTAATCGCCGCGTGCCAGCCCCTCGCGCACTTTCACCACCGTGAACATGCCGCCCATTTCCAGCGGGCCGAATTGCGCGAAGCCGGTCATCATTGGCAGGGTGTTGTCAGGGTTCGGCATTTCCATTTCGCCCATCTCCGCCATGCCCGCCGAGCCCATCGCCATGTAGTCGGGCGATGCGATTTTGCGGATCGATTTCACCAGGTCGCGCTTTTGCACGCCGATGAAAGTCTTCACGCCATGGCCCATGGCGTTCATGGTGTGGTGCGATTTGTGGCAGTGCAGCGCCCAGTCGCCCGGCTCGTCGGCGACGAATTCGTAGGCGCGCATGGCGCCGACGGGAATATCGATGGTGACTTCCGGCCAGCGCGCGCTCTCCGGCACCCAGCCGCCGTCGGTGCATGTCACCTTGAAGTCGTAACCGTGCATGTGGATCGGATGGTTGGTCATAGTGAGATTGCCGACGCGAACGCGCACACGTTCGCCCTTTGACACGACGAGATGGTCGATGCCGGGAAACGCGCGGCTGTTCATCGTCCAGAGATTGAAATCCAGCATGGTCATGATCTTCGGCACGTAGCTGCCGGGATCGATGTCGTAGGCGTTGAGCAGGAAGACGAAATCACGATCGACGCGATGAAGTTTCGGATCGCGCGGATGCACGACGAAAAAGCCCATCATGCCCATCGCCATCTGCACCATCTCGTCGGCATGCGGGTGATACATGAACGTGCCGCTTTTTCTCATGACGAATTCGTAGGCGAAGGTCTGGCCGGGTTTGATCTGCGGTTGCGTCAATCCGCCGACGCCGTCCATGCCGTTCGGCAGCAATATGCCGTGCCAATGGACGGTGGTGTGCTCGGGCAGTTTGTTGGTGACGAAGATGCGCACCTTGTCGCCCTCGACGCATTCGATGGTGGGTCCCGGCGACTGGCCGTTGTAGCCCCACAAATGCGCTTTCATGCCCGGCGCGATTTCGCGCACCACCGGCTCGGCGACGAGATGGAACTCCTTCCAGTCGCCGTTCATGCGCCACGGCAAAGTCCAGCCGTTGAGCGTCGCCACCGGCTGATAGTCCGGTCCGCTCGAAGGCGCGAGCGGCGGCTGCATCGCGGGCGTTGTCATGGTCGGCGCTTCCGGGACGCTCGCCGCCTGGACGCGGCCGCTGATTGCGCTCGCCCCGGCCAACAGCGCGGCGGAGCCGACAAATCCTCTGCGTGAAATCATGTTTGTCTCCTTGTCATTGGTCAGTGGCCGGCTGCGCCTTCGGCAGCCGCCGCGGCCATCGCTGCGCTTTCTCCGCCGCCACCGGACACGCCGCCGCCGATCACGGCAGCGCCGAGTTCCACGCTGGCGAGCCAGAATTGCCTTTGCGCGTCGATCGCCGTGGTATTGGCTGCGATGCGCTGGCGCGCTTCGGTGAGCAGCGCAAAAACGTCGACCTGCATCGCGTTGTAGCGAAGCAGCGTTTCATCCGAGATGATCTTGCGCAGCGGCAGCACTTCGTCGCGATAGTGCCGCGCGATGTCGTAGGTCGAGCGATAGACCAGATAGGCATCGCGCGCCTCCGAGCGCACATTCACCGCCTTCTCGACGAGCCTGTTCGTGGCTTGCCGGTAGGTTTCGGAGGCCTGACGGGAACGAACCTCTCCGAAATCGAAAATCGGTACCTGGAACTCGAGCTCAAAGCCGCGATCGCGGACGCGCTCGCCGGTTTCGCGTTCTTTTTTCGTTTTGGAAACGCCGGACACTTCGAGCAGATTGATAAATCTTGTCGCTTGCGTAAGACCGTAGGATTTCGCCAGCGTTTCGACTTCGATGCGCGCCGATTGCAGGTCGACGCGGCGGCGGATGGCCTCGACCTCAACGGTGTGCAGCGCCTTCGCGCCGCTCGGCAGCGGCGGCAGCGCGCCCGGCAGCTTGAAGGAAAGATCGTTCCCCCACAGGCCGAGCAGGCGGACGAGACGCTCCCGTTCGCTCAAGGATTGCTGCCGGGCGCCGGCCAGTTGCGCGGTAATCTCGGCGTAGAACACCTGCTCGCGCGCCTGGTCGAGCTTGTTGACGGCGCCCGACTCGCCAAGACGTTGCGTGAGCTTGGCGGCAGTCTCCGCTGCGGATGTCGCCTGTTCGAAAAATACCGCGCGCGCGCGCGAAGCGACGGCCCGGTAATAGGCGCGACGCGTGTCGGCGGCGATCCGCAAGGTCTCTTCGGAGGCGCGCAATTGCGCTTGACGGAAGCGGTCGTGGGCGATGTCGGCGCGCGCCGGCAATGTCGCGAGCGCGAGAATGTTCGCGATCACTCTTTTCTCGATTTCGATTTCGAGCGGACCGGACAACCGCTCAACGGACAATGTCGGATTGGGCGGAAGGCTTTCCTTCACCATCGCCGCTTCGGCGAGACCAAGCTCGTTGTAGGCGGCTTGCAATCCGCGATTGTTCAGAAGCGCGATTTGAACCGCATCGTCGGCGCTCAAGCTGCGGGCCAGAAGACGCCGCACGGCATCGCGCGCCGCCGCTTCGTCCTCCGGCGTGCGAATAGCGGTGACGCTTTTGCCGAGTTCCGAGCCCGCGAGATTGACCACGGCGTCCATCCCGCCGTCGGGAGAGAACGTCTTGCAGGCGGCGAGCAGCAGCGCGCCGACGATGGCGGCGAGTGGCCTATACATGGACAGGGGGCGCGTCATTGGCCGTCCGCCTTCGGCTTGGGAGCCACCTGCTCGTTGCGTTCGCGCCAAGGCATCGGCTCGACCGGACGCCGGCTTTGATAGGAGCCAAAAGCCGAGCGGTATCCGACGGCGGCGGCAGGCGCTGCGGGATCAGAAGCAGCGGCGTTACGGCCAAGCTGTTGCGGGGGCGCACAGCCTTGGATCGTCAGCGCGATCGCAGCCAATAAGAGTGGCAGCCGATATTGCAAAAGCAGCGACCGCCACCGTGCGGCGGCAGAGCACAAACAGAAATACGCGGACATGGTTGTCCCTCATGCGTCGATTGATGACGAGCGCAGGCAGCCGTTACACGGCTGCCGCGCCAATTCTCAAACTGACGGGAGGGATCTCGGTGGTCGATCGATGCGGTCGGAACTGCGCCCGAAAACGCTTTGGACTATAACGACAGGCAGGCCGGGCATCGGCGCCGGCCGGAACAGCGACATGCTTATGGTAGGTGTAATGGCGCTCACGCAGAACAGGCCACAGCAGTTGCCGGGCTGACTGCTTGGATTGTCGGGGGTATCGGTGTGCTTATGGCTCGATCCGTCCTGATGGATGCGGGCCTTCGACGTGGCATGATGGTCGTCGGTCAAGCAATGAATCGCGGTGGCGGCATCGGAAAATGCCAAAGCGACTGTGGGAGCGACCACGCATAAAGCGTAAAGGCCGACAAGCAAGCTTGCCGCGCGCCAACGCCATTGTCTTGTCAACAGGCTCAACATACTGCGACGATCCATTTGGTCGTCATACTCGCCAGCAACAACTGGGCCGAATGATGACCCAGGATACACGAGAAAATGCCATTCTGCTGCGGCGGCCACAAGTCCCGTCTTGAACAAAGCTGTGTCAATGGTCAATTCTCCAGTGAATTGAGGAATTAACCTTGGTGTCCCACGATATCCCGATCGGCGCGACACAAGTGAGCCTGGCGGCGCTCAATGACCGCTCGCGCGAGATCTTCCGGCAGATCGTCGAAAGCTACATGGCGACCGGCGAGCCGGTGGGCTCGCGCAACCTCGCGCGCCTGCTGCCGATGACATTGTCGCCAGCGTCCGTGCGCAATGTGATGTCGGATCTGGAGCAGCTCGGGCTGATTTATGCGCCGCACACCTCAGCCGGCCGGCTGCCGACCGAGTTGGGCTTGCGCTTTTTCGTCGATGCGCTGATGCAGATCGGCGATCTTACCGAGAGCGACCGCCGCTCCATCGAGGCGCAGGTTGCAGCATCTGGCGCCGCCAAGTCGGTCGAGGCGGTGCTGACCGAAGCTTCCACCATGCTCTCGGGGCTCACGCGGTCTGCCGGCGTCGTGCTGACGACGAAATCGAATGTCAGGCTCAAGCATATCGAGTTCGTGCGGCTGGATACCGAACGCGCGCTGGCGGTGATGGTGGCGGAAGACGGCCAGGTCGAGAACCGCGTTGTCAATGTGCCGGCGGGGTTGCCGACATCGGCGCTGCTAGAAGCCGGCAATTTTCTCAATGCGCACATCCGCGGCAAGACGCTGGCGGACGTAAAGGGCGAGGTTGAGCGCGCGCTCGAAGCGGGAAAAGCCGAGCTCGATCAATTGACGCAAAAGGTCATCGCCGCCGGACTTGCCAGCTGGTCGGGCGGCGAAAGCGACGACCGCAAGCTGATCGTACGCGGCCATGCCAATCTGCTCGACGACCTGCATGCGCTCGAAGACCTCGAACGCGTGCGCTCGCTGTTCGATGCGCTGGAGACCAAGCGCGGCGTGGTCGATCTGCTCGGCCGCGCCGAGCTCGCGGAGGGCGTGCGCATTTTCATCGGTTCGGAGAACAAGCTGTTCTCGCTCTCCGGCTCGTCCACCATCATTTCGCCCTATCGCGACGGCTCGGGCCGCATCGTCGGCGTCATCGGCGTGATCGGCCCCACCAGGCTGAATTATGCGCGCGTCATCCCGATGGTGGATTACACCGCCAAGGTGGTGAGCCGGCTGCTGGGCACCTGAACGCTTGATTTTTGCCGCGTGAACCCTGATATCCCGTGTCATCAAGAGGAACACGGATCAGAGCAATGACGGACACGACTTCCGGCAACGACGCGGCTGCCGAGCCCGAAAACAAGGCTCCGGCGGCGCCGGGCGAGCAATCGGCTCCGGACCCCGCCGATCATGTCGCCGTGGCGCTGGCCGCCGCCGCCGATTTCAAGGACCGGCATCTGCGCGCGCTGGCCGATATGGAGAATCTGCGCAAGCGGACCGAGCGCGAGGTTGCCGATGCGCGCTTTTACGGCATCACCGCCTTTGCCCGCGATGTGCTGGCGGTTGCCGACAATATGCACCGGGCGCTGGAGGCGGTCGGCCCCGAATTGCGCCAGGCCGCCGACGCCAAGGCGCTGCTCGAAGGCGTCGAACTTACCGAGCGTGAACTGCTCAAGGTGCTGGAAAAGAACGGCGTGAAGAAATTCTCCCCGCACGGGGAAAAATTCGATCCTAACTTTCACCAGGCGATGTACGAGGTGCCGGACACCGATGTGTCGCCGGGCCACGTCGCGCAGGTGATGCAGGCCGGCTATATGCTCGGCGAGCGGGTGCTGCGCCCGGCGCTGGTCGCGGTTGCCAAAGCCGTCTCCAAAACCCCGGCCGCCTCCGCCAACGACAATTCCGATCCGCAAGCGCCGCCGCCAGCATAACCGGCGGCTTGGCGCTCAACGCGTATCGATGCCGTCGCGGATCGCCCGGAAGCGCGGGAACGCCGTGCTCCACTCCTCCTTGCGGGCGATGCCGACAATCTGCAAATAGCCCCCGGCGCCGAAGCGCACCCATTGCACCACCGATAACGCCGCGCCGTTTTCGGCTTTCGCCTCCGCCAGGATTTCGTAACCCGGTTGTCCGCGAATTCGCATCGGCTCGGAGCCGACCATGGTCATGTTCCGCACCGGTGTGTTCGCCATCAGCCGTTGCGCGAAGCTGCCGCGGTCGCCCGATTGCGGCGGGCCGCCGGGCGCGATGGAAATGAAAACCTGCGGCTGCGATTCGTCGCCGTCGCGCGGGCCCGAGGTGAGAAGGGCGCCTCGATTCGGATACGCGCGTATGATGCGAAAGCCCGCCAGTTCCCCGAGCTTGAAAGGCAGCAATCCGATCTGCTCGTTCAGCGGCGTGGCGCGGATCGTCACGCTCGCGAGCACCGCGCGGATGGCCTGGTCGGAATAGGCGCTGCGCGCGGCCTCGGAGACTTCCACGGTGACAAGCGTGGCGAGATCGTCGGGCGCCGAATTGGCCAGCAATATCCAGCGATGATTGATCTTGCCTTCGACGGTGGCGCGGAAGCTGATGAGGTAGCCGATACCGCTGTTGAAGGGGAAACTCTCCCGCTTGTCGACGGTCATGCCCGGCTGCTGGAGCTCCTTGCTGAAGACGGCTTTTTCGATGTCGGAATAGAGGTTGGCCGGCAGTTCGAGGATCGTGATCGCCGCCGCGCGATCGGGGTCGGCGAATCCGGGAACGTTATTGGTCGGCAGCATTCCGGGCGGCGGCGCCAGTCCGACCCGCTGTCCGGGCGGGAACAGGGCTTCCGCTTGCGCCGGCAAAGCCGGCAGCAGCGCCTGTGCGATCAAGGCCAAGGTCAAGGCCAAGATCAAGCGCGAGGCCAAGATCGTGGCCGGGGAGATCGTAAGCCGCCGGATCATTGTATTTCCTATCTGCGTAACCATCGCACGATCGGTCCACGCCTGCCGCTGCAATATCCGCCACGTTAACCGCTGCTCTGGTTTTGCGGGCCTTGTGCCTGCCCCGCTCGCGAATTCGTGAGCCAATCTCTTGCGGGGCAATGGGGCCTTCTTATATGAGGCCAGACGCCGCAGAAATGCGGTGAATCGAGTATTCAGGGGGTCGGATCAGGGGGCTCCGCGGACGATCCGCGGAACTGGTTCCACCGGGCGCCAATCGGTCCGGCCGGCCTGCCGTAAACGAGAGGAAGCACTATGGGCAAGGTCATCGGCATCGACCTCGGCACCACCAATTCGTGTGTCGCCGTCATGGACGGCAAGACGCCGCGGGTCATCGAGAACGCGGAAGGCATGCGGACCACACCCTCGATCGTTGCTTTCAGCGACGATGGCGAGCGGCTCGTCGGCCAGCCGGCCAAGCGACAGGCGGTCACCAATCCGGAGCGAACCATTTTCGCGGTCAAGCGCTTGATCGGCCGGCGCTACGAAGATCCGATGGTCGAGAAGGACAAAAAGCTCGTCCCCTATAAGATCGCGAAAGCCGGCAACGGCGACGCATGGGTCGAAGCGGACGGCAAGACCTATTCGCCCTCGCAGATCTCCGCCTTCATCCTGCAAAAGATGAAAGAGACGGCGGAAGCCAATCTCGGGCAGAAGGTCGATCAAGCCGTCATCACCGTCCCGGCTTATTTCAACGACGCCCAGCGCCAGGCCACCAAGGACGCCGGCAAGATCGCCGGCCTCGAAGTGCTGCGCATCATCAACGAGCCGACGGCGGCGGCGCTTGCCTACGGCCTCGACAAGGCCAAGCAGGGCACCATCGCGGTCTATGACCTCGGCGGCGGCACCTTCGACATCTCCATTCTCGAAATCGGCGACGGCGTGTTCGAGGTCAAGTCGACAAACGGCGATACGTTCCTCGGCGGCGAAGACTTCGACATGCGGCTGGTCGAATATCTCGCGGCCGAGTTCAAGAAGGAACAGGGCATCGACCTGACCAAGGACAAGCTCGCGCTGCAACGGCTCAAGGAATCCGCCGAGAAGGCGAAGATCGAGCTGTCGTCCACGACGCAGACCGAGATCAACCTGCCGTTCATCACGGCGGATGCCTCCGGTCCCAAGCATCTCACCATGAAACTTACCCGCGCCAAATTCGAGGCGCTGGTGGACGACCTCGTGCAAAAGACGGTCGACCCGTGCCGGCGCGCGTTGAAGGATGCGGGTTTGTCGCCGGCCGAGATCAACGAGGTCGTTCTGGTCGGCGGCATGACCCGCATGCCGAAGGTGCAGGAAGTCGTGAAGCAATTGTTCGGCAAGGAGCCGCACAAGGGCGTCAATCCGGACGAAGTCGTCGCGGTCGGCGCGGCCATTCAGGCCGGCGTGCTGCAAGGCGACGTCAAGGACGTGCTGTTGCTCGACGTCACGCCGTTGTCGCTCGGCATCGAGACGCTCGGCGGCGTGTTCACGCGGCTGATCGACCGCAACACCACGATCCCGACCAAGAAGAGCCAGGTGTTCTCCACCGCGGAAGACAATCAGGGCGCGGTCACGATCCGCGTCTTCCAGGGCGAGCGCGAGATGGCGGCCGACAATAAAATGCTCGGCCAGTTCGATCTCGTCGGTCTGCCGCCGTCGCCGCGCGGCGTGCCGCAGATCGAGGTCACCTTCGATATCGACGCCAACGGCATCGTCAACGTGCAGGCCAAGGACAAAGGCACCGGCAAGGAGCAGCAGATCCGCATCCAGGCCTCGGGCGGCCTGTCGGAAGCCGACATTCAAAAAATGGTCAAGGACGCCGAGGCGCACGCCGAAGAGGACAAGAAACGCAAGGCGGCGGTCGAAGCCAAGAACCATGCCGAGGCGCTGGTGCATTCCACCGAAAAGGCGCTGGCCGAACACGGCTCGAAAGTCGGCGAGGCCGAACGCGGCGCGATCGAAAACGCGCTTGCCGACCTCAAGGAAGCGCTCAAGGGCGACGATGCGGGCGTGATCGCGGCCAAGACCAATACGCTGGCGCAGGCTTCCATGAAGCTCGGCGAGGCGATGTATAAGCAGCAGGCCGAAGGCCAGGGCGGCCCGGACGGTCCTGCGTCCCCGGGCGAACCGGGCAAGAAGGATGACGTTGTCGACGCGGAATTCACCGAGGTCGACGACGACAAGAACAACAAGAAATCCGCCTGACGTTCGGCGCAGGGGCGCGCAGTTGCCAGCCAGGCTCGCAAAATTCTCACCCCCGGGTTCGACCCGGGGGCGCATCTTTTTTGAAGACGCGATGGATGGCCGGATCAAGTCCGGCCATGACGCCGAGAGGATTTGAGGGCGTCAAAAAATGTCCAAACGCGACTTTTACGAAATTCTGCAAGTCGAGCGCACCGCCACCGACGCGGAATTGAAAGCCGCCTACCGCAAGCTCGCGATGTTGCATCACCCGGACCGCAACCCCGGCGACACCGAATGCGA
>CAMAWF010000083.1 GCA_945861895.1 Rhizobium sp. Q54
ATCCGCAGGGCGACAAGCTGATCCGCAAGGAAGATCACGTCGGTATCATCGACTGCTACATCAGCCGCGTCGAGAACGGACGCCTTGAGGTGAAGAAGAAGATTCCCAAGGAGGAACTGGTCAAGCACATGCCGGTGCGGTTCAATCTGTCGTCCATGCCGGCTTGAACATGCTGACGGCGGCGCGCCGCTGGTGCGCCGCCGTATTCCGTCCCGGTAACCCTGGCGTAAAGCAGCATGGTCGAGTATCCGAACTTCAAAGCGTGCGCCGCGCACGTCGCACCGGTTTTCCTCGATGCGGCCGCGACCGTGGACAAAGCAGTCGCGTTGATCGCGGAAGCCGCCAAATCGGGCGCGCAATTGATCGCATTCCCGGAATCTTTCGTGCCCGGCTTTCCGGTCTGGGTCTCGGTGCAGGCGCCGATCAAGAATCATGACTATTTCAAGCGGTTCGCCGCGAATTCCATCGAGGCGGGCGGGCCTGAAATTCAGCGGCTATGCGAAGCGGCGCGCGAAAACGCAATTATCGTATCGATCGGCATCAGCGAGCGCGCATCGGTTTCCGTCGGTTGTCTGTGGAATTCCAATCTCATGATCGGCGCCGACGGCACGGTCCTCAATCATCACCGCAAGCTCGTGCCGACCTTCTATGAGAAGCTCGTCTGGGCGAACGGCGACGGCGCGGGTCTGCGGGTCTGCGATACCGCAATCGGCAAGCTCGGAATGCTGATCTGCGGGGAGAACACCAATCCGCTCGCGCGCTATACGCTGATCGCGCAAGGCGAGCAGGTTCATGTTTCCTCATATCCGCCGGTCTGGCCGACGCGCCCGCCGAATGAAGCCGGGCGCTATGACCTTGCAGCTGCGATCCGCATTCGCGCGGGCGCGCACTCGTTTGAAGGCAAAGTGTTCAACGTCGTCGCCTCGGCCTGTTTCGATAAATCTGTATTCGTTGCGTTGCGCGGGTTGGAAGCGGACGCACGCGAAACGCTGGAGCAGAGTCCGCGCGGCGTTTCCATGGTGATCGGGCCGTCCGGCGAAGTCATCGGCGACACCTTGTGCGAGGAGGAAGGATTGCTCTATCAGGACATTGACATCGCTCAATGTGTCGAGCCAAAACAATTTCACGATGTGGTCGGTTACTACAATCGATTCGATGTTTTCGAATTGTCGGTCAATCGCAAGCGTCTCGAACCGATCGCTTTTGTGAACGGCAAGGCCGAGCCGATGCCCGATAATGTGCAGTGGACGCGCGTTGCCGACAAACTGGAATAGAGCCGCTGCGGCGGCGTGCTTGCAATCTCTTCATTCGCATTAGCTCCGGCGTAATTTCAGGCGTTGAGACGCGCCCGCCAACGCGGGGCGTTTTTCTGCGAAAAGCGTTTCGCCATTATTTGGCGGTTTTCGGAATAGCGACAATGACGTCGAGTTCGATCCGCGCGCCGGGAGAACTCAACTGGTTGATGCAGACCATCGTGCTGGCGGGCTGCCAGTCACCCATATATGGCTTCATCGCCTTGTTCATGCCGTCGGAATCGCGCATGTCGGTCAGGTATTTCGTGATCTTGACGATGTCCTGAAACCCGGCGCCCACTTCGTCGAGGATCAACTTGATGCAATCCATTGCCCGCGTGGTCTGTTCTTCGATGCTGTGTGGATGAATGTGTTCCTCGTCGCGGTGCGGATGGTGGTGATAAAGATTCGACGCTGTGCAGCCGGACAAGAACATCAGGTCGCAGGCGCCGACGATGTGGATCGCGGGCGCATAAGGCATCTTGTATGCCTCATCCGGACTGGGATGCACCGCTTTCAAAAAATGATTGGGCTTGGCCTGGGATGTCGACATGGTTTTCTCCACTGAAGTTTGTTAAAGAATTTGTCAGCCGGTACGCCAGCGCCCGAGCCACACATCGATCGCGTCTTGCCCTTTGCTGACGATGATTCCGAGAATGGCCAGCACGATCAGCACCGCGAACACTTGTTCGGTTTCTAGAATCTGTCCCGACAGATAAAGCCGCGCGCCGAGCCCGAGCTTGCCGACTACCATTTCGGCAGCCACCACGAGGATGATCGAGACGCCGAGTCCAAGCCTGACACCGGCGAAGATCGCGGGGATGGCGCTCGGAATCAATACCCGCCGCACGATCTGCTGTTGGGTGGCTCCGAGATCGCGTGCGGCAAGAACAAGCCCGGGCTCGCATTGCTGCACGCCGAGCACGGTGTTGATGACAATCGGAAATATAGCACCGAGGAAGCTGATGGTGAGCATGAACGGCCCACCGGTGCCGAGCCAGATAATCAAGAGCGGTATCAACGTGATCTTCGGCAGCGGATACAATGCGGCGATGAACATGTCGGCGACCGCCTGCACGCGCCATGACGTCGCAATCCATACGCCGAGCAGCGTGCCGGCGACCAGCGCCAGGCCAAACCCTGCGAAAATCCGGTACAGCGTGACCGCGAGGTCGATCGTCAGACCGCCGTCGCGGAACAGCTCGATCAGCGCGACGACGATATGCGTTGGCCGCGGAAGGTACAGCGGCGAGACGCCCGCGATCCGCGCGGAGACTTCCCAGACCACAAGAAACAACGCCACCGATCCCCAACCCAGCACCCGCGGATTGTCGAGAAGCCTGCGCGGATTGCTCAATGGCGCCACGGCGGCGTTGTCTACGGCTTCGTCTCGCCCGGCCAGTGGCTGTTGGCTCATGATTGCCCGCCACTCTCGATGACCATTGCACGCATGACTTCATCGCGCAGCAGGCCGTAGATGCGGTCAAACAGCACGGCATAATTTGGGTCGTGCGTTGTCGCCATGCTGCGCGGGCGCGGCAGCGCGACGTCGATCTCCTCGGCGATGCGGCCGGGGCGTGCCGTCATCACAATGATAGTGTCGGCCAGCAACAGTGCTTCGTCGATCGAGTGCGTGACGAGGATCGCGGTGGTGCCGCTGGTCTCGACAAGGCTGGCGAGTTGTTCCTGCAGCACGAGCCGCGTCTGCGCGTCGAGCGCGCCGAATGGCTCGTCGAGAAGGAGCACGTCGGGTTCCATCACCAGCGCGCGCGCGATGCCGACGCGCTGCTTCATGCCGCCGGACAATTGGCGGGGATATTTGCTTTCGAACCCGGAGAGATCGACCGCGGAAATGGCTTTGTGGGCGCGCGCATCTCGCTCGGCGCGCGGCACGCCCCGAAGCTCGAGCCCGAACGTCACGTTCTCCATCACCGTCAGCCAGGGAAAAAGGTTGAACTCCTGCCATACGATCGACATTGCCGGGCGCGGCACGGTGCCCGCGGCGTTCGAAATTTCGAAGAAGCGGAGCGATCCGCGGGTCGGGGCGAGAAATCCGCGTGCGATCTGCAACAAGGTGCTCTTGCCGCAGCCGCTCGGCCCGATGATGGCGGTGACCTTTCCCGGGGCGAAGCGGCAGCGCACATTGTCCAGCGCGACGACGGCGTCTCCCGCCGCCGAAGGAAACGTCAAGCCGACATCCTTGAACTCGATCGCAACCTCGGATGCGCTCATCGGTGTGCGCTCAGCTGGCAAGAATCATCTGGCGGAACCGATCAGGCCCGCGCTTATGTGAACGGGTTGCTTTTGCTCAAGCGCTCGTTCGCTTCCACGGCCGGCGACAGATCGAAAATCTGTTCCTTGCTGACGTTGGCGCTCACCATTTTCATGGATTCGTTCCAGAATTTTCCTTGCGCCATGCAGGACTCGATGTTCGGCATGCCGTTTTCGGTGAACCAGGTCCAGCGCGGAGCCGCCGCTTCAATCAATGCTGGCGGCACTTTGGTCGCCTCGGAAATAATCTTGATGGTTTCCGGGTCCTTCGACGCGGCGGCCTTGTTGTAGAGGCGACCGGCATGGGTATGGACCATGGCAAACCGCACGGCCGCCGATTTGTTGGCCTGTAGAAAAGCGCCTGACATGGCCCAGCAGGCCAATTGCGTATTCGGCTCGATATCCCAACCGGCGAATACCAGCTTGCCGAAAGAGTTTTTCTCTACAAGGAAACCGAGCGGCAGCGGTATTTGGGCGGCGTCCACTTGTCCAGCGCCCATCGATTTGACGATATCGGGATAGGCAAGCCCGCTGTTCCACGTGACATCGGTGCGCGGGTCGAGACCCGCACGCTGCGCCCCGAGTCCCATCAGATACTGGTCGATGCCGCCTGGCGCCTGGATGGCGATGCGTTTGCCCTTAAGCAGACCCATCTTGTCGACTTTGGTCATACCCGCCTCGACCATGGCGTTCGACGCCGCAATGGCCATGGAACCGGATCCAGGCTTCTCCGATCCGCGATCCAGGATGAGCTTGTAGGGCGCGCCCTTGGAGATGGCGTTGAACAAGCCGGCATTCAATGTCGACACAGTGAGATCGAGTTCGCCCGCAACGAGCGCGGGTATTGCCAGCGCGCCATCGGCGAAATACTTCAGCTCGACATCGAGATTGACCTTCTCGAAAAAGCCCTTGGCCTTGGCGACGAAGACCGGCCCGGTGGAGATCAGCGGAACGACGCCGATGCGGATTTTTGTCTTCGGTTCTTGCGCGAAAACGTGGCGTCCTGACAATGCATTGGCAACGCCGACGGCGGCCGCGCCCTGCATGAGATGTCTACGATTCAGACGAACGGACATGTTGATCTCCTTTGAAATCCGTAGCCGTATAAGAAACGTTCGAACGCAGGTCTATCGCCAGCTTCACATTGAGCGTGATTGTATAATATCTTCATGTCAAGATAGGATGGGGTGCCTGCAATGCGCCAAAACGAAGCTGCCGATGCCATCGACCGGTTTATTGCGGAGTGGAATGAACAGTGGCCTGGAATCGACGTAAATCATTTGGCGACGCTTGGCAGAATTCTCCGCATTTCCACTCATCTGAGGGACGCGGTGAATGCGTGGCTTGGTAAGTTAGGTCTTACATGGGAGATGTTCGATCTTTTGGCATCGCTGTACCGGTCGGGAATACCGGACGGAATGCGCCCCACAGACCTTTATGAAGCATGTCTGCTGTCGTCGGGCGCGACGACCAACCGCATCGATCGAGCCGAACAACTCGGTTTGGTCGTACGCCATCCGGATCCGGATGACGGCCGCGCGACGCGAATTGCGTTGACAAAGCGAGGTCGCGCTGTGACCGAAAAAGCAATGGGTGAGCATTTTTTTCATGCAAAGCAGATTGCCGATCGGCTTACGCAACACGAGCGCGAAACACTGACGCCGATTCTCAGGAAGCTTCTTCGATCCCTTGAAATGAAGCGTACAGCGTCAAAATCGGATAACGGTAAGAACGCGAATAAAGCACGGCTCGGTTGATCGGATCAACTACGTGGCGGATGACAATAATAATGCCGGCAGTTTTCAATCCATGCTGAATATGCAGAAAGTTTTTTGAGATACGAATCTGTGTGTCCGCGCACTGGAAAAAGTTGATTAGATTTTCTCAATGAAGGATTGCGAAATGTGCGCTTGACGGAGCATGTTTTACGGCCTGGACGAAATCAGAACGTCTATTCTCCGGATATCGGCGTTCATGGCATTTTCGTTTACGTTGATTTCGGCGCGCACGGTGTAACGGCCGGCCGCAAGCCTTCCATTCAAATTCACCCGGAACGTGGCATCGACCGCGAGTGGGGGAAAGACCCGCGAGCACGACGCGGCCCTCGGCGTCCATCACCACATATCGGCACTGCGGGGCCGCGCGCTTAAGCGTGCCAGGCGGAACGGACTGCGATGGCCGCCGCACGATGTTGTAGCTTCGCATGCGCTTCTCGATCAGTTCGATGTCGACGGAAAGACTGATCTCGTTGCCATGCTGCTCGATCATGGTGATGCTCTCCTTGTCGTCGGCAAAACCTTAGCCGCCCGACATGCCCATGCAGCCGAGCCCAAGATCGGAGACGAGCGGGCCGTTTCTGCCGAGAGGTCGCTTTTGCATCGGCCGCTTCGCCCGGACTAGCCGACCGAGCCGTACATCTTGCGTGGCAGCCACAGCACCAGCTCGGGCCAGATGAATGTGGCAGCCACGGCCAATAATTGCAGGATTACGAACGGAATGATGCCGATATAAAGATGCCGTGTCGTGATTTCTTTGGGCAGCACGCCCTTGAGATAGAATAGCGAGAAGCCGACCGGTGGCGTCAGGAACGAGGTCTGCAGACAGACCGCGAACACGACTACGAACCAGATCAGATTGAAGCCGAGGTCCTTCACCACCGGCGCCACCAAGGGCAGCATGATCAACACGATCTCGAGCCAGTCGAGGAAGAAGCCGGCGATAAAGGCCACGAACAGGATAAAGATCACGATTCCGGTTGGGCCGAACGGCAGACCTTTCAACAAGTGAGCGATGAATTCGTCGCCGCCGAGCGATCGCATCACGAGCGCGAACGCCGTCGCGCCAAGGAAGATTCCGAAGATGAAGGCGCTGGTCAGCGACGTCTCGATGCCAACCTGGCGGATCATCTGCCAGTTCAGGCGCTTGTTGGCGGCCGCGAGCAAGGTGGCGCCGAATGCGCCGACGCCAGAGGCCTCGCTCGGAGTGGCGATGCCGAAGAAGATGGTGCCAAGAACCGCGACGATGAGCGTGGCCGTGGGCACGGTTGCGACCACCGCGCCCCAGACCTCGCGTGCCGTGAGTTTTTCGCTATCCGCTGGCGCTGGCATGCTGCTCGGATGCAGTTGCGCCAGGACGATGACATAGATGAGATAAAATGCTCCGAGCACCAGGCCCGGGATCATCGCACCCATGAACAGATCGCCGACCGAGATGGAGAGCTGGTCAGCCATGATTACCAGCATGATCGAAGGCGGGATCAGGATGCCTAGCGTGCCGGACGCGGCGACCACACCGGAGGCGAGTTCCTTCGAGTAATTCTGCCGCATCATGATCGGTATCGATAGTGTCGCCAGCAGCACGACCGAGGCGCCGACAATACCGGTCGAGGCGGCAAGCAAAATGCCCATCAGCACCACGGTGATGGCGAGACCGCCGCGCATCTTGCCGAATACGCGTACGAAATTCGTCATCATCAGCTCGGCTACACCCGAGCGATCGAGCATGATGCCCATGTAGACGAACATCGGCAGCGCCACGAGCACCCAATTCGACATCAGGGCGAAAGTCCGATCGACGATGATCGCGAAATTCTCCCAGCGCGTCAGCAGGAAGGTGTCGATGCCGAAATTCGAATTTAGAAAGATGCCGAGACCGGTGAAGACGAGCGACAGGCCGCCCAGAATCCAGGCGATCGGATAGCCGGTGAACAGGAGCAGGATGAACGATACAAGAAAGATGACGACGAGAAGCTCGTAGACTTCCATTTCCCCCTCCGGAAGCCGCCCGGCCAGCGGCACGACCAAGGCTAGACGCGATTCACCCGGGCAAGCGCAGTGCCGCGACGACGCGCGATAGACGCGACACGCCGGCGGCGGCGAGTAACACGAACGTGGCGACGATGAAGGCTTTCAGCACATAGCGATACGGCAGCCCATCGGGCGCCGAAGAGATTTCGCCAAGCTGCCAGGAATGCAGCATATAAGGCACTGCCCACCACGCCACGAACACGGAGAAGGGAATGAGGAAGGCAAGGAGACCGAACGACTCGAACCACAATCGCCGCCGGAGTGGCCAATGCTCGGCAAATACGTCGATGCGCACGTGGCGCTCGGCGACTTCGGTGAACGGGATGCCGAGCATGAAGCCGATGGCAAAGAGGTGCCACTGCGCCTCTTCGAACTTGATCGAGCCCAGCCCAAATAGGTAGCGCTGCACCACCTGGTAGACGATCAACAGCATCAACAATGTCCAGATCCATGACGACGTTTCGCCGATCCAGACGATGGCCGCGTCGATACCGCGCGAGAGGCGCGTCTCGGGCAAAGGAATACCAGACGGCCCCGCTTTGGGGCCGCCTGGAGCAACTTGCGTGAGCAACATCAATTCAACCGATTACTTGAAGTCGCGCGGCAAGTAGCCGAGTTCCTTCCACTTCTGGTTCTGCGCCATGAACGCGAGCTGGCTGTCGTAGATCTTCTTGAACTCGGGGTTGGCAGCCGATTTTCCGGCCATGACCTTCTTGGTCGCGGCCTGGAACGTCTTGAGCAAGTTGGCATTGACCTGCTTCACCTGCACGCCTTCCTTCTCGAAGAAGGCGAGCGTCTTGCCCTGCAGCGCCTCGGCCTTGGCGAGCGAGATCGCGACGGCCGCGGTGCAGGTAACTTCGATCAAGGACTTGGTGGCCGGAGAGAGCTTGTTCCAGGACGCCAGGTTCACGTAGAGATACTGGTTGGTCGAAGGCTGATGCCAGCCCGGCAGATAGTAGAACTTGGCGACTTTGTAGAAGCCGAGTTGCTCGTCGACCGTCGGCAGCGAGAATTCGGTGCCGTCGAGCACGCCCTTCTCCAGCGCCTGGAACAGCTCGCCACCCGGCAGCAAGGTCACCGACGCGCCGACCTCCTTGTAGATGTCGCCGCCGTATCCCGCGGCGCGGAACTTCAGGCCCTTGAGATCATCGGCGGTGTTGATCTCCTTGCGGAACCAGCCCGCGCCCTCGGGGCTGATCGTGCCACAGAAGATTGGATAGACGTTGTGCGGCTTGAACAAGTCGCGCAGCATTTCGTTGCCGCCGCCGAAAAACATCCACGCCATGAACTCAGGCGACTCCATGCCGAACGGCACGGCGCCAAACAGCGCCGCCGCCGGCACCTTGCCGACCTCGTAGCCCATCCAGGTGTAGCCGGCCTCGACCTTGCCTTCGGAGACCGAGTCGAACACCGCCAGCGCCGGAACGAGTTTGCCCGGTTCGAACACTTGTAGCTTGATCCGGCCGCCCGAGGCCGCGTCGATATTCTGCGCAACCCAAGGCATGGCGTCGCCGAGTGCCACCAGGTTCGAGCCGAAAGCCATTGGGACGCCCCAACGGATTGAATCGATTTGCTGCGCTTGCGCGGACAACGCTCCAAGCGTCATCGCAGCGCCGACGGCCACGCTTTTCAATACGTGCATATGATTTCTCTCCCTGACGGTGTTTGCCGCTGTTCTGCGTGAGGCGCTTTCAACCGACGAGCAGCGCCGGTGATGCCGAGTTTAGCCCGCATATCCATGTGAGGGAAGCGAGGCAATGGGATAAAATTGTCCCGTGCATTGGCTACGCGCCCCGGCCGCTTCGGCACTCGCTAAGTAGTATATTTGGAATGCTAGCCTAATCGTCCCGTGAGGGGTCTGATTAACGGCATATTGCACCAGGATGTCCGTTGCTGGCCCGATGCTGTTGAAAAAGTCGACCACGAGCGCCTAACGAGCAACAATCGAATCGGCTTGACCGGTTCTTTGAATCAATGTTGCGCGTTCGACTCTTGCCTTGAATCAATATTGCGCAGCCGAGCCCTCAAAATCGTTTTTCAACAGCATCGGCCCATAGCGATGGGCAAGATTTTGGCGGCCGGCCGTCGCTTTCGGGGCATTGCGGACATGACTGAACCTGCAACTTGCCCGGCTCGGTCGCGATTGACTCACGGCAATCGCAGGACCGCAAACCAGGCTCAGCGCGATCAATCTATCGTCACGGCCGCTGGCTCTCATCCTTATTGCCGCGCCATTCTCATCCATATTGTCACGCTATAGACATCAGCCTGAGCTTGCGTCCATCGTGGATCTGGGCCTCCACAAAGTCGTAACTGCACACATGTTTGCGCCGTTCCGGCCTTAGCCGGATGCAGGATCCACCATTGCGCCAGAGCCTGCCGTGTAGCCTTTGTTTTTTAGGTACTTTCAGCCCCTCACGGTGCCAGATCCGCTGCACGCGGTCGCAGCCAACATCCATCCCGGCCGGGTCCAGCAATGACTTGATCCGACGATAGCCGTAGCGGCCGTACTGCGATGCCAACGCAATAATCGCCTGCGTCAACACATCTTCATCAGCACGAACAATAGCAGTGTAACGCTGCGTTCCATGTGGCTGATCGACTATCCGGCAGGCATGATGATCCGAGAGATCATGCTTCCCCCGAATGCGTTCAACTGCCTGCCGGCGTCGTTCGGGGCTTACAAGTTTAGCGAGGCGACGTCCTTGCGCGTCTGCTTCTCAAGCGAAAGAGTGGCAACAAACCGTTTCAGACGGCCACCCGCGTGGAGGCCAAATCAGCGGCATCTGGGCTGCCTCATAAGAAAGTTGATCGAGGCTGAGTATCGCCCGGAATTAGCGCGGAATTTGAGGCGGAGACCCATGGGCAGATGCCCACCTTCCGGTTTGGCGATCGGAAGCATTAAATCATCGGCATTAAATCATCGCGAGGCGGTCCCACCTTCTGAGCCGGCCGGCTGGATGCGAGCGCGATCCCAAAAAGCCGGCCCCGGACTTGATCAGGGCTGGCAACCGGTTTCCCGCCGGACCCGAGTGCGAAGCCCGCTTCGGCGGGCGAAGACCGGGACATCGACGCAATCCGTGGCCGCGGCCGAAGCCACAGGGGATTTTTTTGTAGTCAAAAAGTCATTTCCTTCGTCCGCTTTGATTTACCTCAACATCCGCCGGCCTAACCTCAGTACTTCTCGTTCCCATTGCTGCATCGGAAAGCGGGGCGGGGGCGATTATGCGCGATCGAGGACTGAGTGAACGGGCGGGTCAAGGCAGTGCATTGTGGATGTCGACGATCGCATTCACCGTTTGTTTTGCGGTGTGGACGATCTTTTCGATCATCGGCATTCAGATCAAAAAGGATCTTGGCCTCAACGAAACCCAGTTCGGCCTGTTGGTCGGCACGCCAATTCTAACAGGGTCTCTTATCCGTCTCATCCTCGGCATCTGGACCGATCAGTATGGCGGCCGCCTGGTCTATACGGCGGTGATGTTGTCGGCGGCGGTTGCCACCTGGCTGCTCACCTACGCCACGACCTATGAACAAACGCTGATCGCCGCGCTCGGCGTTGGCATCGCCGGCGGATCGTTCGCCGTCGGGATTGCCTATGTGTCGCGCTGGTACCCGATCAACAAGCAAGGCACGGCGCTTGGTATTTTCGGTGTCGGCAACGTCGGCGCCGCCGTTACCAAATTCATCGCCCCTTTTGTGCTCGTTGCCTATGGCTGGCACATGGTTGCGCAGGTCTGGGCGATCAGCATTGCCGTCATGGCGGTCGTCTTCTGGTTCACCACCGGAGACGATCCCGTTTTGCGCGAACGCCGCGCTCGCGGAGAGAAACCGAAAAGCGCCTGGCTTGAACTCGATGCGCTCAAGAATGTCCAGGTATGGCGGTTTGCTCTCTACTATTTCTTTGTATTCGGCGCCTTCGTTGCGTTGTCGCTATGGCTGCCGCGTTACCTCATTGGCGTTTACGGTCTCGACATTATCACGGCCGGTATGATCGGCGCTGCGTACTCGATCCCGGCGAGCATTTTCCGTGCTTATGGCGGTCATCTCTCCGACAGGTACGGCGCGCGCCGCATCATGTACTGGACGTTTCTTGTCTCGGTCGTTTGCACGTTCATTCTGTCCTATCCGCCGACCGACTATATCGTGAAGGGTATCCAAGGGCCGATCAGCTTCCATTTTGAGATTGGGATTGTCGGCTTCATCGTGCTCATCTTTGTACTTGGTTTCTTCATGAGTCTGGGCAAGGCGGCGGTCTACAAGCACATCCCGGTCTACTATCCGAACAGCGTCGGCGCGGTCGGCGGCCTCGTCGGCATGATCGGTGGGCTCGGAGGATTCGTGCTGCCGATCGCCTTCGGCGCACTCAATGACCTGACCGGTGTGTGGACGAGCTGCTTCATGCTGCTGTTTGCATTGTCGGCAATGGCGCTGACATGGATGCACATCGCTATTCGGCACATGGAAAGTGGAGTGGCGGCGCTGGAGCGGCGCAAGCTGCCGGAGCTGCCGGAGATGCAGCCGATCCACGAGGAGAAACACGAAGGCGTGCTTGGGCCGCAGGTCATCGCCGACTGGCGGCCGGAGGATCCGGTGTTCTGGAAGGAGAAGGGGCGCGCGCTCGCGCTGCGCAATCTTTGGATTTCGATCCCCGCGCTCTTGCTGTCATTTGCAGTGTGGATGGTCTGGTCGATCGTCGTCGCCAAGCTGCCGGCGGTCGGCTTCAAATTTACCACCGATCAATTGTTCTGGCTCGCGGCATTGCCGGGCCTCGCTGGCGCCACGCTGCGCATCTTCTACTCGTTCATGATTCCGATCTTCGGCGGGCGGCTGTGGACGACGCTGGCGACCTGGTCACTGATGATTCCGGCGATCGGCATCGGGCTGGCGGTGCAGAATCCCAACACACCGTATTTCATTTTCCTTGGGCTCGCGCTGCTGTGCGGCTTCGGCGGCGGCAACTTTGCCTCGTCAATGAGCAACATCAGCTTCTTTTTCCCCAAGGCGGAAAAGGGCAACGCGCTCGCTTTCAATGCCGGCTTCGGCAATCTCGGCGTCAGCGTGGTCCAGTTCGTCGTTCCGCTTATTATCACGATCGGCGTCTTCAGCTGGCTTGGCGGTGAGCCGCAGACCGTGGTTGAGGGCGGCAAGACCTCGCAGATGTGGCTGCAAAATGCCGGCTTCATTTGGGTTCCCTTCATCGCGGCCTCCGCTTTCGCCGCCTGGTTCGGCATGAACGATATCGCCTCAGCCAAGGCCTCGTTCGCCGAACAGGCCGTGATCTTCCAGCGCAAGCACAACTGGATCATGTGCTGGCTCTACATCGGCACATTCGGCTCCTTCATCGGATATTCGGCGGGTTTTCCGCTGCTGATGAAGACGCAGTTCCCTGCCGTCGATGCCCTCACGTTTGCGTTCCTCGGGCCACTCGTCGGATCGCTCTCGCGCATCATGACCGGCTGGGTCTCCGACAAGTATGGCGGCGGGCGGGTGACGTTTTGGGTCTTTATCGTGATGCTGCTCGGCGTGCTCGGCGTGCTCTATTTCCTCGGCGTCAAGGATCAGCCGTATGCCTTCTGGGGCTTCTTCGCGATGTTCATGCTGCTGTTCATCGCGACCGGTGTGGGCAATGCGTCAACCTTCCAGATGATCCCGGCAATCATGCGCAAGGAGTTGCTGCGCCTCGAACCGCGCTTTTCGGCAAGCGAACAGGTGCGGCATGCGGACAAAGAGTCGGCTGCGATCATCGGGTTCTCATCAGCCATCGGCGCTTACGGCGGCTTCTTCATCCCAAAGAGCTACGGCACGTCGATTGCGATGACCGGTGGCGTCGAAGCGGCGCTCTATGCCTTCTTCGTGTTCTACGTCAGCTGCCTTGCCATCACTTGGTACTACTACACGCGCCGCGGCGGGCTGCTCTACGACATCGAGCGGAGGCCGCCATCCGCTCCCGCCGCACCGCTTGCTCCAGCAACGTCGCCTGCCCGGTGAAGGAGACAGAAAAATGAGCCACTTCCTCGATCGTCTCTCTTTCTTCAACCGTGTCGTTGACGATTTCTCCGATGGCCATGGCGAGGTCACGAACGAGGATCGGCGCTGGGAGGAC
>CAMAWF010000084.1 GCA_945861895.1 Rhizobium sp. Q54
AATGAGACGATCCGCACCATTTTCGCCGACGGACGCGCGTTCTTCGCGCGTCCGATCGCGGAGAAGTTGCGCATCAAGCGACCAGGACCCGGCATCAGCCGTGGCTACAACAGCCTAGCAGGACAAAGCCTCGGTCTTACAACCGGCAAGCAGGCGCCTCCCGATCTGATGGAAAGTTTCGGCTTCGGGCCGATGCAAACGAACGACGATCCGTACTGGACCGAAGGCTTCGGCCCGGTCCACGGTTATCCCAATCTATGGCCCGAGGGGATGCCGGAGTTTCGCGAGGCTGTCGGCAATTACTGGCGCGCGATGGAGGCCCTCTCCTCGCGTCTGATGCGCATCTTTGCGCTTGCGCTCGATCTCGATGAAAATTTCTTCGTCGCGCGCAGTGATCGCCACGTCACCAATATGCGCGTCAATTACTATCCGGCCCAGAACCAGCCGCCGGAACCAGGTCAGCTCCGCGCCGGCGCGCATTCCGATTACGGCGCATTCACCATCCTCAAAGGCGAAAATACCCCGGGCGGGCTCGAGGTGCTGCGTCGCGGCGGCGATTGGGCGCCCGTGCCGCTGATCGACGATGGCTTCGTCATCAATATCGGCGATCTCCTGATGCGCTGGACCAACGACAAATGGGTCTCCACCCTGCATCGGGTGGTCAATCCACCCGAGGAAGTCCGAAGCAACGTGGACAGAATGTCTGTTGCATTCTTCTTCACGCCGAATCACGACGTCGAGGTCCGCTGCCTCGAAAGCTGTATGAGCCCGCAGAACCCCGCCCGCTACGCGCCCATCACGGCAGGAGCCCATTGGCGCGGAAAAATTATGGCCGCTCGGCAAATCGCGAAAGCGAGCTAGGCCCATTACGGGTAGCGTCTCAGTTGGCGTTGTCACGTTCGCAAGTTTTACTTGTCGATAGCGCGGGAAGCTCACAGCCTGCATGGCGAAATATCAAAGGCTTAACCTGTCAACGCCAGAGTAAAATGCATCGGTTTACCGGAGCTAAAATACAAATGACGCTGGTAAGAAGGCCCCCGAACTGGGGGCTTTTTCTTCAGCCATCGAAGCGGCATTGTAGTGAAAATCTTCAGAGACCGCTCTGCCTGGCTGGCGAGGGAATCGGCTTGAGTGCCTTGCTCACTGCCTGCCGAGAAACTTGGTCGCCCATAAGCCCTTCTTGATGATATGGGCCGTCTCGTCCTTGGCAATCTCAAGGACGGTTTTCATTTGCGGTGTTATCGGCCGTTCGTTCGACCATGCGACGAACAGCGTCCTGTGTACCGGTGGATCCACAATTCGAATGATTTTGGCCCGGCGGGCGGCGAGCTCTTCTCCGATTTCGCCGCGCGGCAGGATCGTGTAAACGCCGCCCGCCTGGACGAATTGCCTGAGGCCGACGATTGACTCGAGCTCAATGTGGATTCGCGGTTCTCTGCCAATCGTTTGCATGATCTGTTCGACGGCAACCCGCAAGCCGTGTTCTCGACTCGGAAGGGCAAGCGGCAATTCCGCCACCTCCGCGAGCGCGATCGATTGACGCTTCGCAAGCGGGTCACCGCATGCGCAAACCAGAAAATGTTCTTCCGCCGCCAACGGCTCGGTTCGCAACATGTCGCTCTTTAACGTGTAATCGTAGATCACTCCGAGGTCGAGCCGGCCGCGCAGCAACCATTCGATGATGAAACCGGTCCAGCCGTCGATAACGCGTAGCGATACGTCCGGTAGTTCTTCGTGAACACGTTGGACCAGAACCCGCGTCAGCGCCTGGCTGATTGAGAGCGGCATTCCGAAATCGATGCGGCCGCCGGGCGAGCGTGACAACGCCTTGACCTCGAGCTGAGCGCGGTCGAGTTCGCGAAGAACGGTTCGTACCCGGTCACGAAAGACGATACCGGCATTCGTCAAAATGATGCCGCGGCCGTCTCGCGCAAAAAGCCGGACCCCTAGGTTGCGTTCGAGCGAGCGCATGTGACGGCTCAGCGCCGGTTGGGCAACATGGAGACGTTCTGCCGCCTTGGTGATGCTCTCAAGCTCGCTGACCTCGACGAAGTACTGAAGCTGCCTCAGATTTATCGCCATCTACTCCTACCCGGCATTGATCGCCCCGGCTGCACGCATTTAGGCGCCAATCTGAATAAATAGAGCAATATTCATACCATTTTCGGCATGATTGGTCCACATTATCAATATTGGTTCCAGGGCCCATCAGCGCTTAGACTTTGAAAAATAAGGACCCGGTCAGCACAGGTCGGAACGCATATGAAATGACGGGCGCTTGTTGCGTTAGACCTCCGGGTCGGCCAATGCAGCTTTAGAAGCCCGCGAAAACAAGCCGGGTGCATAATGACACGATGTTTGTTTCCGAGTCCTCAGGCGGACAGAAATTAAACGGATTCAGGTGCTTGCCATGGCGCGCGTCATTGTCGATTTGTCGGTTCCGCTCACCAACAACATGCCGGCGCATAAATTTTTTCCCCGGCCGGTCATCCTTCCCCAATTCACGCACGATGAAATGGAAACCTGGGGCAATGGCACGCCCGAGGACCCGCTTGGCGGGTGCACGACATTTCTTGCCATGATGGATCACGTCGGCACGCATGTGGATGCGTTTTGCCACGTCAAGCGCGGCGGAGCGCCGATCGACCAAATGCCTCTCGATATGTTCACTGGCAAGGCAATCTGCCTCGATCTTCGGCATATTCCCGATCTCGGCGACATGCACACGAAAGATTTCGAGGACGCAGAAAAAAAAGCGCAGGTCAAGATCGATGGACACATTGTTCTGATCTGCACCGGTCTGCATAAGCGGCATTACCCCACCGACAAGGTAGTGTGGTCGAACCCCGGCATTACCGCCGAAGCAACTCATTGGCTCGCCGATCGTTCGCGCGTGCATGGCGTCGAGGGTCCATCAACCGACAGGCCAAACCACAATCTCTTTCCCAACCATCGCGTTTGCCGCGATCGCGGCATCACGCATTACGAATGGCTCTGCAATCTCGAGAAGCTAATCGGTAAAGGCGAGTTCGAATTTTCAGGGCTTCCCTTGCACATCTGCAACGGCAGCGGTTCGCCCGTGCGGGCCGTTGCCTTCCTCGATTGATCGCGCGGAAGGAACCTGATCATGGCCGTTGCCGCCAATTCTTCCCACGAACGCCAGGGCGAGAAGCCGGCGCAGTCAAAGCAATTTGGGCAGAGCATGTTGGACGACTTCAGCTTCATGACCGCACTCGACATGCGTCGTCTGATCCGGACGAAGCAAGTGTCGCCTGTCGCGCTCATGGAGAGCACGCTGCGACGGATTGAGGCATCGCAACCCGTACTCAATGCTTTCGTCACGGTGACACCCGAGCTTGCGATGGATGCGGCGCGCAAAGCCGAGAAGGCGGTCATGGCCGGTGAAGACGACGGTTTGCTCACTGGGCTTCCGCTATCGATCAAGGATCTCATCGCGGTCAAAGGCGTGCGATTCACCTCCGGCTCGCGAACGCTTGCCGATTTCGTGGCGCCTGTGGATTCTCCTGCCTCAGAGCGCGTGAAGGCGCAAGGCGCCGCCATCGTCGGCAAGACCACGACCACGGAATTCGGCTGCAAGGGATCGAGCAACAGTCCACTCACAGGGGCAACGCGCAACCCGTGGAACCTGGCAAAGACGACCGGCGGCTCCTCCGCAGGCGCGGGCGCCAGCGTCGCGGCCGGGATCACGCCCATTGCGCTTGGAACGGATGGCGGCGGTTCGATCCGTATTCCCTCCTCTTTCTGCGGGTTGTTTGGAATCAAGACACATTTCGGTCGCGTGCCGGTTTTCCCTACACCGGCAACCCCAACGCTTGCGCATGTCGGCCCGATGGCGCGGACCGTGCGCGACGCAGCTTTACTGCTTACGGCCATTTCCGGCTTCGATGCCCGCGACCCGGCGAGTGTTGCCGCCAACGTCCCAGATTATCTCGGCGCTTGCGAACAATCGCCGAGGGGATTGCGAATTGCCTGGAGTCCCACCCTGGGCTACGCTCGTCCGAACCGGGAAGTGGTCGAGATCGTCGGCGAAGCCGTACGCGTATTCGAAAGCCTCGGTTGCACCGTCGATCTCGTCGAGAAAGTGTTCGATAATCCGATCGATCTGTGGATGGCCGAGTTCTATGCCGGTGTCGGCACGCGGCTGAAGAAACCGCTTGCCGAACAACGCGAGTTCATCGATCCGGCGGTGGCTGGCGTGCTGGACAGGGCTCTCGACCAGACAATCGACCAATATTACGGGCGCGTATTCGCCCGCTACGAGTTCCGCGAAAGAGTTCGCCAATTCCTTGAGAAGTTCGACCTGTTGATGACGCCGACGCTGCCAACAGCGGCGTTCGACGTCGGACGCGACGTTCCCGTCGAGCTCGACGGCGAGAATATCATTTCGTGGGTCGCCTACACCTATCCGTTCACTCTGTGCGGGCTGCCGGCAGCATCGATACCCGCCGGATTCACGCGCGCGGGGCTTCCGGTCGGCTTGCACATCGTGGCGAAGGCGCTTCGCGAGACGGACATCCTGCGCGCGGCGGCGGCATTCGAGGCCGCGCGGCCGTGGGCAGACAAGAAACCGCCATTTGAGAATTTCGGGGCGGCGACAGCTGTCTCAGGACAGCAAAGAAATGGCTGAAGGCGGAGGAGAAGTGAACACATTCAACAGTACGGAGGTTAATATGAGTGACAAGACATTCGTATCACAGATTGCTGCCGCCGCCGCGGCAGTGATTTTTGCAGCAATGGGTAGCGCTCAAGCGCAGGAGCCGATCAAGATCGGATTCGCCGGCGCGCTGAGCGGACCTGCGTCATTCGTCGGCATCGAAATCAAGCGTGGCTCTGAGATCGCTATCGACGAAATCAACGCAAAAGGCGGGATCAAGGGACGCAAGCTCGTTCTCGTGGCCCGCGACGATGAGCACAATCCGGTGAAGACCGTGGCCCAATATCGGGAGCTGGTCGAACGTGAAAAGGTCGTCGGCATAGTCGGGGCTACCAACAGCGCCTCGATGCTGGCTGTCGCGCCGATCGTGAACGACACGCTCAAGGTTCCGGTCATCTGCCCGGCCACGGATGCGACGGAAATCACCGAGAACGATGCGAAGAAGAATGGTCGAGACAATTACCTGTTCCGCGTCGGCATGTACGGAACCGGTCAAGCGAATTTCATGGTCGATACGATGACCAAGAAATTCGGCCACAAAAAGATCGGTCTGCTCACCTGGACCGGCGGCTGGGGCGTCACCGGCCGTGGCGAGCTGCAGCGTCGGCTTAAGGAGAATGGCCTCTCGCCGGTTACGGACGAGACGTTCGATAACAATGATACCGACATGACGCCACAGGTCATCAAGCTGCAGAACGCGGGCGCGCAGAGTATTCTCAATTACGCCCTCGTTCGCGAGAACACGTTCGTGGTGAAGACGAAGGAAAAGCTGAAGGACGGCACTCCATATGTATCCGCATGGGGCATCGCTGGCCCGGCTTTCTGGAAGGCCGCTGGGGATGCAGCTGAGGGCGTTCTAACCAGCACGACGGTTACGATCGATGGTCCGCAATCGCCCGAGCGGATGGCATTCATCAATGAGTATCAACGGCGTTACAATGAGGGCATGAGCGCCGCCGTGTTCGCGGTGGGCGCCTATGACGCGATCTATCTGTTCAAGACCTCGATGGAACGCAACGGCCTCGAGCCCAAACAAATCCGGGACGGGCTAGAGAAAATCCCGGAGTTCAATGGGCTGGTCAAGCATTTCAAGCGCCCAGTCTTCACTCGTGACCGGCACAATGCGGTTACCGAGGAGGATATGATCATGACGCGTTGGACAAACGGCAAGCTTCTTGAGGTCAAGTTCGACAGCAAGGGCCCTTACGTCGAGATCGACGCAAAGACGAAGAAGTATATCGACAAGGCAACCATGAAACTCCTCTAATCCGGGGGGCAACGGCGGGCCCGCGCGCAAACGTGGACCCGCATTGTTTTTAGCCGTTTTACCATTTTCAAATTCGTAATCCGCTTGGCCATGTATTTTTTTCTGCAGATCACACTCAGTGGAATTGCGACCGGCGCGATATACGGTCTGATCGCAGTTGGATACAGCCTGACGTTCATGACGACGAAGGTGCTCAATTTTGCGTTGGGCATGTGGGTCATGCTCGGAGGTATGCTGACTTACTCCCTTCACGTCGAATACGGGCTGAATCCGCTTTTCGTCTTGCCAATCGTTACACTGGTCCTCTTTGCGCTCGGCGTGGTCGCGGAACGCTTTTCAGTTTTTCCGTTCCTGCGCGCCGGCAGCGACGTCTGGGTGATGAGTACGCTCGCTGTCGGGTTTTTGATGATCGATCTCGCCGAAATCATTTGGGGTCGCAATCCCACACCGGTACCGCCATTTATCGGCAAGGATGCAATCTATATCGGACAGGTGTCGATACTGCCGCAGCAACTGCTGATCATCCTCGTTGCGTGCGTGATGTTCCTTGCCCTTGATGTGTTCTATCGCAGGACGTTGCTCGGAAAGGCCTTTCGTGCGGTTGCCCATAGCGGCGATGTCAGCGGCCTGATGGGCATCAATACCCGCCGCATCCAGGCGCTGTCCTATGCGATGGCTTCCGCCTTGGCCGGGATCGCCGGATTTCTCGTCGTGCCGCTGACTCTGGCCGAGCCGCAGATGGGCACCGTGCTCGGGCTCAAGGCGTTCGCCATTGCGATCATCGCGGGACTGGCCGCGCCGCGCGGCATCTTGATCTGCGGTCTTATGTACGGAGCGTTTGAAGCCCTCGTTTCCGGGTATCTCTACACCGGCATTCGGGACATTCTCGGTTTCTCTCTGATGATCCTCGCGCTTTTCTTGAAGCCGGAAGGCGTATTCGGCCGACGGCAAGAGGAGCGTGTCTGATGCGCGGGCCGCGCGCTTGGCTGGCAGCTCTTGCAGTCGCGGCGCTAGCGGCGGTCCCGCTGGTCACCAGCGGCACCTATTACGCGTATCTCGGCGTGATCGTTTTCATTTACAGTATCGTCGCGATCGGATTGAACATCTTGGCCGGTTACGCTGGTCAGTTTTCTCTCGGCCATGCCGCGCTCATGGCGATGGGCGCCTATACCACGGCGTTATTAACGAAGGCGTTGGCAACAATTCCCGTCTTTGCCGAAACCGGCCTGCACATCTGGCTCGGTGTCGCGTGCGGTACAGTTGTCGCCGCCTTGTCCGGTGTCGTCCTTGCGGTTCCAGCACTTCGGGTTCGTGGACCGTACCTGGCGATGGTGACGATCGCCTTCGGCTGGGTCATCTGGAAAATTCTGCAAGAATGGGTTTCCGTGACCGGCGGCGATCTTGGCATTTCGTCGGTGCCAAAGCCACAAATTGGATCGCTTCGGCTCGACACGAGAGAATTCTACTACATCGTATTTGCATTGTTCGTGGCCAGCCTGGCGCTCCAACAGCGCTTGATCGCCTCCCAATTCGGCCTGCGCCTTCGTGCCGTCAAGCATAGCGAAATCGCTCTTGCCTCGGTGGGAATCGATGTCTATCGCCTGAAAGTCATCGTCTTTGTCATCAGTGCGGCATTTGCCGGGTTCGGCGGCGCTCTTTTTGCGCACCAGCAGAACTACATCAATCCAGACAATTTCCAATTTTTCAGCTCCGTATTCTTCTTGCTGGCGGTGCTGTTCGGCGGGGCGGGTACCATGCTTGGCCCCGTTGTCGGAGCAGCCGTCCTCACCTTGCTGCCGGAAATGCTGCATGACTTCGACAAATATCGTCTCATCGTTTACGCGTGTCTCGTTCTGCTCACGCTTTATTATCTTCCGAATGGCGTGATGGGGCTTGTCACCTCTTCGCGCAAATCGCGCGCGCCAGGTCACGAGCAGCCGGAACTCTTAAATGACGGCGCGGTGACGAGTCTGCCCGTCAACTCGGGAGTTTCGTTGCGGGTCGAGCGCGTCTCGCGCTCATTCGGCGGACTGGCGGCATTGTCCGACGTGAGCTTCCACATCGAGCCCGGATCGATTCATGCCCTCATCGGTCCCAATGGCGCGGGAAAGACGACGCTCATCAACATCATTTCCGGCACTTACCGGGCGAACAGCGGACGCATCATCGTCGACGGCGTCGATGCCGGTATCGGTTCGATGCATGAAGCCGCACGGCAGGGGATCGTTCGCACATTCCAGACGTTGAAGCTGTTCGGCGACATGACGGTCATCGAGCATGTCCTGATCGGCCTCGCCCGCCATTCGCGCGGCGGAGTGTGGCATACGGCGATCAAGTCGCTTCGCGCCCGAGGGGAAGCCGCCCGTCGATTGGCGGAAGCCAGGAACCTGCTGCGCGTTCTTGGTATCGCGCATCTCGAAAACATGCCCGCGAATGCGCTGGCCTATGGTCACCGCCGTCTCGTCGAGATCGCGCGTGCGCTGGCTGTCCGCCCTCGAATATTGCTGCTCGACGAGCCCGCGGCGGGATTGGTCGGCGAAGAAATCCGCGCATTGGCCGTGGTGATCCGCAAACTCAGGGAGATCGGCATGACGATCCTCCTCGTTGAACATCATATGGAGCTTGTCCTGAATGTCTCCGACCGAATCACGGTACTCGACCATGGCGCGGTGATCGCGGATGGCCTGCCGTCCGACATCCGACGAGATCAGCGAGTCATTGCGGCGTATCTGGGCCCTTCCCATGCCGCTGCTTGAGGTCCAGGATATTCATGTCGCCTACGGCGAACTTGAGGTGGTCAGGGGCGTTTCCTTTACCGTGGAGCGCGGCGAAATCGTCACCATTCTCGGCAGCAACGGCGCGGGCAAGACCACGACCTTGCGAAGCATAGTGGGTTTGCTGCGCTCAACGAATGGCGACATCAGATTCGACGGCAAGAGTATCCGCAATGCGGCTGCCCACGAGATCGCCAATCTCGGACTTGCGCTCGTGCCTGAGGGCCGGCAACTGTTTCCTGAACATACGGTGCGGGAGAATCTGGAACTTGGCGCATATCGGCGTTTGCGCAGCGGCAAGCGCAGCGAATTTGTCGACAGCCTCGATGAAATCTTTGAATTGTTCCCGCGTGTGCGCGAGCGTCTCGAACAGCCGGCGGGGCTCTTGAGCGGAGGCGAGCAGCAGATGGTTGCGATTGCCCGCGCGCTCGTAAGCCGGCCCCAACTCCTGCTGCTCGACGAGCCTTCGCTTGGCCTTGCACCAATTATGGTGCGGTCGATTTTTGATGCATTTGTCAAGCTGAAGTCGCGCGGGCTTACGATCCTCCTCGTCGAACAGATGGCGTGGCTTGGACTCGAGATTTGTGATCGGGCTCATGTATTAGAGGGTGGTACCCTTGCCCTGTCAGGCACAGCCCGGGAGCTGGCTTACAATCCGCGGGTGATCGAGGCCTATCTCGGCACAGCATTGTGAGCGCGGATCGCTTTCTCATTATGAAAGAGGCTATAGAGAGGCCAAAAGATTAGCGGCCAGACCTCAATATGCCGAATTGGACGTTCGTGCGCGTAAACGTGAGCGGGCCTGCTGAACAGGTTGACGTGATCGAAGAGCTATTCGACACGGGGCAGCCATTTGATCGACTTATTCCAATGCCAAAAGAACTTGGTGAACATGCGCCGGACGGATTCGGCAGTGGAGCTAGCCCACCCGATGTGCGGAAAGAATTGGAGCGAAGGTATGGATACGCGAGTTATTACGAATGGCGCATGGACCATTGGAATTCCAAGTGGGACGCAGATTCAATCATTACGCGACGAGTAGAAAATGGCTTGGAAATTTCATTTCAAAGTGCTTTCGACTTTCCATACCCAGTCTTCGAGGAACTTTGTCGGCGGTTTCCCGGATGCGCGATCAATGTTAGCGCAACCTGGGAAGCGTTCGGTCAAGGTGAGCTGAGTGGCCGAAACAATAGCGGAGAATTCCACTACGCTATTCGATATAGTGCCGACTCGGATTAAGTGCAGGGCCGCCAGGATAGTGGCATGAATCGGCGAAATTTTTTCAGCGTACTGATTGCAACGGTGGCCGTTCCGATATCGGTTCGCTATGTCGTTGCTCAGCCCTCGGACGATCCAGTTTTGTTCGTGCGCGACGTATACGCACGCCGCGGTAGGATGACTAAGAACGAATCCGAAGCTCTTTTCACGCGAGAAATTCGTGAGCTATGGCTGGCGCCGAAAAAGGCGCGGCCCAAAATTTATGGTGCTAAGTTCAGCGTACTTTTCGGTTTGGGCTGGTTTCCGTCAGACAAGATAACTCTTGGAGACATCTCATTCGCTCCCACGCCCCATGGGACTACAGAAGTGATCGTCGGTTTTACTATGAATGAGAAGCCGCGACGGGCCTTCGTCAATCTCGTTCGTGAGGAGGGAAAGTGGCGCATCTCGAACGTTTCCTATGACAGGGGTCCGAGTTATCTCACCCACTTACGCAGTACGAGGTGAGATGGTGGGCGCTGTGCGATAGAACTACGACCTCTCCCGAGAGAAGACCATGCTTGATGTGATACGAGCGGTGGTTGTCGTCGGCTTCGTCGTCACCTTATTCACTTGGTCCCACGCTCTCGCTCAAAAAAGAGACCTGCGCGGATTCGCCCCCGGGATCACGCTTAGTGATGCCCAAAAGATGCTTGAAACGCAGTGCGTGACCAAGATAGGAAACCCAATTTTCTCTTGCGGCTTAAAGGATAGGACCAACTTACATCTGTTCGCGACCGATATGGGCCAGGTGTGGGGCGTGTTATTTCAATTCAAGAGCGAAGCCGCCCGGGAGGAAGTCTTCGCGAAGATTAGAAGCGAGTTTGCCCCTTTGGGCGCTAACTGTTCCGCTGACCGCCACAGCGAGTGCTATTGGCTTAACGACCGTATTCAACTGCGCTTTGGAGAGGGTGTTATTGATTACTGGACAAGTCTCTACGATGAACAGCTACGCGCCGAGTGGAAAGAGGGCGAAGAGAATAAGAAAAAAGGAATTTAGAAGTTCTGAGCCAGATATCCAGTGTATGCGCAGTCTTAGTTGCGACAGGCCGCTGTTGCCAAAGCTTAAGGAGTGGTGGAGCAGTTGGAACGAGAGGCAACTAGGGTTTCCCTGGCATTATCAAACACGCCTGATACATGCGGAACGCTTCGCTGAGGCAGTGTCTTAAGCTGATGTTCCTGAATGCTTAGCACGCACCCCGCTTGGTCACGGTCGCGCCGGCGCATCGTGCCCGACAAGGGTTAGAGTACGTGACCTCGTTACCATCTCGCGCTCGCCCACACACGGGGTTATATTCCATCGTGCAGATGCATTGCTGCGGCATCAATGCCGAAAAACCCCAGAATTTCTTGGCTTCGGAGTTTTGAGTAGGAACAACAGGATGCACTCAGACCAATTGCGCTTGCAGTCCCGGGGCGGACCATAGATAGTTTGGCGGTGGATCATGGCGCTGTGGAATAACCGCCGAAGTATGAGGTGCCGCGTCTTGGTGGCTCAAGAAAGCAAAAGTACATTCAGAACATGCAGACTGCATCTTTGGTCATCGTTGGTACTGGAATGCGTGCGGCGCTGGATATCACGATTGAGTCGCGGACGTGCATCGAACGCGCTTCGAAAGTGCTTTATCTTGTTGCCGATTCTCGCACAGCCGCCTGGATTGAGCAGTTAAATCCATCCGCGGAATCGCTGGTACATTTCTACGAACTCGGCAAGCCTCGTTTCGAAATATATGAAGCCATCATCAATGAGATTCTGGACTGGCTGAAAAAGTCGTCTGATCTCTGCGTCGCGTTCTACGGTCACCCCGGCTTCTATGCCTTTGCCGGTCACGAGGCGATCAAGCGAGCGAAACGCGACGGATTTCGTGCTCGAATGCTGGCCGGCATATCCTGCTAAGATCAGATGTTCGCGGACCTGAGTATCGATCCGGGGGCGTCCGGCTGTCAGACCTACGAGGCAACCTCGTTCCTCATCCACCGCATCAAGTTCGAGCCCGCAGCAGCGTTGATCCTGCTTCAGGTGGGCGTGTTGGGTGAAGCGAGCTGGCCGCCGTCGGAAGACAATCGCCGGCTCCATGTGTTGATTGAATATTTATCGCAGTTTTACAGCCCGGAACACGAGATTGTTGTCTATGAAGCATCGCCTGACCCGGCACAACAGTCACGTGTTCAACGGGCCCCTCTGTTGCAGCTCGGGAGTGTGCACATCTCAGTTTCATCGACATTGTACGTACCGCCTGCAAGCTTCCCAGCGCTCAATTTGGAGATGATTGAGCGACTCAAGATGAAAGCGCCGTTGAATCCGGACGACCCAGGAGCGTGGGCGCGCCAAGTCGCAGACGAATGAGAAGCAGCAGGATGGACATTTTGCAACGAGCCCTTTGGTACCTCCTGCGCTTAACAATGAGCCGCTCCCCCGAACGAAAAGCTGCCGGAAGCTATGAAGCTTCTGCCCTCAATATCAAGCCGTTGACGACAATCGAGACATTGGGGCGCGCTGCGGTATTCTTGCGCCCATACAAATGGAGAGCGGCCGCCAATATCACTTTCGCGATCCTCTCGCTCGGATTCGCTTTTGCATTTCCGCAACTGACGCAGTACTTGATAGACGACGTTATAAGCGGAAAGAAGATTGAGAATCTTCTGCCAACCGTACTGGCACTGCTCGCGATCTTCTTATTCCGCGACCTGTTTCAAGCTCTCCGCGGCTTGATCAACAATGTCTTTGAGCAAAACGTCATATACGACATGCGGCGCGAGGTGTATGCGCGTTTGCAAAAGCTGCCGCTGTCCTATTTCGATAGACGGGCGTCCGGCGACCTCATTACGCGAATTCTCGACGACATCGCGGCAGTCGAACGGCTGCTCATCGAAGGCAGCGAGCAAGGCCTGGTCGCAGCTCTCAGCATCGTAATCGCTCTGATCATCTTATTCTCAAAAAACCCAACTCTGGCGTCGATGACGCTCATTCCATTGCCGCTGCTGATCATCGGCTGGGTCATATTCACAATTACCGCACATCAGCGATTCCGCAACCAGAAGCATACGTCCAGCGCCATGAACACGCTACTGGTGGATAATCTGCAGGGCCTTCGCCAGATCAAGGCGTTCAATCGGCAATCTTACGAAAGTGACCGCTTTGGCCGGATTTTGTTGAAAAAGTCCGGCAATAAATCGAGGCGGATCGCGTCGCGAGGTTGACGGCGCGCTAGACCGGCGGCCCGATGTACTGTCAGGCTGGTTTCAGGTTCGGTATCGGTATCAGTTTCGCCAGTTTCCGGAGGTTCTGGGCGGT
>CAMAWF010000085.1 GCA_945861895.1 Rhizobium sp. Q54
AGTTCCGCAAAGAGCTTGAGGATGGCGTAGAGAACTGGGTGCTGCATGACCTTCGCCGCACGTTCGCGACCATGCATGCCGCGATCGGCACGCCGGTCCACGTGACCGAAAAGCTCCTCAACCACATATCCGGCACGCAAGCCGGCATCGTCGGCATCTACCAGCGCCACACGTACATGCCCGAAATGCGCAGTGCCATGGAGAACTACGAACGTCACGTCGTCGCACTAATCACAGACCGCGCGAAGATCGCCGCCTGATCCCTTTCGCTATGCAATGCGCAGCTATGTGCACGTTGAGACGTAAGCCATTTAGGCGTATGTTCTCTCTCGCCCAGGGCTAACCGGGGCGTTGCAACGTTCCTTTCAGGAGGGACTTGCGATGACACGGAAGCTCGTATCGAAGAAGGAACTCAAATCGGTTTACGGTATCCCCTACTGCCCCGCGCACATCGCGCGGCTCGAAAAGAAAGAGCCTCCACGTTTTCCAAAACGTGTCACGCTCGGAGCTTGCAGGGTCGCTTGGGTCGCGGAAGAAGTGGAAGCCTGGATCGAGGAGAGAGTCGCCAACCGCGCTCAAACATCTCCTTCTTAAGAGGGCAAGGGGCCTGGTTCCACCCAGGCCCCTTTTGCATTTCTACATCGGGAATGAACTGCCGTAGCGGCGTGTTCTCGCTGAGTCCGCACTTCATCCAACAGCAGACATCCGTCAGCTCCGTCGCCATGTCCGAGAAGTGCCAAACCCGGACATCGCAAACGTTATTCGATCACTTCGTCGGCGCGGGCGAGCAGCGATGGTGGAACGGCGAGGCCGAGCGCCTTCGCCGTTTTCAGATTGATCACCAGTTCATACTTGGTCGGCGCCTGTACCGGCAGATCGGCGGGCTTCTCCCCCTTGAGGATTCGATCAACGTAGCTGGCCGCTCGGCGGTACTGGTCGACCACATCGACCCCATAGGAGATTAGCCCGCCGCTGGCGATGAAGGAGCGATGATAATAGACCGCGGGCAGTTTGCGCCGTGCCGCCAGCATAACGATCAGCTTGCGGTGAGCACTCGCCAACGCGCTCCCCGTCACGATTAATCCGCCATTGCCGGAGTTCGCGAAGGCCGAGATGGCGCGCTCCATTTCGGTCGCGTCGCGCACGTTGACCGGGCTCACCTCGACTCCAAACGATGGTGCCACGGACTGGATTGCGGCGAACTGGCCGACGCCAGCTGAAATAGCAGAATCCCTCAGGACCGCCACTCGCGTTATGCGTGGTGCGATCTCCTTGAGCAATTCCAGCCATTTTCCGCTCAAGCTGTACTCGAACTGGACAAATCCGGTGGCGTTTCCGCCTGGCCGCGCCAGGCTATCGACAAAGCCTGCGCCGACCGGATCAGCGGCAAAGGCGAATACGATTGGCAACGTGCGGGTTGCCTCCAACAGCGGCGCCACGTTCGAGCTGCCACCGGTCAGGATGACGTCCGGCGTCAGCGCGACCAATTCCGCAGAAAATTTGCGCGTGACGGCGGCGTTACCTCCGGTGAAGCGGATATCGAAGTGCAGGTTGCGGTGCTCAGTCCAACCCAATTTCTGCAACTCTTGGCGGAACGCCGCGAAGCGGGCCTGCCCTTCCGGATCGTCCGCGGGGTAGCCCATGAGCATGCCGATGCGCCGCATCCTCTCGCTCTGCTGCGCACGCACGGACAGCGGCCAAGCTGCCGCCGCGCTACCCAGAATACCGAGAAAATCCCGCCGCCTCATGTCCGCCCCCAGGCTCAGGAGGCGGCATCGTATCGGCTTAAGCGACTGCTTTGATAGTGGCTGAAAACGGCTTCGAGTGGAGGTTCTTCGAGCGCGCCCGATGTCTCACTTGGGTCATGAGCGACCATTCGCACCGCAGCAAACAGCTGCGTTATTCAATGACCTCATCGGTGCGCGCAAGCAGCGACATCGGTACATCGAGGCCCAGCGCCTTAGCGGTCTTCAGATTGATCACCAGTTCGAATTTATCGGCCTTCTGGACCGGCAGGTCGCCGGGCTTCTCGCCCTTGAGGATGCGGTCGACATAAGATGCCGCGCGTCGGTAGAGGTCATGGTTGTCGACGCCATAGGACACAAGGCCGCCGTTGATCGCGAAATATCGCAGCGGATAAACGGCTGGCAGCCGGTGCCGCGCCGCCAGCGCAATGACCTGCTCGCGATTGGCTGAAATGACCGTGTTCGGCAATGCGATTAGGCCGCCGTTCGGTTCACGCGCGATGCCTACGATAGCACGTTCGATCTCGTCGGCATTGCGTACGGGAGCGGGGGACAATTGGACGCCAAGCGATGCTTCGCCAGGCCGCATTGCGCTCAAGTACTCAGCTGAAATGGGATTATTCGGATTGTGAACAATTGCGACGCGAGCAACGCCCGGTGCGATTTGTTTTAGTAGTTCCAGCCATTTCACGCCGATGACGAACTCGAATTGCGTAAAGCCTGTGATGTTGCCACCTGGTCTTGCCAAGCTTGCGACATGGCCCGCGCCGAGAGGATCGGAAACCTGCGCAAAAACAATCGGTATCGTGCGGGTCACTTTTTGCATTGCTACTAAAGCCGACGTAGGTGCCGCAAAGACGACGTCTGGCTTCAGCGCCGCCAGTTCTGCTGCCTGTATCGGCAGCCGGTCGACGTCGCCACCGGCCCAGCGGTAGTCGATCCGAACATTGCGGCCGTCGATCCAGCCGAGTTGTTTCAGCCCGTCACGCAGCGCTCCGATGCGCGCCTGTCCCTCAGGATCATTTTGGGAAAGCGTCATCAACACGCCAATGCGCCGCATCTGCCCCGACTGCTGCGCTCGCGCCACCACCGGCCAAGCCGCAGCGCCGCCGAGACCTGCGATGAACTCGCGCCGCCTCATTCGATCACCTCGTCGGCACGGAGGAGCATGGCTGGCGAGAACTCCAAGCCGATTGCCTTCGCTGTGCGGAGGTTGATGATGAAATCGAACTTGGTCGGCTGCTCGACCGGGATGTCGGCCGGCTTGGTTCCGCGTAGAATCTTGTCGACATAGTCAGCGGCACGCCGAAAGAGTTCGGCGACATTTGCTCCATAAGACATGAGACCTCCCGCTTCGACGTATTCGCGGAAACCGTAAATCGTCGGCAGCCGCGCATCTCGCGCCAAAGAATTGATGCGGATCCGATTAGCGTTTACGAGCGGTTCGGCACAGATATAGAGCGCTTCGACGCTGCCCTTGAGCGTTTCCATGACAGGTGCGATGTCCTCGGCTCGCTGGATTTCGAGGTTCGTTATCTCAAAGCTTAGCTTGCGGGCTGTTGCGCGAGCCTCCTTCATCTCGCGCACGGAGCCGGGATTCCCGACATTGGCCATGATCGCCAACCGACGGATAGCGGGGACAACCTCGCGCAAAAGTTCCAGGCGCTTACCAACAAGATCAGTCGACTGTGTCGATAGACCGGTGACGTTGCCGCCGGGTTGCGCCAGAGATGCGACCAAGCCGCTACCGAGTGGGTCGGGGGCCGCGGCGAAGACGATTGGGATGACTGATGTCGCCTGTTTTGCTGCCAGGACTGGCGCGGCGGAATACGTGACAATGACTCCGACCTTAAGGCGAACGAATTCCGCTGCGATCTCGGCGAACCGGTCATTGCGCCCTTCGGCCCAACGATACTCGATCGCTAGGTTACGACCCTCGATCCAGCCAAGTTCTCGTAAACGCCGCAAAAAGGGCGCGGTCCATGGGTTCTGAGCCGAAGGTGTGGTCGAGCCCATGTACCCGATAGTTCGCAGCTTTTCCGTTTGCTGAGCGCGCAAGCTGAGCGGCCATCCCGCCGCTACGCCTCCGGTCAGTGCGATGAAATCGCGCCGCCTCATGTGTGGATGGCCCCCGCCTGGCAAGAGACTTTTTGACGCGCCGCACAGAGATCGCTTGCAGTCATGTGTCCGGCCTGTTGATGCAGTCCGAACCGACTGCTGGCCCTGATGGAGTCCGCGAACCGAGTCCTCATCACTCGAACGGGATCAGTGTCCCACTGAAGCGCCAGGTTTGTCTCGGTTGCGTCGGATCGACCGACTGTGCCATCTCGCGTCATTGCTCTCTCGCAAGCTCCAGGGCGTGGCTCGGCAGTTTAAGCTGCCAAGGCCATGCCCCGGTAATCCTCCTGCCGATGCATCACCGCCCAGGCGATGCGTGCCGTCTTGTTCGCCAGCGCCACCGCCACG
Organism: Rhizobium sp. Q54; assembly: GCA_945861895.1. Classification (GTDB taxonomy): domain Bacteria; phylum Pseudomonadota; class Alphaproteobacteria; order Rhizobiales; family Xanthobacteraceae; genus Pseudolabrys. Next base: position 4,212 of record CAMAWF010000085.1, read on the forward strand.
ACCATACTCGGCCGCCGCCGCCGCAGGCCGATCACCCATGGATCGGCATTGGTCGCCTTCGAGCGTAGCAGATTGGCGCTGGCGCCGTTGATTAGCAGCCGTCGCAAATACTGATTGCCACGTTTCGATATCCCGCCCAGCCGGGTTTTACCGCCGGTCGAATTTTGCCGCGGCACCAGACCCAGCCAGGCCGCAAATTCACGCCCGCTGCGGAAACCGCTCGGCTCCGCCACTATCGCGGCGATGGCTGTGGCAATGATCGGCCCAATGCCCGGAATTGTCGCCAGGCGTTGGCTGACAGGGTTGGCCTTATGCCAAGCCATGAGTTGCTTCTCGAGCGCCGCAATCGCTGCCTCGAGCTGCTCAATCTGTACGGCGAGCACCTGCAGCACTTGGCGCGCCAGATCCGGCAGACGCGCATCACCTTCATCGCGGATGATAGCGATCAGCTTGCTAACATTGCGTAGCCCCTGCGGTGCGATCACTCCGAACTCAGCGAGATGCGCGCGCAGAGCGTTCACCAGCATTGTGCGCTGACGAACCAGCCGTTCCCGGCCGCGATGCAGCAGCACAGCAGCTTGCTGATCAGCTGTCTTGACTGGCACGAAGCGCATCGTTGGCCGCACAACCGCCTCACAGATCGCTTCCGCATCCGCGGCGTCGTTCTTGTTGCGCTTGACGTAAGCCTTCACGTATTGCGCTGGCATCAGTCGCACCTCATGGCCGAGCGCGCGCAACTCCCGCGCCCAGTAGTGCGCCGTCGCACACGCCTCCATCCCCACCATGCAGCGCGGCAATCGACTGAAGAACGCCAATACTTGCGCCCGTCGAAGCTGTTTGCGCAGAACCGTCGCCCCTTCTGCATCGACCCCGTGCACCTGGAAAACATTCTTCGCCAAATCTAATCCCACTGTCGTAATCTCGCCCATGGATGGCTCCCTGTTCGCTGACGGTTTCTGACCACCAGCATTTTGGCATTTAGATGCCGCAAGGGGGCCATCCACCCATCACTCGATCACCTCGTCGGCGCGGGCAAGCAGCGTCGGCGGCACAGTGAGGCCTATCGCTCGGGCGGTCTTGGCGTTGATCACGAGCTCGTACTTCGTGGGGGTTTGTACCGGCAGATCGCCTGCCTTTTCGCCGTTTAAGATACGATGCACGTAATGCGCCGCACGGCGATAAGGTTCGACGGTGTCGGGGCCGTAAGACACCAAGCCCCCATCGCTTGCAAATACCCGATAGGCATATACGGCTGGCAGACGATGCTCGGTCGCAAGCTTGATAATTCTGTCGCGATACATGATCGCATTTACGTTCTGGAGCACAACTAGACCGCTGTCAGGCATCCCGGCCGTACTGATGACACCTCGGGCGATCTCATCAGCACTCCGTACATCGATTGGATGGACTGTGATGCCGAATGACGGCGCGATGGATTGAATTGCAGCGAACAACCCAATTCCGCCTGATGTGGACGGATCGCGCAGCACCGCTGCCCGCTTGGTGCGGGGGGCGATTTCCTTGAGCAACTCGATCCACTTGGCGCTGATACCAAATTCAAATTGGGTAAAGCCGGTGGTATTGCCTCCCGGCTTCGCTAAACTTGCCACAAGCCCTGCGCCGACAGGATCGACTGCGTTAACAAAAACAATTGGGATCGACCGCGTGTTTTGTTGCAATGCATTGACAGAAGGCGCCCCTGTCCCCACCAAAATGTCGGGTGTTAACGCAATCAATTCGGGCGCATATTTTCGATAGAGCGCAGCATCGCCGCCAGCCCATCTCACATCGAAACGAATGTTGCGATCCGCTTGCAAGCCAATCTGCTGTAGTTCTTGGAAGAGGGCATTGACGCGCTGCTGGCCGAAGCTGTCATCGGGCAGCGTGTTCATCAATACGCCGACGCGCCGCACGCGTTCTTGCGCGCGCGCGGCAAGCGGCCACGCGGCCGCCCCGCCGAAAATTGTGATGAATTCCCGTCGCTTCATGCGCGCTCCTAGGCTCAGGAGGCAGCATCGTATCGGTTCAAACGAGTGCTTTGATAGAGGTTGAGACCGACTTCGCTACTGCAACATGACATGCACGCCCATGTCCGAGTTGGGTCAAAATGCGAAATACTCGCATTGAGCCTATGTTTTCCGCTTTACCCCCATTAGCGACGCTTGAGCGGACATGCTGGGAGGTCCGGTTCGTGCCAATCGCGACCGAATGCACCGCAGCAAGCCCCCCGCCTATTCGATCACCTCGTCGGCGCGCGCGAGCAATGTAGCTGGTACCGTGATGCCGAGCGCCTTCGCGGCCTTGAGGTTGATCAAAAGTTCGTACTTCGTTGGGTGTTGCACGGGCAGATCGCTCGGCTTCGCGCCTCGAAGAATCCGATCTGCATAGGTTGCGGCGCGCCGATATAGATCGTTGAGATCGACACCATAAGCCAACAAGCCGCCGGCGAACGCATACGGACGATAGGGGAATACCCCTGGCAAGCCCGCTCGTACCGATGAATCCACCAAAACTTGCCGATGCGTATTCAAGAATACGTCGGGCGGAACGGTCAGACCGATATCCACCTGACCGGCAAACTCCCCAATGATGCGTGTGATTTCAGAAGGTTGATCCCCGACAGGTTTGACCACCGCTTCGACCGCAAGCAACGCCGTAGCATCTGCGAGAGCGCGACTGTAAGCATCGATACCCGGATTGCTTCGGTTGGCAATCACAAGCACTCGCTTTACGCGAGGTGCAATTTCTTTCAAGAGTTCAAGTTGCTTCGTAATGATAGAAAATTCGAAAAGACTGAACCCTGTCAGATTACCGCCGGGGTGCGATAGACTCTGCACGAACCCCTGGCCCACGGGATCGGACGTAGCAACGAAAATAATTGGAATGCCCGTGGTTTGGCCCCGCAAGTTCGCGGTTGCGCGGGCTCCATTCACGACAATCAAATCAGGGTTCGCTGCAACGAGTTTCTGGGCTGCGACGGATATTTTCTCACTAGTGCCATCGCCCCACCGCAGATCGATTTGCAGATTTGTCCCGTCTTGCCATCCCAGTTCGTGCAGACCCTGACGCAAGGCAGCAACCCTCGCCCGACCGGCTTCGTCCTCCGCGACACCCATTAGCACGCCGATACGCCGCACTCGCTCATTCTGCTGCGCCCGAGCTACCGCTGGCCATGCCGCCGTCAGGCCGCCTAGAGCCCCGAGAAATTCCCGCCGCCGCATGTCCGCCCCTAGTCTAAGGAGGCGGCATCGTATCGGCTCAAACGAGTGTTTTGATAGGGGCGGAAACCGGCTTCGCTACTGCAACATAAAATGCTGGCCGATGCCCGCTAATGGAATGGTCCGGCCGTGCTCCTGCCCTCCACCAGCTTTAGACCCTGGGAGGGGGCGCCAAAGACAAGGAGCATGCCATGTCCCAGACACTCAACGCTGCAATTACCGTGGTTGGCATCGATATTGGCAAGAACTCGTTCCACATCGTAGGCCACGATGAGCGTGGCGCCATTGTGCTGCGCCAGAAATGGTCGCGTGGCCAGGTGGAGGCCCGCTTTGCCAATATGCCGCCGTGCCTGATCGGCATGGAGGCCTGCGTGGGGGCGCATCATCTCAGTCGCAAGCTCAATAGCCTTGGCCACGATGCCCGGCTGATGCCGGCGAAGTACGTCCGCCCCTATTCGAAGGGGCAGAAGAACGACTTCCGGGATGCGGAGGCGATCGCCGAGGCGGTGCAACGTCCGACGATGAAGTTCGTGGCGACGAAGACCGCGGATCAGCTCGATCTGCAGGCGCTGCACCGGGTGCGCGAGCGCCTGGTCAGCCAGCGCACCGGCATCATCAATCAGATCCGCGCCTTCCTGCTGGAGCGCGGCATTGCGGTGCGGCAGGGACAACGGTTCTTACGTGCCGAACTGCCGCGCATCCTGACCACGCCACCTGATGTCCTGTCGCCGCGCATGGTACGGGTGATCGAGGGTTTGGCCGGTGACTGGCGCCAGCTCGATGAGCGGATCGAGGGTTTGTCCCACGAGATCGAAGCCATCGCGCGCCAGGACGCTGGCTGCGAGCGGTTGATGAGCGTGCCCGGCATTGGGCCGATCATCTCCAGCGCGATGGTGGCCGCGATCGGCGGTGGCGATGCCTTCACTAAAGGCCGTGACTTCGCCGCATGGTTGGGGCTCGTCCCGAGACAGATGTCGACCGGGGACCGCACGATCCTGGGCAGGATATCCAAGCGCGGCAATCGCTACCTGCGGGTTCTATTCGTGCAGGCGGCATGGGTCGTGCTGATTAAACCGAATATCTGGGAGCGCCATGGGCTCAAGCCCTGGATCGAGGCCGCCATGAAGCGGCTGCACCGCAACGTGCTCGCGATTGCGCTCGCCAATAAACTGGCTCGCATCGCCTGGAGCGTTCTTGCTCGTGGCCGGGGCTTCGAGGCGCGGAAGATCGATGAGGTGACCACCCAACCCGCGTGATCGTCGTGCGTGAGAAGGTCGGAACGAAGCGCCGGCCATCGGATCGAACACGGGATATGAGCGCGATGAGGAGCACACGATGACGTAACCCGACACACTTTACCTGCCGAGGTCTGCGAGAGGACGAGACGAGATGGAGGTTCGGTCTTCCCGGCGCATGCGAACACTGGTGACCCGAATGGCCCGTTGAGGCCTTTCCGCTAATGAGATCGCAGGCGCGCTGATATCCATGATGGCCAGGAGCACAACATGCTCCAATCAAAGGCCGGATACATTGATGCAAGACCGCTCACCGCCAGCTCGGCGAAATCCACTTGCGACGCACGGCCGGACCATACATTCGGGTCAGACTCGGAAATACTCACTACGAGCAAATGTCTTCCGTTCTTCCCCCAATAGCCGACATCGCCAGCTACGATTTCACATTCAGGAATCTGCCCGGCGCCGAACGCGAGCCAGTGTCCTCTGGTCACGCTGGGGATAACCGGCGAGTGGTGTGGCGAGCCGGGTTATTATCAAGGCAATGCTCGACGACCTGCCGCGACCTGTCGCGACTATCCCCGACACCGAATACACGCTCACCATCGACGAGGCGGCTTTGCGCTATGAGCACGCCGGCCACCCCCGCACTCCCCGCAGCATTCAACGCTATTGCGCGAAAGGCCATCTCGACTGCCGGCGCATCGAGACGCCCTTCGGCGACAAGTACCTAATCACGCCAGAGTCTGTCGCGAAGCACATCGCCTACATCGAGGAGGTGCGGCCTACCACGACAGGACGCGACATGCCGCGACCTGTCGCCACAAGTGTCGCACAGAAGGACAGCCACGATGAGCCGCGACCAGATGCCCCGACAAGCCCCGACCTGTCGCGACCAGTCGCGACCGCCTATGTCGAGCGCGTTGAAAGTGAAAACGAATTTTTGCGCAAGCAGATCGGGGTCAAGGACGACCAGATCAAAGACCTAACCGAGCGCGCCCGAGAGACCAACTTCCTCATCCAGGGGCTTCAAAATCTTTTCTTGCAATTGAACCCCGCCCGAGCCCCGGACGCGCAGCCGAGCCAGAACTGAACCTCGCCACACGACCGGATTTCGCGGGATAGGGGATAAGGCACCTTGCGCGTCCCGCGCCGGGTTATACTGGCTATGTATGCAAGCTGGACCTGAACGCCACATCGCCGACATTCTCAAAGAGCGAAACATCATCCTCAAAGGCGCGGACACCGCCACGCGCGGGGGATTTACCCAGGTCCCAAACTTCCTGCTCAAATCGAAGGACCTGAGCGCCGGCGACAAGCTGGCCTTCGCCATGCTTCTGAGCTACGCATGGCAAAACGACCATTGTTTTCCAGGCCAGCACAGGCTCGCCGCAGACATGGGCCTGCACGAAACCAACGTGCGCAAGCATCTCAAGTCCCTCGAAGCCAATGGGCTCCTGACCATCCTGCGGCGAGGACAAGGCAAGACCAACATCTACACTCTCGTCCTCAAGCCACCGAAGCGCTGACCCGGTTTAGACCGAGCGAAAACACTTGGTCTAGACCGAGCGAAATCATCCGCTCTAGACCGGGCGAAACCGCTCGCTCCTCTATTAATGAGACGCATTGAATAAGACCCATATAAAAATACTCAGTAGCGAATGCATTCTTAGAAAATGGGGATAAATCCAATCCAGAAGGGAATGGCTCTGCTGAGCCATTCTTCAAACGTCGCACATTTTTGATTTCCGACACGTGGGAGATACGCAGGGGGCTTCATCGTTTCCCCCAGTGTGTGGTTGAAAGAAAAGCTGACAGCGACTGATTTTCTCGCGCTCCCGCACGTCGGGCTTACCGCCCGACCCCGCCCTCTGGTGTCTGGTACGGCAGTTCCTAAGCGGAACAGCCTGACCTTGCTCGGCCAAATGCAAAAACTATGGCCTCGCACCAGAGGGCGGGGTCGGGCGCTTCGCGAATGTAATGACGTATCACGTATAGAGTTCTCCAGTGGCACAGAGTTCTACCGGCGCCTGACCCCGACGTGCGGGGCAAGATTTGAACCTTTTCACACCGACGCAGCAATTTTTGGCGAGATCAAGAACGTCGGAAAGTTGATGGCAAGAACCGACAATCGAGAAATTTCAAAAATCGAGAACTGACAAATTCAACAATTCGAACAATCTGAAAATCGATTGGGCGTTTGAGCCATGAGCGACCTGCCTTCCTCCCCGACGCTGGCTGGCGCGCCCGCATTTGACACGCGGTCACTCCTATTGCGTATCCTGTTGTCCACTTGCACCCGACTTGCCTGCAAGTACAATGATGACATTAGCAATTCGTCATTCATTGTATGACCACCAATAAACTTTTAGAAGAAATCGACAAGATCATCAGAGGGATTGAGGCCGACAGGTTCACGATCGAAAACTTGACCGCCCTCAAGGATCGAATTTGCGCCGAGCGCGCAAAACGTCGGGCCGATGCTCAACTTCGAAAAACCCGACTACAACAACGATAGCTTTGTGTCGAAGATCATCACACAACGGCCCGGATGTCTGCGGCCGAACAATCGAAGCATTAAACCTCTCACCAACCCATATGAACAACAAGCCAAGTGTCCTTAGCCGGCAGGAGATGAAAGAGATTGCCGCCATCGATCTTATCCGTCAGTCGTGGGGCGCGGAAGATGCGGCAGAGATGGAAGCGATGCTCAACGATACGGTCTACGCCGTAAAGTTCGACTTCCACGCCGGCAGTCCGGGCTATGTCGGAGATTATTTCATTGTCGCGGGCGACGCTCTCGGCGAACCGTTTCAACTCATCCGAAAGAACGGAACCGGAGAGCTCATACTTCTATGATGGAATGCGCCATCACGTCGCTCGCGAATTGGAAGAGATATGTCGAGACCGGCGACAACAGCTTGTTGGGCGACATAGACGTTACCAGTGCCATCGAGGGAACGGTTGCCGTACTCGCTGGGGAGGGCTGGGAACGGCTGATTGTTTTAGGCTCCCGCTAACATGGACATCAACGAAGCCGCCCGCATGTTCGCCAGTATGGGCGGCAAGGCCAGAGCCAAAAAGCTCTCAAAAGCCCGCCGACGCCAGATTGCTATGATGGGCGTCGAAGCTCGCCGCAAGAAGCGCATCCGACGCTAATGGCCCCGCCCGGCCCGCTCCGTGCCGCCTGCTACAATTCAGTTGCGACCGCATCTAGCGGTCGGCTTCCGCCCCCGGCCGGGATCGTCCACACACAACGAAGTCCCAGCGGTCGCGCGTGCGCGCGACCAACGTCAGCACCCGCACAGTGCAGATACGGCTCGGAAGCCGACCTATGGACGGGGATCATCTGCAACACCATCTTGAGCATTGCGTGCTTGGCACGCTTGTTTCCGGCGAACGCGTGCCCCTCACCCACAATGATCGCCGCAGACACCTCTACCTGATCGGAAAATCCGGCACCGGCAAATCCACTCTCTTATTCAATTTGATGATGGCCGACCTCGCCGCCGGTCGCGGCTTTGCCCTTCTTGATCCTCACGGTGATCTGGCGCGCGACGTGGCCGACGCCGTTCCGACCCGGCGCACGAACGACGTGGTCTATTTCGACCCGGCCGACCTTTCTCACCCGGTGGCATTCAACCCGCTTGAGCGCGTGCCACAAGATCACCGGCCGCTGGTCGCTGCGCACATCGCGACAGCCTTCAAGCACCTATGGGGCGATAGCTGGGGACCGCGACTGGAATACATCCTGGGCAATTCTTTACGCCTTCTCCTCGACGCGCCCGGCACGACACTGCTTGGGCTCCCCCGCTTGCTGGTCGATGACTTCTATCGATCCCGGCTTTTGGCGACTTGCCGCGACCCTATCATCCGCGCGTTTTGGCTCCGCGAGTTTGCCGAGTACCAGGACCGGTTCGTCACCGAGGCCGTATCGCCGATCCAGAACAAGATCGGGGCGCTGCTCTCCCCTCCTGCGCTGCGCAACATCATCGGACAGAAACGCAGCACCATCGGCATTCCCGGCATCATGAACGACGGCCGGGTGCTCATCGTCAATCTTTCGAAAGGCCGGCTTGGCGAAGCGCCGGCCCATCTCCTTGGTGCGTTCTTGGCTACCGCCTTTGCCCAGGCGGCCGAAAGTCGCGCTGAAATCCGCGAGGCGGATCGGCGCGACTTCACCCTCTATGCCGACGAGTTTCAGAACTTCGCCACCGATAGCTTTGCATCAATCTTGAGCGAGGCTCGCAAATGGCGACTTAATCTCGCGCTGGCCCACCAATTTCTTGGCCAGCTCCCTCCCCTTTTGCGTCAAGCCGTCATCGGCAACGCCGGCACCCTTGTTGCTTTTCGGCTCGGTGCCGAGGATGCCCCGCTGATCGGTGACGAACTGGGCCACCAGAACAGCGACGCGCTGGTCGACACGCCCAACTTCGCGGCGTGGGTCAAGCTCATGTACAACAACAGCCCGACCGATGCGCGCTACATGAACACCCTGCCGCCGCCGTCGACCACATCCGGCAGGCTTCGGGCGATCCTGGCGCGCACACGCGCCCGCCACGCGCGGCCGCGACAGC
>CAMAWF010000086.1 GCA_945861895.1 Rhizobium sp. Q54
TACGCCCATCTGAAACTGTCACGGCTCCGCCCGGAAACACATCGCGGTTTCCGTTGACGGTTACGACATAACCATTCTTGATCAGGATTTTTGCCATTGCACTCAGCTCTTTTTTACGGCCCAAGGGGCAATCCATCTGTCCATGGCGCTCTGCAGTTTGATGATCACGCCGCCGAACACCGCCAGCGCGATGAGGCTGGCAAATACCTTCTCGGTCTCCATTACTTGGCCAAACCTAATGAGCAGATAGCCCATGCCACTTTGATTGGAACCACCAATCATTTCCGCAGCGACGACCAGGATGATGGTTACGCCCATACCGAGCTGCAGACCTGCAAAGATGCTCGGAACCGCGGCAGGGACGACGACTTTGGTCTGAACCTGCCACTCGCTTGCGCCTAGATCACGGGCCGTATTTACGAGTCCCGAATCGGTCTGACGGATGCCCGCATAGGTGCTGATCACAACGGGGAAGAAAGCGGTGACGGCGCTGATGGTCAAGATGTAGGCCTCGCCGGTTCCAAGCCAGATGATGAGCAGCGGAATCAGCGAAATTTTCGGAAGCGGATAAAGGGCCGCGATCCACGGATCAATGATCCTGGAGAAGATACTGGACATGCCCATCAGTACGCCGATCAGCACGCCAAGAAATCCGGCAACCAGAAAACCTGCGATGATCCGAGCGAAAGTGACCGCCAAGTGATACGGGAGCGACCCGTCCGCGACCATGGCAACCAGATAGTTGAAAATGCTCGAGGGCGCCGGCAGTACGATGGGCAGAATACCGCGCAGCCGGACTACCATTTCCCACAGCAGCAGGAACAGAATGATCGACAGCGCCGGCAGCAACCGCAGCCACATACTAGGTCGCCTGCCTCCGCGTCCGTTGCTCATGCCACTGCCTCGTCCTGTTGCCGCATTGCGTCGAGCACTTCCTGGCGGATGAGGTGTAGAATTCTATCGTAGAGCCTTCCGAACTCCGGCGAATTGACGAGTTCTTGTGTCCGTGGACGCGGCAAATCGATCGCAATGATTTCCTTGATGCGACCTGGCCGAGCCGTCATCACGACGACCTCATCACCAATCAAGATGGCCTCGTCGATTGCGTGCGTCACAAACAGGATCGTCTTGCGCATTTTTTCAAAGATGCGGGTTAGCTCTTCCTGCATGATAATTTTTGTTTGTGCATCGAGTGCTGCGAATGGTTCATCCATAAGCAGGATCGGCTGATCCATAATCAGTGCTCGCGCCAGCGCCACCCGTTGGCGCATGCCGCCCGATAGTTGGCTGCACATTTTGTACTCGAAATTTTTCAATCCAACGGTCGCCAGCAGTTCCTTCGCACGCGAATACCGCTGTTGCCGTGCAACACCATCCATCTCAAGGCCGAAGGCCACGTTGTCGATCACATTGCGCCAAGGGAAAAGGTTGAGATTTTGCCACATCATGATTGAGCGCTCGCCGGCTCTGGCTGCCGGCGCCGTCGGATTGTTCGGATCGGTAATACGGATCAGGCCGCTGGTGGCCTGTTCAATGCCGCCGACGATCTGCACTAAGGTGCTTTTGCCGCAGCCGCTTGGACCCAGCAAACAGGTTAATCGACCAGATCTGAAGTGATGGGAAATTCCATCGAGCGCACGCACTCCATCCCGGCCGTCATCCCAAACCTGAACCAGCTTTTCGATAACGATGTCCATGAAAGCGCTCGGTTATTTTTGGTTCAAACAACATTGAAATGCTGGTCAGCGAGACTGGTGAATGCTAAGTATCTTAAGGTTAAGTATTTTGCAGCCCTAGCTCGCTGTCAAGCGCGATCATTGTGCAAACGGCGGCAAGTTCGGAGACGAACGACAATGCAAGACGCGCACGACTCGGTTCACCGTCTCATGGTCGAATGGCGAGGCGTACGCCCTGATCTCGATCCATCGCCCGTTGCCATTCAAGGGCGAATTGTGCGGTTGTCCGCGCATCTCTTGCGGCAGGCTGACAACTGGCTTGAGCCGCTAGGATTGAGCTGGGAGGCGTTCAGCCTAATTGTGACGCTACGGCGCTCGGGTAGGCCCTATGAGTTGCGGCCGACCGATTTGCTTCGGGAATCGCTTCTCACGTCAGGTGCTATCACTAATCGGATTGACCGGGTCGAACGTATGGGCTTTGTGGAGCGTCGGCCGGACGAGCGCGATCGTCGCGGATACATAATTCGATTGACCGCCGCTGGAATCGAAGTCGCCGACAAAGCGATCGCCCGGCATTTCTCCGCAGTGAGCGAACGACTGGATGTTCTGACCGGAAGCGAACGTCGCCAATTAGAAAAATTGCTTTCGAAGCTGTTATTGTCGTTTGAGCGCGGTGATGGCGTGCGGCGGGCGACCCAAGCAAACAGACCTAAGCGCCGGGTCGTAGCAGGCTAAAATACCCTCATGTGCGTTTAATCGCGCGGCAGATGGAAATGGCCCATGCCCTCCGATCCAGAAGGAGCGATTTGGGCTCAGTAGCGTTGAGCCGTGTTGCTTATCGTGACGGTGCCGGTCCGATGTCTGTTCCGGGTCGATGCGCAGGACGTGTTCCGGCGTCTCGGGTTGGCCGAGCACTTGACGCCGCAGCGCTCGAATGGATTCGCTTCGATGGTCGAGCGCATTCGAGCCGACGCCCGCGGCGCCATGAGCGGAGAGGCCAGGGCGAGCCGCGCACCGCACCAACAAACAACAATCCATTGAGTCTGTTCAATCTTGTGAATGACCCAACGGATTTTTTAAACCAGCGATGTCTGAGACTACATGATTGGTTCGAGCACCGTCATTTTGCCTGAAGCTACATTGTGCCTCAAGTAAGTACAAAGGTGATCTCATGGCAAATCAATCTCCCACGCATCCGTCGCTCGGAAAAGACGCGCACAGAGTGCTGAATGCAGCTGATACTGATCCTAGAACGGTCGAAGCAGGATCGGTTACCAGAAGCCTTGAACTGCAGATTGGGCGATGGGTGAACGAAGGTGGTGCAGGAGGCGATGAAGAGCTATGCAGGATTTTGGGTGACGAGGCGATCAGGCGGCGTGGTTTGCCGGCACTTCCATGACCTCGATGCCATTTTGGAATCTGACGTTACCAGACTCGCGATGCCTACTGGGCGCCTCCAAAAATAGCTGTTCCAGCCAACCGGTGCGAGTCTTGCGTGTAAATACGCGCCGAACATTGACCCCACCCCAAGTTCGGCCCATCCAGTTGATATCTTGCGGATCTTCCGCATGGCAGAGGAGCTAGCGCCTGCACTTGTCGCGACCCTTCGTCATACACCGATGGCCATGAGAATGCTGGTCGCGCTATGCGGTGAAGATCCGGACAAGTGGCGACAAGCAGCAGAAACCACTCAAGTTGCGTTTCAAGCGCGGCAGGGATTCCTCAATGCGATCACCCAAAGGCTTATGCAGAGAATTCCTTTTGGGGTTTAATCGTGAAGTTGCCTAATTGGTTGCGGCGCGTGCTGAAAATTGACCCAAGAGCGGTGTTTTTCTGATGCTCGACACACGTCATTTCGACAATCGCTTTACCCGCGAACTGCCCGCGGACCCGCAGGTCGCCAATTTTCGGCGCCAGGTGCACGGCGCCTGTTATTCGCGTGTGGTGCCGACGCCGGTGGCCGCGCCACGCCTGACCGCCTACGCGCGCGAAGTGGCTGAACTGCTCGATATCACGCCTGCAACCTGTGAATCGCCGGAATTCGTGCAGGTGTTCTCCGGCAACAAGCTGCTCCATGGCATGGATCCGTTCGCCATGTGTTATGGCGGCCATCAGTTCGGTCACTGGGCCGGACAGCTTGGGGACGGTCGCGCGATCATCCTGGGCGAGACCGTGAATCGCGCGGGACAGCGCTTGGCCCTGCAGCTCAAGGGGGCCGGGCCCACACCCTACTCGCGCACCGCCGATGGTCTGGCCGTCTTGCGTTCCTCGATTCGCGAGTTTCTGTGCAGCGAAGCCATGCACCACCTTGGCGGAAACCGAGCTCGATCAGCCGGCATTGGCCCGTGAAGACCTTGACGGAAAGTTCCCGGCTGTATTCGCCGGCCATCGCACGCTTAACGCCCTTGACGATGGTGGAAACCGGACTTCCGTCATTCTCAAACTGCTCGGCGCAATATTGCACGCTGATGCCGGCGCGCTTGCAGATATATTCGTAGTAGGCGCTCTCATCCGCATCCTGAAAACGGCCCAAGCGGCTAATGTCGTAGACGAGGATGGTCGTGAAATCGGCCGTTTTATTCTGAACGTCTTCGAACAGCTGCTTCAACCCATTGCGTCCATCCAGGCTCAGCCCGCTCTTTCCCGCATCGACATAGGTGCGCACGATTTCGATGCCGCGCCGGGCGGCGTATTGCTGCATCGCCTCGGCTTGGTTTTCCGTCGAGTATTTCTGATGCTCCGTGGACATCCGGGCATACTGCGCGGCACGCACCGACCTGCCATTTGCCTCTCCACTACGGTCCGTACCGAACTCACGCCGCACTTCTAACCATCCCAATTCCCTTGGAGTATTCGGCCGGGTGCGGGATGGCAGCCATGCGCAGCCTAAAAGGCTAAGCACGGATCGTCCCCGTCGGATCAACTCCGCATTCCACTCATCATAGCTGCGGAGGATCGGCAGAATGTTGCCGAAAAAGGGCATAGTTTTTCCCAACGGCGAGAATCTCGGACCGTACGCAATGGCTGTCGCCTATGCTTTGAAAAGCCAGTTGGGGACCACCCATCTGGCCGTCAAAGTCATCATGCGATGGACTGGCGCAGGGGAACGGACAGTCAAGAATTGGCTCGCAGGGGTTAGTGGCCCCAACGGTCAACACCTTGTCGAACTGATCCGTAATTCGGACGAGGTGCTGGATGTCTTTCTGCTCATGGCCGGGCGACAGCAGGTCGCCGCCGCGAAGAAGCTCGTCGACGTGCGCAACAAGCTCGCGGAGACGATTCAGCAGGTCGATGAATTGATGGGCGAGGGAAGTCCCAAGGCGTGACCTACGGATGGGAGTCAGCGCCGCGATCACAGTCACCAAATTTTCCCTGATCGCCTCCGAAAATTCCCTGCTCTTGTTCAGAAATTCCCTGCTCCGATGAGCAGGGAATTTGGCTCTAAGGCCGTGAGATCATTGGCCTAACAGGAGCGTCCGATCTGAAAACAGCCCCAAAATTGAAATAATCCCTGTTCTTTTCCCTGTTATTCCCTGACTCTGTGTGAACCCGAGAAGTACTTGACGGGGTTGGGAACATCGATTCGTCTTGGTTGATGATTCGGGCCGGTTTTTTGTCGGAAGCAGAGCGGCAGGCGCTGGTTGGGTTGGCACGCGACGGGCTTGCCGCACATCGCATCGCGCGGCGGGCGAACGCGATTGTTCTTCTCGATACAGGTTGGAGTTGCGCCAAAGTCGCGTCGGCACTGTTGCTGGACGACGACACGGTGCGCGGCTGGTATCGCGCCTACGAAAGCGATGGTTTGAAAGGTCTAAGCAGCTTCGGTCATGAAGGTAGCGCATGCCGCTTGGCGGAAGATCAGCAAAGAGCGTTGAAGGACTGGATCACGGCCCGGCTACCGCGCAGCACCAAGGTGATCGGGGCGTGGATCGAGAAGAACTTCGCTCTCAGCTACAGCCGTCCCGGCTTGATTGCCCTCTTGCACCGGCTAGGCTTCGACTACCGCAAGCCGAGCGAAGCCACGCGCAACCTCAATGAGGCACAGCAGAAGGCCTTCATTGCAGGCTACGAGAAGTTACTCAACACCATGGGCATGGATGAAGCGGTGGTGTTCGTCGATGCCGTGCACCCCACGCATCAGGTCCACGCCGCCGGATGTTGGGCACCGAAGGGTATTGCGATCGCCGTCGAACAGACAACCGGTCGCCAGTCGCTCAACATTCATGGCGCGATCAATCTGGAGACCGGCCAGACACAGATGCTGGAAGTGGCCAAGGTCAATGCAAAAAGCCTGATCGCCTTGCTCAAGGCGGTCGAAGCTGCGCATCCCCAAAAAAGACGGATCCATGTCCACCTGGACAATGCCAGCTACCATCATGCCAGGCGCGTGCGTGACTGGCTCAAGCGAGGGGGACGCAAGTGCGTGCTGCACTTCATCCCGCCCTATTGTCCTCATCTCGATCCGATCGAGCGATGCTGGGGCCTCATGCATCAGTACACGACCCACAATCGAGACTACAAAACCTTCGACCAGTTCCGCGCGGCGATCCTGACCTTCCTCAACCAGACAATTCCCAAAAAATGGCAGCATTTCCGGGACCGAATCAACGATAACTTCCGCGTCATATCACCGGCCGATTTTCGGATTGTCGCTTAGCCGGGGAATAGCAGGGAATTTCGCAGTAGAGACTGGTTTGACTGCGACTGCGTCCGCCACCAGCCTTCGCTTGGCTCTCGCAAGCTACGGCCGGCAAGCCGGAAAAAATGTTTGAGTGAAGCAAGCGAAGTCTGCCCGCCGTAATTTGGAACGAATGTAGGCGGGCTATTTCCAGACATGCCGGCCGAACAGCGCGATGGCCATGATCGGGAGTATGAAGCCTAGCGTTACGGCCGTGATCAATAGTGCGCCCAGTTCCGCAAAGTCTCCCCGTCCAACCACGAAGATATGATTGAGGTACTTGGTCTGTAGCTGTCCTGCGACCAGAGCGAGGTTCATCAACGAGGCCATCAGCGCAAACCACGTCGCGCGGTGGCCGGCCGGTGCGTAGAACGCGGTCAGGGTGAGCAGCGGCACCATGCTGAGCTGGGCGAAAGGCGAGGACGTCGCCGCGTCCACCAGCGCAATGAAACGCGCACCGAAGCCGAACGTCGTTTCGGTCCAGTGGTGCAGGCCGTATACCAGCCCGATGTTTGGCAGCGAAAGAATTGTCCCTGCGACGGCGATCCAGAACAGAACCTTGGTCACGGAATATTCGGTCAGCTGCTTTGAGAACATCCACATTGCCGCGATGGCGATGATCGCCGCGGTCTGACGCATAATGCCGTAGAACGCCTCGTCGAACTTGAGCACGTCGAGCGTCCACCAGAAATATCCGTCGCCGACCGAGGGCGACGCGCGGAACGCGAATATGATGATGCTGGTGAACAGGATCGCACGCCGGGTGTTCGGAGCGAGTTTGCGCGTGACCAGCACCAGCATGCTACAGATCACGGCCATGGAAAGGGTGAAGGTGATCTCCTGGGCGAACGGCACACCGCCGAGCGCGAGCCCGAGCACGGTCGCGCCGAATGCGATGCCGCCTCCGAGCACGCGCCAGTCGAGCGGCCGCCGCTCGATCGATGTCGAATGCCGCAGAAAAACGCCGACGATCGAAATGAGCGGAATGACGAGTCCGATCAAGAATACTGTCTCGCGTGCGAGGAAGCCGGCGAGCCATCCTGACAGGCCCGCGACTGCCAGGATGCCGGCCGACAGCGCGAGCCGGCCCAGCACCTGGACCATGCCGAGTTCGGTTCTCACTTCGGCATCGGGCCGTGGGCGACCGGTTGCATCGAGCCTCGAGACGACTTCCGTCGACATGGCGTCGGCAACGACGTCCTGAATCACCGTGCCGATCACGATCAGCATCGCGCCGAGGATGTAGAGCTGGTCGGCGCGCGCGAAGGTGAGCCAGCCCCCGGCAGCTCCCGCCAGCGTGAGCAGGCCCGCGGCGGTAAACGTGGCGCCGATCAGAACATAGGCCGATCGCTGGGAACCGAGGATCGGCACACTATCGACCAGTTCCCCAAACACCATCTTCACGGTCCAGGGAAGGCTCAGCCAGACGCCAAGACCCGCAAGTTCGGCCGGCGTCAACGTCAGGCTCTCCTTGATCCACATGTCGCGGGTGACATCGATCAGGCCGAGCGCGCCATAGGCGAAATAGACCATCACCATCGGCAGATATTTCAGGCGAAATGCCTGGATCGGCCGCAACAGGCTGGACAGCCAGGCAGGGCGCGCGCTCGCGATCGGAGCGGGACGGGATGCGTTGGGTTGAGATACTTCGCTCATGGAGACAAATTGTCGCGAATTGATCTATGCCAATGGCCTTAGCATGTTTAGCGGTACTCCCGCCGCTATCGAAATGTGGTTCGATTAGAATTCATGCAACTCAAGCCAGTTCTGGGCCCGGTTCAACTGATTTTCTACAGCGTCGGCGTCATCGTCGGCGCGGGCGTCTATTCCGTCATCGGCACGGCCGCCGGATTGGCGCAGCAGGATCTTTGGCTGAGTTTCATCGTGAGCGCGGGTGTCGCCATGCTTACGGCGCTCTCCTATGCCGAGATGGCGACAGCCTTTCCTGCGGCTGGCGCGGAATATGTGTACATCAGGCGTGCCTGGCCGGATGCCGACTGGCTGGCGTTCGGTATCGGCGCGACCATTCTCATCGGTAGCGCCGCTGCCGCCGCGACCGTCGCGTTGGCTTTCGGCGGCTATCTACTCGGTTTCGTGGATGTTTCGCCGGCCTTGTCGGCGTTGTTGCTACTGGTCGCTTGCACCGCCTTAAATATTTGGGGACTTCGTGAATCGAATTGGGTGAACATCCTGTTCACGTCGATCGAGGTAGCTGGTCTCTTGTTCGTCATCGCTGCCGGGCTGGTGCACGAATCCGGCCCGGTGGCCGCGCCGGCCGGTACCGAGCCTGCGATCATGGCGGCTGCGGCGCTGCTGTTCTTCGTCTATCTCGGATTCGAGGAGGTCGCCAACCTGGCGGAAGAAGTCCACAGACCCGGACGCGACATCCCGCTGGCGCTGTTCGCGAGCATGGCGATCACGACAATACTTTATGTGATGATCGCGTTAGCGGTCGTGCATTTGGCCTCGCCCGAGGAACTTGCCGCAAGCGAGGCGCCGCTCGCAACCGCTATTCAAAAGGTCTGGCCCAATGCCGGCGGTGCGCTCAGCGCCATCGCGTTATTTGCGACTGCGAATACCGTTCTGATCACCGTTATTGCTTCATCGCGTCTTGCGTTCTCGATGGCGCGCGACAAGGAGATTCACAGGATTTTCGCGCATCTGCATGCCACCAGGCAGACGCCTTGGATTGCCGCCATCCTGATATTCATCATGGCGGCGGCGTTGCTGCCGATCGGCAGCATCAGGATTCTTGCAGAGCTGTCTTCATTTGCCGCGCTGGTGGCGTTTTTTGCGGTGAATGTCGTGCTGATCCGGCTGCGCTACCGGCTGCCGCATCATCCGCGCCCGTTCCGCGTGCCATTTGCGATCAGGCGAATGCCGGTTTTGCCGCTCGTTGCGATCGCTTCGATTGTTTTCCTGCTGTTGTATTTCGATTGGCAGATCTACCTCGCAGGAGCAATCGCATTGGCGTTGAGCATGGCGGCGTTTGCGGTCCGCCAGTGGCACCGCGCCCGCTAATGTCGAGCCGCTGCAAGTGAATTATTTCCAGAACTGCCGGCTCGCGAGCGCTGCGCCTTGCGCCATCGCCGCCATTTTCGCCCACACCACGTCGGGATCGACCGCGGCCTGGCCGACCCAGGTTCCGTAGCCGCAGTCCGAGCCGGCGATGACGTTTTCGCGCCCGACCAGATTGGCGTAGCGCGCGATGCGTTGCGCGATGAGTTCAGGGTGCTCGATGAAATTCGACTTCGACTCGATCACGCCGGGAATGAGCACCTTGCCCTCCGGCAGTTTCACGCGCTCGAACAGCGTCCACTCATGGGCGTGGCGCGGATTGGCGGCTTCCAGCGAGATCGCGTTCGGCCGCGCCAGGAACACGATGTCGATGACGTCGGACAGCGGCACGTCGCAATGGTGCGGGCCTTCGTAATTCCCCCAGCACAGATGCATGCGCAGCTGTTCCGGCGGAATATTGCTAAGCGCATGGTTGAGCGCCTCGACATTGAGCCGCGCGCGCTTGCGAAATTCCTGCAGGCTCAAATCCGCGAATTGAATGTGCCGGCCCATCGCCAAATCAGGGCAGTCGATTTGCAGCACGATTCCCGCTTTGGCGATGGTCTCGTATTCGTGCCGCATCGCCTCGGCGATTGCCGCGAGATAGGCCTCCTGGCTCGGATAATGGTCGTTGCGGAAAAACAGCGCGACCACGCCGGGCGAGGCCGCGCTCATGAATGCGCCTACCGCCTTGGTTGGGCCGAGCGCGGCCTTGAGATTGTCCACGTCGTCGCGCGCGGCCTGCGCATCGCGCACTTCGATCGGCGCGTTGCAGGCCGGCGTCTTGCGCCGCGAGCGCCCGGGGTCGCCGAACACGCGCTTTTCGAGATTGGGAAAGGCCGCGAGGTCCTGATAGACGAAGGTGTTGCCGGTGCCGCCGAAGCCGGCGAGCCGGTCCTTGACGTAAGTGGCATAGCTCGGCTTCGACATTTCTCCGTCGTTGACGAGATCGACGCCGGCCTCGGCCTGCTTGCGCACCACTTCGGCCACCGCCGCGCGCACGCGCGTGTTGAGCGCCGCGCCATCGACCGGCACGCCGCCCTCCTTGGCATACATCATGCGGATGAGGTCTTCGGGCCGCGGCAGGCTGCCGGTATGGGTGGTCAAAAAGCGCTCGGTGCTGCGTTGCATGGGCTTCCTCCGCGGCGGGGACTGTAGAGCACGCCCGCGGCGCTATCCACGACCGGCGGCCGCGTTGACAGGGGGGGATACGGTCCGTATGACCCCCCCAACAACCGAAAAGAGACGGTCATGAAAGTTCGTAATTCCTTGAAATCCTTGCGCGGGCGCCACCGCGACAACCGCATCGTGCGCCGCAAGGGCCGGGTCTATGTCATCAACAAGACCCATCGCCGCTTCAAGGCGCGGCAAGGCTAGATTCTCGACAAGTTCAGGCCACAGGCGCGCTTTCACGCGCCTTTGAACATCGTTCATCCTTGCGCCGGCGGGCAGAGCGTCTAGACTCTGTCCATGCGTTTGCGATTCCTCGCCTTGTCCATGATTCTTGCCGCGACGATGGCGGCGGCGCCGGTCTACGCGCAGACCGGCAAGTGGGTCGAGCCGCCCAATAAGTTGCCGCGTGCGCAGCGCGGCGATCCCACGCGCAATCTCGACTTTCTGTTCGAAGCGCTGAAGATTGCGCCCGACGACACCTCCGCCAAGGCGATCGAGCAGCGCATCTGGGCGCTGTGGGTGGTCTCGCGCAGCGACACCGCCAATTTGCTGATGACCCGGGTGAAAACCGCAATCGAGGCCAAGGATCTCGATCTCGCCATCAAGCTGCTCGACGCCATCGTCGAGATCAAGCCGGACTATGTCGAGGCCTGGAACCGGCGCGCCACGATTCATTATCTCAAGAAGGAATACGCCAACTCGCTCGCCGATATCCGCCAGGTGCTGCAACGCGAACCGCGCCACTTCGGCGCGCTCTCCGGTCTCGGCCTCATCATGCAGGAAATCGGCGACGACAAGCGTGCGCTTGAGGTTTATCGCCGCGCGCTGGAAGTCTATCCGCGGCTGGAAAAGATTCCCGACCTGGTGAAGACATTGAAAGAAAAGGTCGAGGGCCGGGATATTTGATCCTCACCTCGTGTCCCGGGCGCAGCGCAGCACAGAGTGATGCGCTGCAGAACCGGGACCCACGATTTTCTTGATGAAAGTTTGACCCCGGATCAGCGGTGAAGCACTACGCCAAATGCTTCGTGCTGCACCGCATCCGGGGCACGAGGCTGACCCGCTTAATTCTCTTTCGCCGCGTCGCCGCCGACAAAGGCGATGCGCAGCATGTTGGTCGCTAACGGCGCGAAGTGGACATCGCGCGGACATGCCGCCATGTCCGCTAATGCCCCTTTTCTGACAATCGACTGTCGCGAATACGCCAGACGATTTATGATCGAACTTCGGCAAACGGCGTCTAACTAATAACGAGCGGACGCCAGTGCGGGAGTGTGCGATGATTAGTGAGCCAGTAATTAAGCGGCTGACGCTATCGCGTTATCTTTTTGAACTGGCGCTACAAAACGCAAACTCACAGCAAGAGACAGCGGATGCTGCGTGTATACACTTGCTACAAGATGCGATTGAGGTGTTTTTTCTGGCGGCGTTCGACCATTTGGACATTACAGTCTTGGGCCGCACTGACTTTCCGCAGTATTTGGATAAATTGACCGAGAAACTCAACTACGAACTTCCATTTCGACGACGTCTTCTGGAGATAAACCGCGTCCGCGTACACTCAAAACACGAAGGAATTCCGCCAAACCGCAAAGAGGTCAATGGATACGTGACCGACGCGCGGAGGTTTCTTGAGCAGGTGTGTGAGAAGGTCTTTGGTGTCGACTTTTGGACGATTAGCTTGGTTGAGCTACTCGACGAAGGTGAGCAAAAAACTTTGTTGCGGAAAGCTGAAAAAGTTTTCAAGGAGCAGAAATACGTGGACTGCATGATCGGATGCCGCAAAGCTTTCTATCTTGCTTTTGAAAGCGACTACAACATCAAGAAGGATTTGGAAGACAAGGTTGGCCTACTATTTGGAAGCCGCGCACCATACTATGCTCGCAACAAGGAATACGCGGAAAAAAATGTCAAAACGCCGTTCGACTACATCGTTTTAGATCATGCCGGTATCGACGCCGAACTAATGAAAGAAGGCATAGACAACACAACATTTTGGAATGTGTGGCGACTTACTCCGCAGGTGTATCGGAACGGCGAAGGGGATCAGTGGCTCGTCAAGAATGAGCCTCAGAAGCAGGAAAGCGACGGCATCCAAGACCGTGCAGCGTACGTTTTGTCGAGCGTCGTTTCGATGCTTCTTGCACGGCAAGCTAATAGACAGATGATGCGATCAAATCCGTACGCCTCGTATGATCTTAAACTAAAGAAAAAGGGCGTTGTTGTGTACCATAAGGCCGATAAAAACGGACCAGTGGCTGGTACAGTGCCGGACGACTTGGAGATCGTGCACGCGGATTATGCGACTGACGGCTTAAATGACGGAGAGATTTATTGGAGAGTGTTTTGTTTCAGGAAAAATACTGACAAGGAACCATTCTTTATGTTGAGCGGTTTTATATTGCAAGACGATTTGGACTTTAGTGAGTAGTCCGCTGTCTCACTCGCAAACCTATGCCGGAACGGTACACCTGGTAAACGAAAGCATGTCAGCTAATGGCAGATTTTGTTGAAAAAGTCCGGCAATAAATCGAGGCGGATCGCGTCGCGAGGTTGACGGCGCGCTAGATCGGCGGCCCGATGTACTGTCAGGCTGGTTTCAGGTTCGGTATCGGTATCAGTTTCGCCAGTTTCCGGAGGTTCTGGGCGGT
>CAMAWF010000087.1 GCA_945861895.1 Rhizobium sp. Q54
GGCCTGCCGGCAGCCGGTGCGATCGACACCGCGCCATTCGGCAGAGAGGCCAACCGGCCATGTCTCGAATTGCTGATCTCCTACGCGGTCGAGCAGCGCTTGATTTCACGCCGGCTGGATGTGGACGAACTTTGGTAGCTGCCCGGATCGGGCGAGCCATCTTTCGCAGCTGCGAAACAATCCAGCATACCGCCTATAAATTAGGCGCAGGCTAGTGCTCGTAAAATGGGCAATCCACAGGGCGGATTCAAAAACATAAATCTTATCAATTGGATATGAGCGGATCGGGAGGTTGGCACGAGCCTTGCGATTTGATGCCTGCGCGATAGAGCCGTCCGGGCCGTAGGCGCGCGTCAAACGCAGAGGGATCTTTCGATGCTTACATCCATCCGTGTGGTCGCAGAGCGACCGATAGCTCGCCGGTGGCTCGCCGCCACGGCGGGGCTTGCACTCAGCTTGGCGGCAACCGTCGCCGCCAAGGCGCAGGAGACCATCAAGGTCGGCATCCTGCATTCGTTGTCCGGCACCATGGCCATCAGCGAGACCACGCTGAAGGACGTGATGCTGATGCTGATCGACGAGCAGAACAAGAAAGGCGGCCTGCTCGGCAAAAAGCTCGAAGCCGTCGTCGTCGATCCGGCGTCGAACTGGCCGCTGTTCGCCGAAAAGGCGCGCGAGCTGATCTCCAAAAACAAGGTGGCCGTGGTGTTCGGCTGCTGGACTTCCGTGTCGCGCAAGTCGGTGCTCCCGGTGTTCAAGGAGCTCAACAGCATTCTCTTCTACCCGGTCCAATACGAGGGCGAGGAGAGCGAGCGCAACGTGTTCTATACCGGTGCTGCCCCGAACCAGCAGGCCATTCCGGCGGTCGACTATCTGGCGAAGGAAGAAAAGATCCAGCGCTGGGTGCTCGCCGGCACCGACTATGTCTACCCGCGCACCACCAACAAGATTATTGAGGCCTATCTGAAGTCGAAGGGCGTCAAGCAAGAAGACATCATGATCAACTACACGCCGTTCGGGCATTCCGACTGGCAGACAATTGTTTCCGACATCAAGAAATTCGGCTCGGCGGGCAAGAAGACGGCGGTGGTTTCGACCATCAACGGCGACGCCAACGTGCCGTTCTACAAGGAGCTCGGCAACCAAGGCGTCAGCGCGAAGAATATTCCGGTTGTCGCGTTCTCGGTCGGCGAAGAAGAACTGGCCGGCATCGACACCAAACCATTGCTCGGCCATTTGGCTGCCTGGAACTACTTCCAGTCGGTCAAGGACAAGTCGAACGATGAGTTCATCGTCAAGTGGAAAGCTTTCACTAAAAATCCCAAGCGCGTCACCAACGACCCGATGGAAGCTCACGTCATCGGCTTCGCGATGTGGGTGAAGGCGGTCGAGAAGGTGAAGTCGACCGATCCGGACAAGGTCATCGACGCGCTGCCCGGCATCGAGGCTGCGAACCTGACCGGCGGCATATCGAAAATGCTGCCGAACCATCACATCACCAAGCCGGTGCTGATCGGCGAAGTGCGGGGCGACGGTCAGTTCGACGTGGTGTCGAAGACCGGCCTGGTGGCGGGCGATGCCTGGTCGAAAGAGCTTCCGGGCTCGAAGGATCTGATTGGCGATTGGGTTACGCTCAAGTGCGGCAACTACAACACCAAGACCAAGAAGTGTGGCGGACAGGGTTCCTGACCGCTAATCTTCCGATCGATGGGAGGCGGCGGCCATCGCCGCCTCCCGACTTCCTCTGCCGGGGAATTCTACCAATGCGTATGTTCTGCGATCGCCTGGTCGCATTCGTGCTGGCGTTCGGCCTGCTATTGGCCGCGCCGGCGGGTAACGCCCAGACATTCGATGCGGCTTTGACGAAGTTCTCCGCCGATTCCTTCGGCGATACCGAGGAAGCTATCGCTGCTGTCGCCGCCAGCGGCAACCGCATGGCGGCGCAGGTGCTGGAGGCGCTGCAAGACGCGCGGCTCGCCTTCGACCCCGCCAGCAAGAAAATCTATATCAAGGACAAAGACCGCGTCCTCGACGCCTTAACCGGCAATCCGGTGCCGGCGTCGGGCGAGCTTGAGACGGTGCGCGTGAACAACCGCCTGCGCCGCTCCATCGAGGCGGCAATCGGCGGTCTCACGCTGCTCTCGCCGGATCCGGCCAAACGCTTCGAGGCAGCGCAGGCGGTATTCAAATCGCGCGATGCCAAGCTGATGCCGTTGCTCGATGCGGCCATCGCCAAGGAAAGCGACGCCTCGCTCAAGCGCGCGCTGCTGGAGGCGCGCGCTGCCGCCATTCTTAACGCGGAGGAGGCCGGCGAAGCCGACAAGATCGATGCGGTAGCTGTGATCCGCGCGCGCGGCGACCAGGACGCGCTCGGACTGCTCTCGGGCCTGCCCGCAAGCTCGCCGCCCGCGGTGGCGCGCGCCGCGCAGGCCGCCGTCGGCGCGATCCAGAACCAGCTCGAAATGTGGGCGGGCGTGCAGAACGCCTGGTACGGGCTTTCGCTCGGCTCGGTGCTGCTGCTTGCGGCGATCGGGCTTGCGATCACCTTCGGCGTCATGGGCGTCATCAACATGGCGCATGGCGAGATGGTGATGATCGGCGCTTATGTGACGTTCTCCGTGCAGGAGCTGATCCGCACCTACAATCCGGGACTGTTCGATTACTCGTTGCTGATTGCGCTGCCGCTCGCCTTCATCGTCGCCGGCGCGGTCGGTATCGCGATCGAGCGTTCCATCATCCGGTTTCTCTACGGCCGTCCGCTGGAAACGCTGCTGGCGACCTGGGGCCTTTCGCTCATCCTCCAGCAAGCCATCCGCACCATGTATGGGCCGACCAACCGCGAGGTCGGCAACCCGTCATGGATGAGCGGCGCGTTCGAACTGGGCCAGATCAATGTCACCTATGGCCGGATGTGGATCATCTGCTTCACGCTCGTGGTGTTTGCCGCTTTGCTTGCCATGCTGCGCTTCACCCGGCTTGGCCTGGAGATGCGCGCGGTGACGCAAAACCGCGCGATGGCGGCCAGCATGGGCATCCGCACCAGCCGCATCGACGCGCTCACCTTCGGGCTTGGCTCCGGCATTGCCGGCATCGCCGGGGTGGCCTTGTCGCAGATCGACAATGTCAGCCCCAATCTCGGCCAGGGCTACATCATCGACAGCTTTTTGGTCGTGGTGTTCGGCGGCGTCGGAAACCTCTGGGGCACGCTGGTCGGCGCCTTCACGCTCGGCATCGCCAATAAGTTTCTCGAGCCGTTTGCCGGCGCCGTGCTCGGCAAGATCGCGATCCTCGTGCTCATCATCTTGTTCATCCAGAAGCGTCCGCGCGGCATGTTCGCCCTCAAGGGCCGGGCGGTGGAGTCATGATCTCGGCCGCACTGATCCGCTCGCTCGACCGCAACGCGACGATCTTTCTCGCCATCCTCGCCGCCGTCACCTTTCTGGTGCCGTTCTGCAACCTGGTGTTTCCGCCCGGTTCGATGCTGCATGTGCCGACCTATCTGGTTTCGCTGTTCGGCAAATATGTTTGCTATGCGCTGGTGGCGCTCTCGATCGATCTGGTCTGGGGTTATTGCGGCATCCTTTCGCTCGGCCACGGCGCCTTCTTCGCGCTCGGCGGCTATGCCATGGGCATGTACCTGATGCGGCAGATCGGCACCCGCGGCGTCTATGCCGATCCGATCCTTCCCGACTTCATGGTGTTCCTGAATTGGAAGGAACTGCCGATCTTCTGGTACGGATTCCAGAACTTCGCCTACGCCTCCGCCATGGTGCTGCTGGTGCCAGGCGTGCTGGCCTTCGTGTTCGGCTGGTTCGCGTTTCGCAGCCGCGTCACCGGCGTTTATCTTTCGATCATTACGCAAGCGATGACCTACGCGCTGCTGCTGGGATTCTTCCGCAATAATTTCGGCTTTGGCGGCAATAACGGGCTCACCGACTTCAAGGACATTCTGGGTTTCAACGTGCAGTCGGCCGGAACGCGCGCGGCCTTGTTTGTGGTCTCCTGCATCGCGCTGGCGCTCGGCTTCCTGATTTGCCGGGCGCTGGTCACCTCCAAGTTCGGCAAGGTGCTGGTGGCGATCCGCGACGCGGAATCGCGCACCCGCTTCCTCGGCTACCGCGTGGAATCCTACAAGCTGTTCGTGTTCACGCTCTCGGCCTGCATGGCGGGGGTGGCCGGCGCGCTCTACGTGCCGCAGGTCGGCATCATCAATCCGAGCGAATTCGCGCCGGCCAATTCCATCGAGGCGGTGATCTGGGTTGCGGTCGGCGGCCGGGGCACTCTCACCGGCGCGGTGATCGGCGCGATCCTGGTGAATTATGCCAAGACCACCTTCACCTCCGGCCCGCTGGCGCCTTATTGGCTGTTCGTGCTCGGCGGTCTTTTCGTCGGGGTGACGCTGCTGTTGCCGCGCGGCATCGTCGGCACCTACCGGCACTGGAAAGCCGAGCGTGAAGAGAAGAAAAAAGCGCAGGCGCCGGCCGGCGTCGGGCATGCGGCGGAATAGGGAGCCCGGCGATGGATATGCGCACCACGTCTTCGCTGCTTTATCTCGACGGCATCACCGTGTCGTTTGACGGCTTCAAGGCGCTCAACGATCTCTCGCTCACGGTCGAACCCGGCGAGATGCGCGCCATCATCGGCCCGAACGGCGCCGGCAAGACCACCATGATGGATGTCGTCACCGGCAGGACGCGGCCGGACAACGGCGATGTTTACTTCCAGGGCGGCGAGCACGATCTCGCCAAGCTGGACGAGACCGAGATCGCCGAGCTTGGCATCGGGCGCAAGTTCCAGAAGCCGACGGTGTTCGACATGCATACGGTGGAGGACAATCTGCTGCTCGCGCTCAAGAACGACCGGCGCGTGCGCTCCACGCTGCTGTGGCGCGGCAGCGCCGAGCAGAACGCACGGATCAATGCGTTGCTCGACACCATCCGCCTCAACCCGCAGCGCGACCGCGTGGCGGGGAGCCTGTCGCATGGGCAGAAGCAATGGCTCGAAATCGGAATGTTGCTGGCGCAGGAACCCAAGCTTTTGCTCGTCGACGAGCCGGTCGCCGGCATGACCGACGTGGAAACGCGGCAGACCGTGGAACTGCTCAAGGAAATCAACCGCGACCGCACCGTGGTCGTGGTCGAGCACGACATGGCTTTCGTCCGCGACCTCGATGTCAAAGTGACGGTGCTGCACGAAGGCGCGGTGATCGCGGAAGGCTCCATCGATCAGGTCTCGTCGAACGAGCGCGTGATCGAAGTGTATTTGGGACGGTGAGACTGTGAACCGGCTTTATTATTCGTCATTCCGGGGCGCCGCAAAGCGGCGAACCCGGAATCCAGTTGCTTATTCCGTGCCTCTGGATTCCGGGCCCGCGCCTTCGGCGCGTCCCGGAATGACAACTGTGGTGATGCCATGCTCGATGTGAACGCCGTCGATTTGCATTACGGCGCGGCGCAGGCCTTGCGCGGGGTATCGCTCAAGGCCGAGCCCGGCAAGGTCACCTGCGTGCTCGGCCGCAATGGCGTCGGCAAGACCAGCCTGCTGCGCGCGCTCGTCGGCCAGCATGCCGTGAGCGGCGGATCGATCGTGTGGGAAGGCGCGGACATCACCAGGCTCGCGCCGGTGGAGCGCGCACGGCGCGGCATCGCCTATGTGCCGCAGGGGCGCGAGATTTTTCCGCTGCTCAGCGTGGAGGAAAACCTGGAGACCGGATTTGCCCCGCTCAAGCGCGACCAGCGCACGGTGCCGGACGACGTGTTCTCGTTGTTTCCCGTGCTCAAGAGCATGCTCGGCCGCCGCGGCGGCGACCTTTCCGGCGGTCAGCAGCAGCAATTGGCGATCGGACGCGCGCTGGTGATGCGCCCGCGACTGTTGCTGCTCGACGAGCCGACCGAAGGCATCCAGCCCTCGATCATCAAGGATATCGGCCGCGCCATCGGCTATCTGCGCGATCTCAAACAGATGGCGATCGTACTGGTCGAGCAATATCTCGACTTCGCCAGCGAACTTGGCGACCATTTCGCGGTGATGGACCGCGGCACAGTGGTCTATGCCAGCGACAAGGCGAATATGGATGAAGGCGCGCTGAAACGGGCGATGGCGATTTGATTTCGATGGCCGCTATGCTTTCTTTCTTCTCCTTCGTATCGGATAAGTTTCGATGAAAACGCTTTCAGTCGCCCCCCTCGCTAAGAGGGAACAAGAAAAAATCTTCGCCGCCAACCGCGCGGTCGGCCGCATCGCGCTGTCCGTCGGCGCGCAGGGCGGGCAAAGCCGCCGTTCCCGCGTGTACGAGGAAGGCTCGCTGCGCGTGCGCTTTCCCAATGCCGAGGGGCTTGAGGCCGTCATCGTCAACACCGCGGGCGGCATCGCGGGCGGCGACCGTTTCGAGATCGCACTTTCGCTGGGTGCGGACGCGTCTTTGGTCGCCGGCAGCGCCGCCGCGGAAAAAGTCTACCGCTCGGATGGGGCCGATGCGGCCGTCGCCGTGAAGCTCGCTGTGGGTTCCGGCGCGCGGCTGTCCTGGCTGCCGCAGGAAACCATTCTGTTCGACCGCGCGCGGCTCTCACGCAGCATCGATGTCGAATTGGCCGAGGATGCTTCGCTGGTGCTGGCGGAAGCGATCGTGTTCGGCCGCGCGGCGATGGGCGAGACGGTTGTGAGCGGGCATCTCATCGACCGCTGGCGGGTGCGCCGCGGCGGCAAGCTCGTTTTTGCAGAAACTTTGCGGCTCGGCGGCGCGATTGCGGAAAAACTCGCCGCGCCCGCAATCGCCAACGGCAATATCGCCATCGCCACGGTGTTGCTCGCGCCGGGCGATGCAGCGCAAGTCGCCGCCGTGCGTGCGCGCGACGGCACATGGCAGGGCGAAGCGGCGATTTCGGCGTGGAACGGCATCGCGGTGGCGCGGCTGTGCGCGCGCGACGGCGCCGCGTTGCGTCACGATCTCATCGCGTTGCTGGCTGCGCTCGGCACGCCGGTGCCGCGGCTTTGGTTAAATTAGCGCATGATCCCGAAAAGTGGGCACCGGTTTTCGGACAAGATCATGCGCAAAATGTTATTGAGGCTGCGATGAATCTCACACCGCGAGAAAAAGACAAGCTGCTGATCGCGATGGCGGCGATGGTGGCGCGCCGCCGGCTTGAGCGCGGCGTCAAGCTCAACCACCCGGAAGCCGTGGCGCTGATCACCGATTTCATCCTGGAAGGCGCGCGCGACGGCAAGAGCGTCGCCGAACTGATGCAGCAAGGCGCACATGTCATCACGCGTAGCGACGTGATGGACGGCATTCCCGAAATGATTCACGACATCCAGGTCGAGGCGACGTTCCCCGACGGAACCAAGCTCGTTGCCGTGCATGACCCGATCCGCTGAGGGAGACCATGAAACGATACCTGATCGCATTGCCGGTATCCGTATTTGCAAGCGCTGCGCTCGCACACACGTCCGCCGTTCCGCACGTGCATCCGCACATGCAAAGCGCACTTCCGGGATTGGATGTGTTCATTCTGGCCGTGCTGGCGGCGGGGCTGCTGTGCCTTGCATTGGCAAAACTCAAGCGCGGGGGACGCTCATGATCCCGGCGGAATTTTCAGTTTTCTATTTGTCATTCCGGGACGGCGCGAAGCGCCGGGCCCGAAATCCAGCGACACATTCAGCATCTGCAACTGGATTCCGGGTTCGCGAGCTTTGCTCGCGCCCAGGAATGACGAATTATAGGTGAGGTTGTCATGATCCCGGGCGAGCTCTTCATCAAGGACGGCGAGATCGAACTCAACGCCGGGCGCAAGACGGTGACGCTCAGCGTCGCGAATTCCGGCGACCGGCCCATTCAGGTCGGCTCGCATTATCATTTCTTCGAGACCAATCCCGCGCTCAAGTTCGACCGCAAGAAAGCGCGCGGCATGCGGCTCGACATCGCGGCCGGCACCGCCGTGCGTTTCGAGCCGGGGCAGACGCGCGAGGTGACGCTGGTCGCGCTTGCGGGCAAACGCACGGTCTACGGTTTCCGCGGCGACGTGATGGGGCGCTTGTAAAAATTCCTTACAATATGGTATACTGAACGAAATAATACGAAAAGTAAGGAAAAACGCATGGCTGTCTTTGAAACCACACTGACCTCAAAAGGGCAAATGACGTTGCCCGCCGAAATTCGCAGGTTGTGGGACCTCAAGACCGGCGACCGGGTTGAGTTTTACGCTGACCGGAGCGGTCAGTTCTTCCTTCGGCCGCTCAACGCGCGCGCCAGTGCCTTTTTCGAAAATCTACCTGCGCGAAAGAGATCTGCGCGCATCAAGAGCGACGATGATGCGGTTGCCAAGGCGGTCCGGCAACGGGATCGGCGCTCAAAATCGAGGACCGCGGCTGAATGATCGGGCTCGATACCAACATCCTCGTGCGAGCGGCCACGAATGACGACGCCATTCGCTCGCCGAAGGCGCGTGCGATCATTTCCGCCCTGACACCAGGCCAGCCGGCAGTCGTCAACAGTGTGGTGCTTGCCGAATTCGCTTGGACGCTGCGAACTGGCTATGGCTACAAGCGATCGGAGATCGTCGATGCGATCGAGAAAATGATGCAGAGCCCATGTTACGTGGCGCCTGACCGTGGCGCCATCAATGCAGCACTCATCCGATGTCAATCCGAGCATCTTGATTTCGCGGACGCGCTGATCGCCGAGCTCAATCTCGAAGCCGGCTGCACGAAGACCCAGACATTCGACGAAGAATGCTCGGCCAGTTCTGCCTTTGAAGCCGTGACCTGATCGTATCGACGGGGATCATTCATGTCCGTGAAAATGAAACGCACCGCCTATGCCGACATGTTCGGGCCGACCACGGGCGACCGCGTGCGGCTTGCCGACACCGACCTGATCGTCGAGGTGGAAAAGGACTTCACCACCTATGGCGAGGAAGTGAAATTCGGCGGCGGCAAGGTGATCCGCGACGGCATGGGCCAGTCGCAGGTCACCAACAAGCAGGGCGCCGTCGACACCGTCATCACCAATGCGCTCATTCTGGATCACTGGGGCATCGTGAAGGCCGACGTCGGCATCAAGGAGGGCAAGATTTCCGCCATCGGCAAGGCGGGAAATCCCGACATCCAGCCCAACGTCACGATCATTATCGGGCCGGGCACCGAGGTCATCGCGGGCGAAGGAAAAATTCTCACCGCCGGCGGGTTCGACACCCACATTCATTTCATCTGCCCGCAACAGGTGGACGAGGCGCTGATGTCCGGCGTCACTTCCATGCTCGGCGGCGGCACCGGGCCCGCGCACGGCACCTTCGCCACCACCTGCACGCCGGGGCCGTGGCACATCGGCCGCATGATCCAGGCGGCGGATGCATTTCCGGTCAATCTTGGATTTGCCGGCAAGGGCAACGCCTCGCGCCCGGCGGCGCTGGAGGAAATGATCAAGGCCGGCGCCTGCGCGCTCAAGCTGCATGAGGACTGGGGCACCACGCCGGCGGCGATCGACAATTGCCTGAACGTCGCCGACGATTACGACGTGCAGGTGATGATCCACACCGACACGCTCAACGAGAGCGGCTTCGTCGAGGACACCATAAGAGCGTTCAAGGGCCGCACCATTCATGCGTTCCACACCGAAGGCGCCGGCGGCGGCCACGCGCCCGACATCATCAAGGTGGCGGGGCTCAAAAACGTACTGCCGTCGTCGACCAATCCGACGCGGCCGTTCACGCGCAACACCATCGACGAGCATCTCGACATGCTGATGGTGTGTCATCACCTGGATCCGGCGATCGCCGAGGATCTGGCGTTTGCCGAGAGCCGCATCCGCAAGGAAACCATCGCGGCGGAGGATATTCTTCACGACATCGGCGCGCTCTCGATGATGTCGTCGGACAGCCAAGCGATGGGCCGCCTCGGCGAAGTCATTATCCGCACCTGGCAGACCGCCGATAAAATGAAAAAGCAGCGCGGGGCGCTGCCGCAGGAGAAGGGCAACAACGATAATGTGCGCGTCAAGCGCTACATCGCCAAATACACGATCAATCCGGCAATCGCGCATGGCGTGTCGAAGCACATCGGCTCGGTGGAGAAAGGCAAGCTCGCCGATCTGGTGCTGTGGTCGCCGGCGTTTTTCGGCGTCAAGCCGGACTGCATCATCAAGGGCGGCAGCATCGTCGCCGCGCTGATGGGCGATCCCAATGCCTCGATCCCGACGCCGCAGCCGGTGCATTACCGCCCGATGTTCGGCGCCTTCGGCAAGGCGCTCACCGCGTCGTCGCTGGTGTTCGTCTCGAAGGCGGCAGTGAGGGGGAAGCTGCGCGAGAAACTCGGCGTCGAGAAGCAGCTCATCGCGGTCGAGCACACGCGCGACATCTCGAAAAAGAGCATGGTGCACAACTTTGCCACGCCCGACATCGTAGTCGATCCGGAAACCTACGAGGTGCGCGCCGACGGCGAGTTGCTCACCTGCGCGCCGGCCGAAGTGCTGCCGATGGCGCAGCGATACTTCCTCTTTTAGACTGGTGCGATGAAACGTGTCTCCGCGATCAAGGCGGCCGGCGATTGGGCCGCGACGTCGGCCACCGACCGCGTCGTGCTCGACGCCGGCGACCGGCAGCGGCGGCGCATCGTGCTGACGGCCGAAAAGGGCACCACGTTCCTGCTCGATTTCGAGAAGCCGGTGAGCTTACGCGACGGCGACGGTCTGCTGCTCGACGACGGCTCGATCGTCGCGGTTGTCGGCGAGAAAGAGCCGCTGGTCGAGATCGGCGCGCAGAGCAAGCGCGACGCCGTGCGGCTTGCCTGGCATCTCGGCAATCGCCACACCGACGTGCAGATTGTCGGCGACAAAATTCGCATTCGCCGCGATCATGTGCTGGAGGATATGCTCAAGGGCCTCGGCGCAAGCGTGACGCCGCTCGATGCTGCCTTCGACCCCGAAGCCGGCGCGCATGCGTCGCATGGGCATGAGCATCACGGGCATGATCATGGCGGATAAGAAACGGTCGGTATTGTTGCGCCGTCGTCCTGAGGTGCGAGCGAGCAAAGCGAGCGAGCCTCGAAGGACGCCGGCCCCGCCATCCTTCGAGGCCGGGCTTCGCCCGGCACCTCAGGATGACGGGGAGGGAATCATGGCAGGTGCCCTCTACCGCCTGATGGCGTGGCTGTCGCCGGCTTATCCGGTCGGCGCGTTCTCCTATTCGAGTGGCATCGAATGGGCGGTCGAGGCGGGTGACATTACCGAGGCCGAAAGCTTGCGGCGCTGGCTTGCGGTCATGCTCGGCGAGGGCGGCGGGTTTTGCGATGCGGTGTTTTTCGCGCATGCCCACCGCGCGGCGGTACGCGGCGACGACAACGCGCTGTATGCCGTTACGGAATTGGCCGCAGCCTTTGCGCCCACCAAAGAGCGCCATCTGGAGACGACGGCGCAGGGAAACGCCTTTGTGCAGGCGACCCGCGCGGCCTGGCCGTGCGCTGCGCTCGAACGGCTGCCGGAGATATGGAATGGCCCGGTGGCTTATCCGGTGGCCGTCGGGATTGCCGCGGCCGGCCACGGCATCGCGCTCGAAGCGGCGCTCGCGGCTTACCTGCAGGCGGTCGCGGCCAATCTCGTTTCGGCCGGCGTGCGGCTCATTCCGCTCGGCCAGACCGATGGCCAGCGTGTGCTGGCGGCCCTGGAGTCGGTGGTCGCCGCCACGGCGCAGCGCGCGCTCGCGGCGGCGCTCGAAGAAATCGGCAGCGCCACCTTCCGCGCCGATCTCGCCAGCGCGCGGCACGAGACGCAATATACGCGGCTGTTTCGGAGTTAAGTGGAATGAAAAACCCCCACGGCCCCTTGCGCGTCGGTATCGGCGGCCCGGTCGGCTCCGGCAAGACCGCGCTGATGGACGCGCTGTGCAAGAAGCTGCGCAACACATTTGAGATCGCCGCCATCACCAACGATATCTACACCAAATGGGACGCGGAATATCTGGTGCGCTCCGGCGCGCTGGCGCCTGAACGCATCGCGGGGGTCGAGACCGGCGGCTGCCCGCATACCGCGAGCCGCGAGGATGCCTCGATCAACCTTGCGGCAATCGCCGAGATGCGGGCGAAATTTCCCGATCTCGATCTGATCCTGATCGAATCCGGCGGCGACAACCTCGCCGCGACGTTTTCGCCGGAACTTGCCGACATCACCATCTATGTCATCGATGTCGCCGCCGGCGACAAAATTCCATCCAAGGGCGGCCCCGGCATCACGCGCTCGGACCTCCTCGTCATCAACAAGATCGATCTCGCGCCCTATGTCGGCGCCTCGCTTGAGGTGATGCAGCGCGACGCCAAAAAAATGCGCGGCGCGCGTCCCTTCGTGCTGACAAACTTGCGCGAAGGCAAAGGCATTGACGAAATCGCCCGCTTCGTCGAGGACAAGGGCGGGCTTCAAGCCACCTCGAAATAAAAGCGAAAACGCCGCATGACAAAAACTTCCGCCGTCGAACGGCTGCAACAGGCGCTCGCCCGCATCGACGATCCGAACGGCGAGGGCGCGCGCGCCTGTCTCACTGTCTATCGCGCGGCGGCGCAAGCCGCGGCGGAAGCGGCCGATGCGCGCGCGCGTGCGGGCGTTTCGCTCGGGGCTCTCGATGGAGCAATCGTCAGCATCAAGGACCTTTACGATGTTGCCGGCGAAGTGACGCGCGCGGGATCGAAGGTGCTCGCCGATGAGGGTAAGCCCGCGGCTCACGATGCGCCGGTGGTGCGGCGTTTGCGCGCAGCCGGCGCCGTGATCGTCGCCAAAACCAACATGACCGAATTCGCATTTTCCGGCGTTGGCGCCAATCCGCATTTCGGCTCGCCGGGAAATCCCGCCGACCGGACGCGCATTCCGGGCGGCTCGTCGTCCGGCGGCGCGGTCGCTGCCGCCGACGGCATGTGCGAAATCGCGATCGGCACCGACACCGGCGGCTCGACCCGCATCCCGGCGGCCTTGTGCGGCATCGCCGGATGGAAGCCGAGCAAGTTTCGCGTGCCGACCGATGGCGCGTTTCCGCTCTCCT
>CAMAWF010000088.1 GCA_945861895.1 Rhizobium sp. Q54
CTCCTCGCGCTGCAATGTCCGCAACGGGTCAAAATGCGAGGTAACGGCCTCTTTTGGTGATGTCTGCTTTGAAGCCGACTTCGGAAACTGCGGCACCTGCGGTGTGCCGCGCGCAGACAATCGGCACGTTCTGAACGGAATCTTCTACGCCGCTTTCATCCGCTTCACGTCCGGCGCCACCGCTGCGTCGGCCAGCATCCTGAGCGCGACGTCGAGCGGCCTTAAAAAATCGCTTGGTCCCGAATTGGGACTATGATACATTTCCATAGGTGAGGATCATTGCGCTTAGCACGCTCAAGACATTCCTCAATCGAAGCCCGGCATATGTCGATGCCCACAATCCGGTCATGGCGTGGTATAGGCAAGTCAAGCGGGCGGACTGGGCAAACCCGGCGGATGTGAAGCGGACGATCCGCAGCGCGAGTATCCTCAAGGATGGCCGTGCAGTGTTTAACATCGCCGGCAACAAGTACCGGATCGTGGTCTGGATCAACTATCCCTATCGGGTCGTCTACACCCGTTTCATCGGTACGCATCGCCAGTACGACAGAATCAATGCACAGACGATTTGACGATTAGAGCCATGGACATCGCACCGATCAAAACCAAGCGCGACTACCGGCAGGCGCTGAAGAAAATCGAAAGCCTGATGCGGGCGAAGCGCAGTACTCCTAAAGGAGACCGCCTCGACATTCTGGTCACGCTGGTCGAGGCATTCGAGCGCAAGCATTATCCGCTCGATCTGCCGGATCCGGTGGAGGCGATCAAATATCATATGGACCAGAACGGTCTTCAGCCGCGCGATCTCATTCCGTTCATCGGCAGCCGTAATCGCGTGCACGAGGTACTCAAACGCCGGCGGCCGCTTACGATTAATATGATCCGGCGGCTGCACGCCGGCCTCGGCATTCCCGCCGAGTCGCTCATCAAGATGGGGCAGGGCCGGGCGGCCTGAGCAACTCAACTACACAGCCTGGCGCATCCGTTTGATATCCGGCGGCACCGCTTCCTCGCTGAGCATCTTGAGCGCGGCGTCGAGCGGCGACTGTTGCTGCTGTTCCTGTCCGAGGCGGCGGATCGACACCGTACGATCGGCGGCTTCCTTCTTGCCGACGACCAGCAGCGCCGGGACTTTCGCCAGCGAGTGCTCGCGCACTTTGTAATTGATCTTCTCGTTGCGAATGTCCAACTCCACGCGCAGGCCGGCGCGTTGCGCGGCGGCAACCGCCTCGCGCGCGTAATCGTCGGCATCCGATGTGATGGTCGCGACCACCGCTTGCACCGGCGACAGCCAGAGCGGGAAGTGGCCGGCATAATGCTCGATCAGGATGCCGGTGAAACGCTCGAGCGAACCGAACATCGCGCGATGCAGCATCACCGGCGTCACTTTGTTCGAGTGCTCGTCGATATAGAAGGCGCCGAGCCGGCCGGGCAGATTGAGATCGACCTGCACGGTGCCGCATTGCCAGTCGCGGCCGATGGCGTCGCGCAAGACATATTCGAGCTTGGGTCCGTAGAATGCGCCTTCGCCCTTGTTGAGCGTCCACGGCCGGCCGGAGGCTTTCAACGCGGCCATCAGGGCTGCTTCCGACTTGTCCCACACTATGTCTTCGCCGATGCGCTTTTCCGGCCGGTCGGAGAACTTGATCGTGACATCGTCGAAGCCGAAATCGCGGTAGATGGTCAAAATGAGATCGTTGATTTTGAGCGCCTCTTCCGCGATCTGGCTTTCGGTGATGAACACATGCGCGTCGTCCTGCGTGAAGGCGCGCACGCGCATCAGCCCGTGCAGCGCGCCCGACGGCTCGAAGCGATGCACCTTGCCGAACTCTGCGATCTTGAGCGGCAGGTCGCGATACGACTTCAAGCCGTTCTTGAAAATCTGCACGTGGCCGGGGCAGTTCATCGGCTTGATGGCGTAGACGCGTTCGTCCTCCTCGCGCTTCTGCGTGAGGAACATCATCTCGCTGTAGGTCGGGATGTGGCCGGTGGTGACCCACAGTTCCCTGTCCATGAGCTGCGGAGAGTTCACTTCCGAATAGCCGGCGTCGATCTGGCGGCGGCGGATGTAGTTTTCCAGCCCCTGGAACAGCGTCCAGCCCTTGGCGTGCCAGAACACCGAGCCCGGCGCTTCTTCCTGGAAATGAAACAGGTCCATCTCGCGCCCGAGCCGGCGGGGGTCGCGCTTCTCGGCTTCTTCGATCTGCTTCAGATAAGCGTCGAGCTCTTCCTGTTTGGCAAACGCAGTCCCGTAGATGCGGGTGAGCATCGGGTTCTTGGCATCGCCGCGCCAATAGGCGCCGGCGACCTTCATCAGCTTGAAGGCGTTGCCCACTTTGCCGGTCGAGGTCATGTGCGGGCCGCGGCAGAGATCGAACCAGTCGCCCTGCTTGTAGATATTTATCTTTTGATCTTCCGGGATCGCATCGACCAGCTCGATCTTGAACAACTCGCCCTTGTCGCGGAATACCTTCTTGGTTTCCTCGCGCGTCCAGACTTCCTTGTTGAACGGCTTGTCGCGTGCGACGATCTCGCGCATTTTTTTCTCGATTGCGGCGAAATCCTCCGGTGTGAACGGCTGGTTGCGGAAAAAATCGTAATAAAACCCGTTCTCGATCACCGGGCCGATGGTCACCTGGGTGCCCGGCCACAGCGTCTGCACCGCTTCGGCCAGCACATGCGCGCAATCGTGGCGGATCAATTCCAGCGCGCGCGGGTCCTCGCGCGTGAGAAACTCGATTTTCGAGTCGCGGTCGATCTTTTCGGCGAGGTCAACGACCGCGCCGTCGAGCGCCATCGCCACCGTGCGTTTGGCGAGCGAGGGCGAAATGCCCTTGGCAATGTCGAGACCGGTGATGCCGGTGGGGTATTCGCGGCGTGCGCCGTCGGGAAAGGTCAGCGCGACCATGCTTCGCTCCTTGTGCTCACTCCTACGAACGAGCGTAGGTAAGCGTCGGGCCTAGGGCGGCGTATCGTTCACGACTCGCCAGCGGCCATAGCGCCACGGCATATACCAGCGCGATTTATCCGGCAACGCGGTGGGCACAAAATCCAGCCCGGAGGTCCCGAACGGGCGGCAGCGCAAAGCCCGCGCCGCCGTTATCCACAATCCGGCCCACAAGCCGAAGCGGGCAAAGGCCTCGTCGGCATATTCGGAACAGCTCGGCAGATGGCGGCAGCGCGGCCCGATCAGCAGCCCGAGCGAATGGCGATAGATCATGACCAGGCCGCGGCCGAACAGGCGAGGGGCGCGGCGGACAAAATTTACTCCCTCCCCCGCAAGCGGGGGAGGTGAAGATGCGCCTCGCGTCATTGGTTCACTCCGCTGCGACGGCGCGCTTGTTTTCGATCTGGTCGATCGCCGACACCACCGCATCGAAGGTGAGCAGGGTCGAGGCATGGCGCGCCTTGTAGTCGCGCACCGGCTCGAGCACGGCGACATCGGCCCATTTGCCGGCCGGCGGCGGGCCGTTCTCCTTGAGCATTTTGCGCACCGTCTCGCGCAAGCTTCGCAGCTCGTCGGCTTTGGCGCCAACGACGTGGGCGGCCATGATCGAGGACGAGGCTTGGCCGAGCGCACAGGCCTTCACCTCATGGGCGAAATCGGTCACCACCGGCCCTTCCATCTTGAGGTCGACGGTCACGGTCGAGCCGCACAGCTTGGAATGAGCGGTGGCGCTGGCATCGGCGGCCGCAAGCCGCCCCAGCCGCGGGATATTGCCCGCCAGCTCCAGGATTCGGCTGTTATAGACCTCGTTCAACATGGTGATGATGTTACTGGATTCGGCCTGCAAGTCGATTTGCCTCAGACCGCCGAATGACTATATAGGGACTGTCCCTACGGCGCGAGAAGGGGTTCTCGCGGCGGGCATGGCGGCCTGGTTTGGCAATGCCAAATTTAGCCATGCAAAAGGACATGCGGCGTCCGGTCGCCCGGCATGGGACGAAAGTCCGAAAGCTAAGGGATACTGACGCGGCCACCCCGGTGACACACCCGGCGCCTCTGCGCGCCGGTCGAACGGAGAGACCGTCATGGACGCCACTAGCAAGAAGAACGCCATTATTGCGCCTTGGCCCAAGCAGGGCCTTTCCGAGCATGTGCGCGCAGCACCTGCGCCGGTCGAGCCGCGTCCGTCGCGCGATGAGGCCGAGGCGGCGGTGCGCACATTGATCGCTTATGCCGGCGACGATCCGGGCCGCGAGGGTCTGCTGGAAACGCCCAAGCGCGTGATCGGCGCCTACGAGGAAATCTTTCAGGGCTACCGCGAATGCCCGGTCGAGGTGCTCGACCGCACCTTCGGCGAGATCGGCAGCTATGACGATTTCGTGCTGGTGCGCGACATCTCCTTCAATTCCCATTGCGAGCACCACATGATGCCGTTCTACGGCAAGGCGCATGTCGCCTACCGGCCGGTGGAGCGGGTTGTCGGCCTTTCCAAGCTGGCGCGGCTGGTCGATATCTACGCGCACCGGCTGCAAACGCAGGAGCATCTCACCTCGCAGGTGACGACCGCGATCGACGAAATTCTGCGGCCGCGCGGTGTCGCGGTGATGATCGAGGCCGAACATATGTGCATGTCGTTGCGCGGCGTCAGCAAGCCGGGCTCGCAAACGGTGACGACGCAATTCACCGGCTCGTTCCGGGACGATCCAACCGAGCAGGTGCGGTTCATGACCATGGTGCGCGGGGGCCAGCGTTAAGCCCTGCGGATGGACGCGAGGCTTTGCGTGACCGATAAATCTTTATTTGCGAAGCAAGGCTCGGCTTCCGAGGTCGAGGAAGGCCGCGCCTTCGTGCCCAAGTTCGACGGCGATGGGCTCGTCACGGCGGTCACCACCGACGCCAAATCGGGCGACGTGCTGATGGTCGCGCACATGAATGCCGAAGCGCTGGCCAAGACCATTGAGACCGGCGAGGCGTGGTATTTTTCCCGCGCGCGCAACAAGATCTGGAAGAAGGGAGAGGAAAGCGGCCACTTCCAACGTGTGCAAGAGCTGCGCGTCGATTGCGATCAGGACGCGGTTTGGCTCAAAGTCGAGCAGGTGGGCGCGGGCGCGTGCCACACCGGGCGCCGTACGTGTTTTTATCGCGCAGTGCCGCTCGGCAAGACCGGCGCCGTGACGCTGGAATTCCGCGCCGAAAAGACCTTCGATCCGAAAAAAGTTTACGACGATATAGCTTAACGCGTGCGCGCCAGCAGCGCCTGCGCGCGCACGAGGTGCGGCCGGTCGTACATCTTGCCGTCGATGCCGACCGCGCCGGCGCCTTTCTGTGCCGCAAACGCATCTACAATCGCCTGCGCGTGGGCAATCTGCTCATGTGTCGGCGTGAACACCTCATTGATGACCGGCACCTGCGCGGGATGGATCGCGAGCCGCCCGGTGAACCCATCGCGGCGGGCTTCCCCGGTGTCGCGGCGCAAACCATCGAGATTGCGGAAGTCGATATAGACGGTTTCGATGGCCGGCACCTGCGCCGCCGCCGCGCCGAACAGGCACACCGAACGCGCGAAGCGATAAGGCTCCGTCAGCGCGTCGTCCGCCGTGCGGTTGGTCTCCGCGCCAAGCTCGGCGGACAAATCCTCCGGCCCCCAGGTGCAGCCGATCAGCCGCGCGCTTGACCCGCGCAACGTGCCGGCGAGAAACAGACCGGCGGCGGATTCGACGTTTTGCGCGACAATCTTGATGTGGCCTTCCGCAACTCCGGCGATGGCCTCGCGCGCGGTAAGCTTGGCGTCGAGATGCACGATCGATGCGCCGCCTTCGGCTTTTGGAAACATCACCGCGTCGGGTTTCCCGGCGACAATGACGTCGAGGTCGGCGTCGGTCAGCCCGGTCACGAAACCGTTGATGCGCACCAGCAGGCGCGGGCGCGTTTTTTCCTTTGCCGCGTTTTGCAGAAACTCCAGCGCGGCCTTGCGCGCGACATCCTTGCGCTCATTGGAAATTGAATCCTCAAGGTCGAGGATCAGCGCATCGGCGCCGCTCCCCATACCCTTGTCGAGTTTTTTCGGGCTGTCGGCCGGAATGAACAGAAACGAGCGCATCGCTCAGGCCTTGTCCTTCGGCCGCATCCGCATGAACGCCTGACGCTGGCATTCGGCGACCAGCGTTCCGTCCTGTTTGTAGGCGCGGTGATGAAATTCGACGATTCCCGCGCCGGGGCGCGACTTCGACTCGCGCTTGGCCAGCACTTCGGTGGTGCAATGCACGGTGTCGCCCTCGAACAGCGGATTGGGGAATTTGACCTCCTTCATGCCGAGATTGGCGATTGTTGTGCCCACCGTCATGTCGGAAACCTGAATGCCGATCATCAATCCGAGCGTGAACAACGAATTCATCAGCGGCTGGCCCCATTCGGTTTCCTGTTCGCAGAAATGCCGGTCGATGTGCAGCGGCTGCGGATTGAGCGTCATGTTGGAGAACAGCATGTTGTCCATCTGGGTGACCGTGCGGGTGAGGGGGTGCTCGTAAAGCTTTCCCACCTCGAAGCCCTCGAAATAGAGCCCGCCGCGCTTGTGCCGCTGCTGCATGAATCGCTCCCGCGAAGCCGCCGTTAAGGTTCCGTTTACCATAAATGCCCATGCTCGCCAGCGCTGGGGATTCCGTCGCGCGGCGCCGGGCCCAGCATCCAGGGCTCATCGCGATGCCTTCCCAGCCCGTTGCCGCCAATCCAGCACCGCAGATTACCGGCGCAATCCAGCGGGCGGCGCGCTCGACCGGCACCAGCTTCCAATATCTGCTCAAAACCGCGCAAATCGAATCGAACCTCAATCCGGCCGCGCGGGCCACCACCTCGTCCGCGCATGGTCTGTTCCAGTTCATCGAACAGACCTGGCTCGGCACCTTGAAGGCGGCGGGACACGCGCTCGGCTATGGGCGAGCGGCGAACGCCATCGTGCAGAACGAAACCGGGCGCTACGAGGTGCCCGATCCGGCCGCGCGCGACGCGATCATGAAATTGCGCAGCGACCCGGCCGCAAGCGCTGCGATGGCCGGCGCTTTCACCCGCAGCAATTCCGAACAGCTCACCGCCGCGCTCGGCCGCCGGCCGAACGAAGGCGAACTCTACATCGCGCATTTTCTCGGACACGAAGGCGCGGCGAAATTGATCGCCACCGCGGCGCGCCAGCCGCAGGCAAAAGCCGCCGAGCTATTTCCGGGCGCTGCCGCCACCAACCGTTCGATATTCTTCGACCGTTCCGGCCGCGCGCGCAGCGCAGCCGAGGTTTATGGCGTGCTGGCCGGCCGTTTCGAGGGCACCCGCAGCGCCGCTGCGGCGCCTGTCGCGACGCCGGCCTTGCGCGGCAGCTTGCTCGCCGATGCGATGCCGCGCCGCGTTGCGCCCGACACCGCAGGCACGGCCAAAGCGT
Organism: Rhizobium sp. Q54; assembly: GCA_945861895.1. Taxonomy (GTDB): domain Bacteria; phylum Pseudomonadota; class Alphaproteobacteria; order Rhizobiales; family Xanthobacteraceae; genus Pseudolabrys. The sequence goes on from CAMAWF010000088.1 coordinate 7,374, forward strand.
ATGTGGAGGCCAATGCCGATCTGCCGCCGGTCCCGGACACCAAGCCGCTGTTCCAGGCGATGTTCACGACCCGCGAGCGGCAGGCGGTCGCGCCGGTGGTGTCGAATTTGTGGGGACCGCGAGCGGCCGCGCCGCCGCCGCCGGCGGATACGCAGGTGCGGCCGCGCGAATTGTTCCAGGACATCCAGCCGAACGTGCGCGCGATCTTCAACGGCAGCACCTGAGATTTTGCCGTTAACAGCTCGTCAACAACTATGGTGAACGGTTTATTAAGCCTCGCGCGCTAGGCTCAAACCGTGCCGTTTAATTCGTGCGGCGTGTCGTAGTGTCGGTTGCAGCATGATCGTTCGTCAGTTTTTGCATTGGTTGCGTCGCGCACCTCCCGGCGAACGGGCGGATGCCACATCGGCGCTGGCGCGCGCCTATCTCCATTCCGAACTTTCACCCGACGATCTCGCCGCCGCCGAAGGCGCGATGATCATGTTGCTCGACGATCCGTCGCCGCTGGTGCGCCGCGCGCTCGCCGAAGTATTTGCATCGAGCCAGAAAGCGCCGCCGATCGTGGTGCACGCCCTTGCCGTCGATCAGCCCGATATCGCGGCGCTGGTGCTCGAACGCTCGCCGCTGCTGCTCGACGCCGATCTGGTGGACATGGTGGCGACCGCGCCCCCGACGGTGCAGGCGGCCATCGCCGCGCGCGCGATGCTGCAGCGCGCAGTCGCCGCCGCAATCGCCGAAGTCGGTTGCGCGCAGGCCTGCCTGGTGCTCTTGGAAAATCAGGACGCCGACATCGCGCCGTTCTCCATCGATCGTATGGCCGCCCGCTTTGGCCATCTCGCGCCAATTCGCGAAAATCTGCTCGCCCGCGAGGAGTTGCCGATCCAGACCCGCCAGGCGCTGCTTGCCAAGCTCTCGGAGACGCTGGCCGGCTTCGTAACTGCGCGGCACTGGCTCGGATCCGATCATGCGCAGCATGCCGCCAAGGAAGCCTGCGAGAAGGCGACCGTGGCGCTCGCCGCCGACACGCCGTTTGACGAGGTCGGCGAACTGGTCCGGCATTTGCGCGACAGCGGCCAGCTTACCGCCGGACTGCTTTTGCGCGCATTGCTCTGCGGCAATGTCGTGCTGTTCGAGGAGGCGCTGGCGGAATTGTCCGGCATGCCGCTCGACCGGGTCGAGAGTTATATCCATGACAAGAACATTTCCGGCTTCCGCGCGCTTTATCGCAAAGCCGGGCTGCCGGATGCGGCCTATCCGGCGTTCCGCGAGGCGATCGCGGCGATGCGCGAGGGCGTGCTGCTCGGCGAGCCGGGCGGCGCGGCGCGGCTCAAGCGGCGCATGATCGAGCGCGTGCTCACGCGTTGCGCGGGCGAAGATTTTGTCGAGGTCGAACCGCTGCTCACGTTGCTGCGCCGGTTTTCCACCGAAGCGGCGCGCGAGGAAGCCCGCATGTTCTGCGAGGATCTCGTCGCCGACGACCGGTTGACCGGCATCGAGGAAAGCCGGTTGGTCGCTTAGCCTAGATCTGCGAAATGACCGGCAGTGGCCGCAGTTCTGATTGAAATCAAATCAGAGCCTGACTCTAGCTTTTGTTCGAGCATGATCTTGTCCGAAAACCGGTTCCCACTTTTCGGGATCATGCTCTAGACCGATTGATCCGGCGCCAGCGGCGGCCCGAGGACCGATTCCAGATAGCCCGGCCGGCCGCGATTTTCGTGAATCAGGAATTCGTCGGTCACTTCGCGCAGCCTGCCCGTGAGCAGGGCTGCAAGCTCTTTGGCGTCGGAGCGGGCATATTCCCGGATGATGGCGCGCACGGCATCGACGTGCTGATCCACCAGCTTGAACGGTATGCGGGTCGCATCCGGCGTGTGCTCGATCAGACGGCAAAGACTGTCGGCCGCCGCCGCCACCGCAGGGTAGCCGAATGTCGCGGCTTCGCCTTTGATGTCATGGGCGGCGTGAAAGATTTCTTCCTTGCTCTTACTGGTGAAGCCTGACTGCTTCACCTTGTCCCGGGCATTGTCGAGCCGCACGCATTCGGCGTCCATCCACGAGGCGAACTCGGTCGAAAGTTCGGCCAGCGCCTGTTCCGCCCGCGCCACCGGGTCATCGCCGGGCGATAGCGGCATGGCCGATATCGCTTTGCGCAGCTTGTTGTTCGGCGTGATGACCTCGTAGTCGGCGTAGGTGGCGACCGCGGGAGTATCTTTTGGGGGGGCCATGACGGCGGTTGCTCCTGGTGTCTCAGCCGGGTGCGCGGACTTTATCGAGCAGGGACGATTGGCGGATCACGTCTGCCTTGCCGCCCTTCCGGCGCTCGGGGCCGACATAATTCTGATTGGCGTTGCGGCGCCGGTCCGGACCGAAATAGCTCTTGGTCTTGATGAACGGCCGCGGATTGGCAACCACGTTGACGATGCGCTGGTAGAGGCCCTTGGCAGAGATCGGCTTGGCCAGGAATTCGGTGACGCCGGCATCGCGCGCGGAGACCACGTGCTTTTTCTCGGAATGGCCGGTGAGCATGATGATTCCCACGTAGGGATTTGAGTTGGCGCCGGGCTGGCGGATCATCTGCGTGAGTTCGAGGCCGTCGAAGATCGGCATCGCCCAGTCGGTGATGACGATATCGGGAATGTAATGCGTGAAGGATTCGAGTCCGGAGGCGCCGTCTTCCGCTTCATAGACTTCGCGCGCGCCGAAGCCGTGCAGCAGCGTGCGCAGAATCCGGCGCATATGGGCGTTGTCGTCGATGACGAGGAAACGCAGCCGGTTGAAGTCGATGCGGACCATAAGCGCCCCGAAAGATACCGGGCGCTACGCCCGATACCCCCGGGGGGGCAAGCTAAACGGGGGCCGTTAACGAATGGTTTAGGATAAACGGCGCCGGCGCCCGGTTTGCCCGGCTTAGTAGCCGAATTGCTCGCGCAATATGCGCTCGTCGAGGTTATGGCCGGGGTCGAACAGCATATGCATGGAGATCTTGTGGTCCATGCTCACCTCCACGCTGTGCACCGAGCGCACCTCGTCGTGGTCGGCGACCGCCGCGACCGGACGCTTGTCGGCCTCCGCGACCTCGATTGTCACTTTGGCGGTGTCGGGCAGCAGCGCCCCGCGCCAGCGCCGCGGCCGGAACGGGCTGATCGGGGTGAGCGCCAGCATCGGGGCATTGATCGGAATGATCGGCCCCTGCGCCGACAGATTGTAGGCGGTGGAGCCCGCGGGCGTCGCCACCAGCACCCCGTCGGCCATCAGCTCGGAAAGCCGCTCCTTGCCGTCGATCAGAATACGCAGCCGCGCCGCCTGGTAGCTCTGCCGGAATACCGAAACCTCGTTGAAGGCGTGATGCTCATGCACGGCGCCTTGCGCGTCGCGCGCGCGCATCAAGAGCGGGTGGATCACGGTATTTTGCGCCGCCGCCAGCCGTTCGACCAGATTGTCGGCGCTGAATTCGTTCATCAGGAAGCCGACGGTGCCGCGGTGCATGCCGTAGATCGGCTTGCCGGCGTCCATGAACTTGTGCAGGGTTTGCAGCATCAATCCGTCGCCGCCGAGCGCCACGATGACGTCGGCCGACTTCGGATCGGCGCGGCCGTAGAGTTGCGCGAGCCGCTCGGAAGCCTCGCGGGCTTCCGGCGTCCCGCTCGCGACGAAGGCGATGTGCTTATATCCCTGCTTGGGGCGGTTCATAGATCACTCAAGGCCAACGGCATGGAACGCGCGATGCTCGTCTATACGACCTACCCCTCGATTGTCGAGGCGGAGCGTTGCGGCCGCGCCATCGTGGAGCGGCGGTTAGCTGCCTGCGTCAACATCCTGCCGGGGATGATTTCGCATTACTGGTGGGAAGGAAAGATCGAGCGCGGCGAGGAAGTGGTGATGCTGATCAAGACCCGCGCCTCGCTGGCCGAGGCTGTGCGCTCTGCTGTCAAGGAAATGCACTCCTACACCACGCCGGCGATCCTGGAAATGCCGGTGGAGCGGGTCGATCCGGACTATCAAGCATGGATCGTTGCGGAGACCGAGGGCGCAAGCCGCTAGGTGGCATCGCCCGCGCGGCGCCAGGGTTTTCAAATCCGGTTACCGCCGCCTTGATGTCGCCGCCTTCCCAACACCGCGTGGTCTGGTGTTTGAATGCGAGCTAACGGCGGTCTTCAGAGCGAGTTCAGCGCCGGGCGCGCAGACTGGCGGCACGATCGAAAAGCTCGATCAGCCGATTCCATTCGGGTTCGCGGCGAACCCACTGTTAAGGACAATACCCATGTTGAAGACCATCTCTGCCGCACTGCTGGCGACTGCTCTGATCGCCGGCCCGGCGCTGGCGCAGAGCGCCGGCACCCCGGCGGCCACCAGCACGAGCCAGCCGGCCAAAGCCGCGCCGGCGAAGGCGGACGTCAAGGCGAAGGCGGAAGTGAAGGCCGACGCCAAAGCCGACACCAATGCCAAAAAGGCGACCGTGAAGAAGGTCAAAAAGACCAAGAAGCACGTCACGCACGTGAAGAAGGCAAAGAAGCTCCACATCAGCAAGCGCGCCGGCGAGAGCCATATGCGCGCCAACTGAATTGGCGTTGCGTTGCGTTAAATCGCGTTCGAGGCCAGCCGAAAGGCTGGCCTCTTTTCTGCGCCGGGCGTGCGTGAATAGCGGCGCTTGACTCCGCCGCCTTGGCGCGCGAGATTTTTACCGTGCTGGTTCCCCGGGCAACCGGGGAGGAAAGAGGGAACACGGGCTGTTGCAAGTTGCAGCAAGCCGTGGCTGCCCCCGCAACTGTAAGCGGCGAGTGAGCGTCCGAACTTGGCCACTGGGAAACCGGGAAGGCTGGACGCAAAGCAACGACCCGCGAGCCAGGAGACCTGCCAGCGCAGTCACCCAACCGATGGACGGGGCGTCCATACGGAGCGGTCTTTCGCAGCGGTGACGTCGATACCGGTGCGAAGGCCGTGAGAGAACCCCTCCCACGACTTTCAAATGTGAGCGTCAGGCGTCGTTAGGGCGTTGAGCGTTCGCGTGTCCTTTGCATCGGATTTGATTCACCCGATGCGCTCGCAGTCTGCGGGCGCAAACGAAGGAACGCGTGCCATGTGGACGACATTTACGAAAAGCTTAGGCGCCGCGCTGGCGCTTTCGGGTCTTGCTGCGCTTCCCGTAGCGGCGCAGAACACCACAATACTTCCTGAGATCAACGTCACCTGGAGCCGGCTCGGCGCCGGCATCACCGGCGCATCCACGACGATCATCACGGCAGAGGAGATCGAGAGGTCGCCCGGTCAATCGTTGCAGGAGCTTTTGTCCCGCGAGCCCGGCGTGCAGGTGCAAAATCTGTTCGGCGGCGTGAATGGCACGCAATCCGTGGTGGATATGCGCGGCTTCGGCGCCGCCGCCATCTCCAACACGCTCATCCTCATCAATGGCCGCCGGCTCAACGACATCGACATGGCGGGCGTCGATTTTGGCGCAATCCCGCGCAACAGCATCGAGCGCATCGAAATCACCCGCGGCAATAGCGGCGCGGTGCTTTATGGCGATGGCGCGATGGGCGGCGTCATCAACATCGTGACCAA
>CAMAWF010000089.1 GCA_945861895.1 Rhizobium sp. Q54
ATGTCTTGAGCGTGCTAAGCGCAATGATCCTCACCTATGGAAATGTATCATAGTCCCAATTCGGGACCAAGCGATTTTTTAAGGTCGCTCGACGCCGCGCTCAGGATGCTGGCGGAGGAAGCGGTGGCGCCGGACGTGAAGCGGATGCAGAAAGCGACGTAGAAGACCCCGTTCAGAACGCGCAGATTGCCCGCGCGCGGCACACCGCAGGTGCCGCAGTTTCCGAAGTCGGCTTCAAAGCAGACATCGCCAAAAGCGGCCGTTGCTTCGTATTTCGATCCGAAGCGGACATTGCAGCGTGAGGAGCGGAAAGCAATGGCTCCCGTGCCAACAAACGGATGCGTTAGACTTAAGGCGGCAGCCAACTCATGCCGTTCCTGACCGTTAAGATTGTGGCGGAACACGCCTTTCCCGGACAGGCTTATTTTGCTAGTCTCGCGGAGTGAAATCGATAACCATCATTCGTCATTTGCTTTCGGTTCTTGCAATCGCCGGATTGGTTCTGGCTCCGATCGCAAGACCCGCGATGGCTATGCCTGCAAGCATGCATGTGGGCATGGGCGATCATGCGGCGGCAGAATCGCCCGACACGGCAATGCCCGACGGCATGCCGTGCTGCCCCGACCAGGCCCCGGCATCGGACTGCGCCAAGAATTGCCCGCTGATGGCGATGTGCATGTCGCAGTTCTTCCAGGACGGACCGATGGGGACTGAGCTATTGGTTCCGCTCGCGCATGCAAGCATTGTCATCCCTGGCAATGATCCGGACCTGACCGGTCATTTGTACGGCCCTCCACCAAGACCGCCCAAGACCTCGGTTTGAGCGCCGGCACCTAAGACGTGCCGGATGAAGCCGCTCGCCTGCTTGCAGGCGGCGAACGTGCGTGGCTTTGCCGCGCGGGTTGCGAGCGTTCAAACGGAGGAAAATACAATGGATATGCCGAACACGAATCGCGCCGTGATCGTGGCGCTGCTGAGCTTGTTGTGGGTCGCCATCGCTTCCCCTGTGTTTGCGGACGTGAAAGACTATGAATTCCAGCTGGTGCAAAGCGAGATGAAGAAAGGCGACGGCGCGATGATCGCCGTTCGGCTTTTGAACAAGCGCACAGGCAAGGTGGTGCCGGACGCGGTGATCTTCGCCAAGCGGATCGACATGGCGCCGGACGCAATGCCGACCATGGCGTCGCCACTGGAGACGCTTCCATCGACCGAGCCGGGAGTCTACCGCTTCAAGACCAACCTGACGATGGAAGGCCGCTGGCAGCTTTCGCTGGGCGCAAAGATTCAAGGCGAGAGCGGGTCGGTCGAAAGCAAGCTGGTGTTAAAGGCGCTGCCATGAAACGCGCGGGCTGGATGTTCCTGTCCATCGCCGCCATTGTGGCGGCGGGGATCGGGGGGTACTGGGCCGGGTATCGCGGCCTCATCGCGCATCGGCCGGTGCTGCCGAACGGTGCTGCGTCTGCGGTCGTGTCCGCGCCGACCGGCGCGGTGATTTACTATCAGGACCCTGACGGCAAACCGTCGTACTCGCTTGAGCCGAAGACAACGTCCGACGGCCGCCCTTATCGGGGCGTGCTTTCAAGCGAAGATATAGGTTTCGAAGGCGCGCCAAAGGCGGCGGTCCGTGATACCGCCAGCAAGCGGATTCTCTATTATCGGAATCCGATGGGCCTTCCCGATATATCGAATGCGCCGAAAAAGGATTCGATGGGGATGGATTACATCGCCGTATACGAGAACGAATCCGACGGCGGCGGAACGGTCAAGCTGACTCCGGGAAAGTTGCAGCGGATCGGCGTCAAATCCGAAGCTGTCCTGCCGCGCATCGTCGCTGTGCCGGTACGCGCGCCTGGAACCATCCAACTCGATGAGCGCCGCATTACGGTCGTTTCCTTACGCGCGGAAGGCTTCATCGATACGGTCGAAAACGTCACAAGCGGCAGCGAAGTGCGTAAAGGGCAGCCGTTGATGCGGCTTTACAGCCCGGCTATCGCCGGTGCCGCAGCCGATTATCTGTCCGCGCTGCGATCCGGGAACACTGCCGCGCTACCGCAGGGAACGCGCCAGCGGCTCCTCAATTTCGCCGTTCCGGACCTGGTCGCCGAAATCGAGCGCACGCGTGAAGTTCCGTTGACGTTTACCTGGACGGCGCCGCGGGATGGCATTGTGCTTGAGCGTAATGTTTTTGACGGCATGCGGGTCATGCCAGGAGACGTGTTGTTCCGTCTCGCCGATCATTCCGTCGTCTGGGCCCTGGTAGATGTCGCGGAAGCGCATCTCGCAGCGGTCGCCGAAGGGCAACCGGTAATCGTGCGGGTGCGCAGCCACCCCGACAAAAAATTTGCGGGAAAAGTCGCTTTGGTTTACCCGCACCTTAATCCCGCAACCCGCACCGTGCGGGTGCGCATCGAACTCTCCAATTCGGATTTCCTGCTTCGGCCGGATATGTACGCCGAAGCCGAAATCGATACCGGGACAGATGAGCCGGTGATCGCAGTCCCGGATAGTGCGGTGATCGATTCCGGCGATCGGCAAATCGTCATTATCGACAAGGGTGGCGGAACGTTCGAACCGCGCGCCGTGCGGCTTGGCCGGCGCGGAAGCAGCTACATCGAAATCCGCGAAGGTGTGAGCGAAGGCGAAGTCGTCGTTACCTCCGCCAATTTCCTGATCGATGCCGAAAGCAATCTCAAAGCCGCGCTCAAGTCCTTAAGCAACGCGGGCGCGCCACAATGATCGCGCGATTGATCGACCATTCCGCGCGCAACGTTGTGCTGGTGTTGATCGGCGCGGTGTTCGCCGTGGCGGCGGGCCTGTATGCGATCTTTCATCTTCCGCTCGATGCGATCCCGGACCTCTCGGATACGCAAGTGATCGTCTACACGGAATATTCCGGTCAGGCCCCGCAGGTTGTCGAGGACCAGGTCACTTATCCGCTGGCTTCGGCGATGTTGACTGTGCCGAAGTCAAAGGTGGTGCGCGGGTTTTCATATTTCGGCGTGTCGTTCGTCTACGTTATTTTCGAGGACGGTACCGACATTTATTGGGCGCGTTCGCGCGTGCTTGAATATTTGAACGCCGCCGCGCGCCGGCTGCCAAGCGGCGTCACGCCAACTCTGGGTCCGGACGCGACGGGGGTGGGCTGGGTCTATCAATACGTCCTGCTGGCCAAAGACCACTCGCTTGCCGAGTTGCGCTCGATCCAAGACTGGTACGTGCGCTATGCCCTTGCGAGAGCAGAAGGCGTTGCCGAAATCGCCAGCGTCGGCGGCTTCGTCAAGCAATACAACGTGGTGATCGATCCGCAGCGCCTGCGAACCTTCGGGATTACGCTGTCCAAGGTCAGGGACAACATTCGTGCCAGCAATATGGATGTGGGAGGCCGCACGGTTGAGCTTGCGGAGTTCGAGTTCGTGGTGCGGGGGCGTGGCTACCTTAAGGGTATTTCCGACCTGCAAAAGATCATGCTCAAGAATGAGGGCGGCACACCGGTCCTGCTGCAAGATGTCGCGCGCATCGAACTTGGTCCCGATGAGCGTCGCGGTATTACTGAACTCAACGGCGATGGCGAAGTGGCGAGCGGCATTGTTTTACAGCGCTTTGGCTCGAACGCGCTCGATGTCATCGATAACGTGAAAAAGCGCCTCGGCGAACTTGCCGGCGGCCTGCCTAAAGGCGTGGAAATTGCGCCGGTCTATGATCGTTCGGCTCTGATTCACGCCGCCATCGAAACTCTGCGGCGTACCTTGATCGAGGAAGGCGCCATTGTGGCGCTCGTCTGCATTGTCTTTTTGCTGCATGTGCGCAGCGCGCTGGTGGCGATCCTGATGTTGCCCGTGGGCGTGTTGATGGCTTTTGCGGCCATGAAGGCGCTGGGGCTCGGCTCAAACATCATGAGCCTGGGCGGGATCGCGATTGCGATTGGCGCGATGGTCGATGCCGCGATCGTGATGATCGAGAACGCACACAAACATCTTGAGCGAAGCGAGCCTGGCAAGCCACGTCTGCAAATTCTGATCGATGCGGCAAGCGAGGTGGGACCTGCGCTCTTTTTCAGCCTTTTGATCATCACCGTCTCGTTCCTGCCGATCTTCACCCTCGAAGCGCAGGAAGGACGGTTGTTCAGCCCGCTTGCTTACACCAAGACGTTTGCCATGGCCGCCGCCGCGCTTCTCTCGGTGACGCTTGTGCCGGCGCTGATGGTGATCTTCATTCGTGGCCGCATCATTCCCGAACATAAGAACCCGCTCAATCGATTCCTGATCACGATTTATCGCCCGGTGATCAAAGCAGTGCTCAAGGCCAAGGCCCTGACCATTGTGGTCGCGGTTGCGGTCCTTGGCCTCACGCTCTACCCGGCAAGCAGGCTTGGCAGCGAATTCATGCCCAATCTGAATGAAGGGACGTTGTTCTACATGCCGACCACCCTGCCGGGGATTTCCGTGACCAAGGCGGCAGAACTTTTGCAAATGCAAAACCGGATCATCAAGTCGTTCTCCGAAGTGCAGTCGGTCTTTGGAAAGGCCGGCCGCGCTTCGACGGCGACGGACCCTGCACCGATGGAAATGTACGAGACGATTATCAACCTGAAACCAAAATCCGAATGGCGGCCGGGAGTGACCATAGATTCGCTGATTGCGGAATTGGACAGGGCGTTGCAGTTTCCGGGCGTGTCAAACGCGTGGACGATGCCGATCAAGGCGCGGATTGACATGCTTTCGACCGGCATTCGCACGCCGGTTGGCGTCAAGATTTTCGGCACCGACCTGTCCCAGATGGAGCAGCTTGCCCGTGAAATCGAGCAGGTCCTGAAAACCGTTCCGGGCACGTCGAGTGCCTATGCCGAGCGGGTCATCGGCGGCTACTACCTCGACATCGTACCCGACCGCGACCGTATTGCCCGCTATGGCTTGATGGTGGGCGACGTTCAGGACCTGGTGGCGACGGCGCTTGGCGGCGATACGGTGACGACGACGGTCGAGGGCCGCGAGAGATACACTGTCAATATTCGGTATCCGCGCGATCTGCGCGACACCCCGCAGTCGATTGCAAATGATCTGCTGGTGCCGCTTGCCGGTGGGGGGACGGTGCCGCTCGGCGAGGTGGCGTCAATCAAACTCGCGCGCGGGCCCACCACCATTCGCACTGAGAACGGTCAGCTTGCGGTCTATATCTTTGTTGATATCCGCGACCGCGATCTTGGCGGCTATGTTGCAGACGCCCAAAAGGCGGTGGCTGCGAAGGTGCAATTCCCGCCCGGATATTACGTTGCCTGGAGCGGGCAGTTTGAATATTTGCAACGCGCGAAGGCCCGGTTGAAAGTGGTTGTGCCAATAACGCTGCTGATCATCTTTCTTTTACTCTACCTGAATTTCCGCGCACTGACCGAGACGCTGATTGTGATGCTGTCACTACCCTTCGCGGTCGTCGGCGGGGTCTGGTTTCTGTGGTGGCTCGGATTTAATCTTTCGGTTGCGGTGGCGGTCGGTTTTATCGCGCTGGCGGGCGTTGCCGCCGAAACCGGCGTGGTGATGCTGATTTATCTCGATCACGCGCTTGCCGCGCAAAAGGCAAAATGCATCGCCGAAGGCCGTTCCTTCACGCATGCCGATCTTCACGTCGCGATCATGGTAGGCGCGGTCGATCGCGTACGGCCCAAAATGATGACGGTCATTGCGATCATGGCGGGCCTGCTGCCGATCATGTGGGGTACCGGTACGGGCTCGGAAGTGATGCAACGCATCGCCGTGCCGATGATAGGCGGCATGATCTCCTCAACGGCTTTAACTTTGATAGTAATTCCCGTCATCTACGGCTGGGTCAAAGGCTGGCATCTGCCACGCGCCGACCGGCCGTCGCGTTCGAAGGCAAAGGGAGAGCAGCGGTTTGTAGAGAACGCCCCTCGATGATGAACGACAGCGCGCGCACCGATGCGGAAGCAGGCCGGCCAGCTGCGATGCCGCTCGATGCCGCGCTCAGGATGCTGGCTGACGAAGCGGTGGCGCCGGACGTGAAGCGGGCCACGAAGGCCTAGGCGTCAGCGCGCCATCACCTCAATGTCGCCGTCGACGCCGGTAATGACCTTGAATTCGCGCTCGAACACCTTGCCCTCGTTGCGGGCGATGGCGCGGTAGTCGCCTTCCGCCAGCACCACGCGCGGGAAGGCGCCGATCGATTCCTTGATGACGTCACCACCCGGCGTCAACACCGACCACGCGGTATTGGCGAGCGCCTCGCCGCCCTTCTCGCTGACCAGCTTGAGCGTGATGATCGCCGCGCGATGGGTGACGTTGACGTCGGTAAGCTTGCCGACTTGCACGTGGATGTCCGAACGCACCATCGAATTGCCGTCGCCGTAATTTGAGACGATGTAATATGTGCCCTCCGGTACGATGACGGTATCGCCGGTCATCACCCGCTCGGCGATCGGCCGCCGGTCGCCGGCCTCGAACTGGCTGCCCGGATAGATCTCGAAGAAAATTTGCCCGGCCGGAATACGCACGTCGCCGACGCGGCCTTGCAGGGTCAACCCGCCGGCGGGAAGATGGAATACTTCGCGCACCGTTTCGCCGCGCAGATTCACGGGCCGCACGGCGCTGGCGAGCCCAAAGCCGGCGTGGACAATGTAGTCGCCGGTCGGCAGCACCAAAGTGGGCGACGCCGACTTGTCCTCCTTGATGAGACGGAAGGCGCCGGCCGCATCCGCCTTGCCGGCATAGACCCGCCATATCAGGCCGCCGGTGATAGCGGCGGCGTCCTTGCCGAACCGCGCGCTCAATGCGAGCGCGACCTGCCCGGCCGGAACCATCGGCACGGCCTGGGCGGGCGCGGGCATAGCCGGCGGCAGAAGCGGCGTTTGCGAAGGTGCTGCGCCCGATGGCGGAGCAGGAGCGACCAGCGAGGTTGATGGGGCCGACGAGAGCAGTGACGATGGCTGACCTTGCAACATCGACGGCGGCGTGCCCGGCTGCTGCGCAAAAGCCCCGGCCGGCAGAATGGCCGCGAGCGCCAGCGCAAACACCGGCAAAAACAGGCCGGTGGGAAATTTCCTCGCTCCCGTACACATCATGGCGTTGCGTTTGTCGGGCGAAATCGCGGCAATTTCAAGCCTTGAGTCCGATCCGCCCCGATTGAATCGGAGCCTGACTCCAGCTTTTTGTTTGAGCATGATCTTTTCCGAAAACCGGTTCCCACTTTTCGGGATCATGCTCTGCCCCCACGGTTTGTCACCCCGGCGGCGCTATGCTAGGCGCACGTCATAGTCATAGAGGCATCAATGCTCGACGCCCTGCAACTGCTCAAGACCCGGCGCTCGGTCAAACCGATGGAATTGAGCGCTCCCGGCCCGACCGCGGCCGAAATCGACACCCTGCTCACGGTCGCCTCGCGGGTGCCCGACCACGGCAAGCTCACGCCCTGGCGCTTTATCGTCTTCGAGGGCGACGCGCGGCTTGCCGCCGGCGAAAAAATCGCCACGATCCATCGCGCCGATCACGCGCAGGCCACGCCGGAACAGATCGAGTTCGAACGCAAGCGTCTTGCGCGCGCACCGCTGGTGATCGCTGTGGTGAGCCGCGCCGGCCCGCACGTGAAAATCCCGGAATGGGAGCAGCAGATGTCGGCGGGCGCCGCCTGCATGAGCCTGGTGTTCGCCGCCCACGCGCTCGGCTATGCCGCAAGCTGGATCACCGAATGGTACGCCTACGACCGCCGCGTGCTCGATGCGCTGGGGCTGACTTCGCAAGAGCGCATGGCCGGCTTTGTCCATATCGGCAGACCGGCGCGTCCGCCGGAGGACCGGCCGCGCCCCGCGCTCGCCGAAATCGCCACCCGTTACGGCGGCTGAGGCGGCAATGTTCTACGACCCCCGCGCCAACGACCGTCCGCTGCCGCACGATCCGTTCAAGGCCATCGTCGCGCCGCGGCCGATCGGCTGGATCACCTCGATGAGCGCCAAGGGCGAGCTGAACCTCGCGCCCTATTCCTACTTCAACGGTGTAATGAGCAAGCCCAACCTCGTCATGTTCTCCAGCGAAGGGCACAAGGACACGGTGAGCTTCATCGAGGAGACCAAGGAATTCGTCTGCAGCCTCGCCACCTGGGATCTGCGCGATGCCATGAACCAGACCTCGGGCCCCTATCCGCGCGGGGTGAACGAAATGGAGCGCGCCGGGCTCAAGCCCGCCGCTTCGGTGATGGTCAAGCCGCCGCGGGTTGCGCAATCGCCCTGCGCGCTCGAATGCAAACTGCTCAAGATCGTCTCGCTCAACGATGTCGACGGCAAGCTGCTCGACCAATATGTCGTGTTCGGCCAGGTGGTCGGCGTCCATATCGACGACCGTTTCATCAAGGACGGCCGGCTCGACACCGCGGCGATGAAGCCGATCGCCCGCTGCGGTTACAACGAATATGCCGTGGTCGGCGAACTGTTCGCGATGACGCGGCCGGCGGCGGTCTGAGCCCCGGTGCGATTTAACCATATGGCCGCCCGCAGGCAGGCGAGTTAGGCGTCAACATACGGTCACATAGTTCCGTCAGCGATCTTCACCATATTGCAGCGAAGCGCTTGTCCGGCCGCGGCCAGGGCCGGATCATTGGGGTGAGGGAGACGATGGTGTTCGAGGGACTGTTCGGGCGCGGGCGAAACGGGGACCGCGCCGCCACTGCCAGCACGGAACCCGTCCGTCCGGTGATTGCGCGCCCCAGCATCGGCCTGGCGCTCGGCGGCGGCGCTGCGCGCGGCTTTGCCCATATCGGCGTGATGCGCACGCTCATCGCCCATGGCATCGTCCCCGAGGTCATCGTCGGCACCTCGATCGGCGCCGTCGTGGGCGGTTGTTATGCCGGCAAGCAGCTCGACAGTTTCGAACAATGGGCGCGCGGGCTTACGTTTCGCGGCGTGCTTGGCTATCTCGACATCAGCCTTTCGGGCGCCGGTCTGATCGGCGGCGGCCAGCTTGCAGGGCGGCTGGAAGCGGCGCTCGGCAAGACGCACATCGAAGAACTGCCGATCCGTTTTGCCGCCATCGCCACCGAGATCGATACCGGCCACGAAATCTGGCTCACCCGCGGGCGCCTGGTCGATGCCATGCGCGCGTCCTACGCGCTGCCGGGGATTTTCCCGCCGGTGCGGATCGGCGGACGCTGGCTGGTTGACGGTGCGCTGGTCAATCCGGTGCCGGTGTCGGCCGCGCGCGCGCTCGGTGCGCGGCTGGTCATCGCGGTCAACGTCAACTCCGATCTGTTCGGACGCGGCACGACCATCGCCAGCCATGGATCGGACGAAAGCGACGAGCAGGAACATGATGCGATGGAAAACAGCGCGGGCGGCCTGCGAGGCATATTCAGCCCCCAACATTTGCTGCGGCGTCAGTTCCTCGGCACCCGCGGGCGGCCCAACATCCCGACCGTCATGGTGGAAGCATTCAACGTGATGCAGGACCGCATCACGCGCGCGCGGCTGGCCGGCGATCCGCCCGACGTGTCGATCAATCCCAAAATTGGCCCGGTCGGCTGGTTCGACTTTCATCGCGCCGAGGAGGCCATCAAGCTCGGCGCCGAGGCCACGGAAAAAGCCATGGACTCGATCAACGAGGCGATCGCCGCGCTATCGCACCCGGTTGCTGCGGACGGCGCGCCGAAATAATCCGCTCAGGCAGTACGAATATAGTCGCGCAGCGCCGCGGACTCCGCTTCCATCTCCTCGACGCGAAGCTTGACCACGTCGCCGATCGATACGATGCCGGCAAGCCGCCCCTCGATCACCACCGGCATGTGGCGGAATTTTCCGGCCGTCATCCGCTCCATGATGTTGCTGATGGTTTCGTCCTCGCCGCAGGTGGCGACATTGCGGGTCATCGCTGTGCTCACCGTCTCTTGCAGCGCGCCCGGACCCAGCTCGGCAAGTGCGCGCACGATGTCGCGCTCGGACAGGATGCCGACGATGCGCCGCGCCGCGCCAAGGACCAGCACGGCGCCGATGCGGCGCGCCGCGAGCAGTTTTGCCGCAGCGGCAAGATCTGCGGTGGGTTCGATGCTGACGACATCGCCGCCTTTAGCGGCGAGGATTGCCTTGACTGTCATGACAGCCTCCCTCGCTCCGATCGCGGGGCTCCCCGCGAATCCGGGCATGGGAGAACGATCATGCCGGCCTTCGGGTTCTGTCAAGCGCGCAACTAATGGCGGGCTTAATGCCGCGTTACGTCCAGGTCTTGCCTGCCGGGGCCAGCCGGGGCCGGATCGAACAACCCGAACAGCAGCAGACCGGCGAGAAAGCCGCCAATATGCGCCTGCCAGGCCACAGTCTGGTCGGCGCCGGTGATCGGCAGCGAGCCCAGACCGAACACCAGATTGAGGCCGAACCACACGCCGAGGAATGCGAGAACGCGCGTATCGCGCAGCATTCCGCTCAACGGAATCGCCGGAACGCGATAGGACTCGTCGTCCTCGCTGCGCCAGAAGCCAAGCGGCCCGCCGCGCTGGAAGGCAAAGCGCATCGCCGCAGCCATCATGCCTGAGATCGCGGCGGAGGCGCCGATCATCGGGAACATTTCGCCGGCATGGGTCGCAAGATGCAGGGCAGCGCCCGCCGCCGCCGTCACCGCCAATAACAACAGGAAGCGCACCGGCCCGATACGGCGCGCCACCGCGCTGCCGAAAGGAAGCAGCCATACGGCGTTGAATCCGAGATGGGTGACGTCGGCATGGATCAGCGCATAGCTCACGAAGCTCCAGATCTCGGCGCCGAAGCCGCCGGGAAACGACCCGCCGAGCAGCATGCTGCTGTCGAAGCGCGCGGGAATGAATGCAAACAGCAACAGGAGCCCGACATCCTGCTGGTCGGAAAGCAACAGCGCGCGGATAGCATGCACGAGCGCCAGCACCGCCAAAACCGCAATGACAATCGTGGGGACGTTGAAGAGTGGCTCGCGCTTCACCGGGAGGATTCCGTTGTGCGCGATCACATAGGGCGCTTGCCGGGGCCTCGGCAAGCGCGGATGTGAGGCGGGAGCAAAAAAAGAAAAAGGAGGGCTTTCGCCCTCCTTGAGCAGCTAGCAAGGGTCACATCCCCTCGCCTCCCCGTGCTCTTAAGTTGCGGCGCCGGATGCTGGAGTAACCAATCGGCGCGCCGTGTGGATCGACAGCAACCCTATGCCGCGCACCGGCAGTTGCCAACGCAATCCCGTTTTTAACGCTAACCCGCGATCCGCCGCGGAGAACCTTTCCGCCGCGCGCTTTCGGCACGCGCCCTGCTGCTTCCACCTTGTCGCGACGAAAAGCCGGCCTGGCGTGTCCCGATCGGGGACAGCGGAAGCAGGTTTACGTCTCGCGACGGTACAGGGCGCGCCCATGAAACATTCCTCGACGCACGCATTATTCGCCTATTGGGACATCCAGCGCGGCAGCCGCCTGGCGCCGGAGCGCAGCGATATCGACCCGGCTGCGATCCGGCACGTGCTTGGCGATACCTTCGTTCTCGCCGTCGACTTCGTTGACGAGCATCGCTTTCGTCTTGCCGGGACCAAGGTCTGCGCTTTGTTTTGCCGCGAGTTGAAGGGCGAGTCCTTCACCATGCTCTGGGGCGAAACCAGCCGGCAGCCGATCCGCGATCTGCTCGCCATTGTCGCCGACGAGTCGGTGGGCGTGGTGGCGGGCGTGACCGGCCGCTCCGGGGACGGCCCCGAGATCGAACTCGAACTGCTGCTGTTGCCGCTCGCCCGCCGCGGCCACGCGCGCCTGCGCGCGCTCGGTGTGCTGGCGCCGACCGCTATTCCCTATTGGATGGGCGCAAGACCGGTTTTGGAACTCACGCTGGGAGCATTGCGTCATATCGGGCCGGAGGTGGCTGCCGCCGCCGCGCCGCGCATTTTGGCGGCGCCGGAAGGCAGCCGGATGCGGCATGGATTCGTGGTCTACGACGGCGGCCGGGAACCCGTCGGGTGATCCTGGCGGCTAACGGGCCATTAACGATACCTGCCTAGGGTCTTTCACAGGCTGAAATCGAGCAACCGAGGCCCGCCGCGGCATGGCGATGCTGCAGACAAAATCGAGAATCGTGCCACGGAGCGAGGAGCGCCGGCGGTTTCAACGCGTGCGCGTCAACCTGCTCGGCCGCTATATGCTGGCCGATCGCCGCGAATTTCCCTGCCAGGTGATCGATATGTCGCCCGGCGGCATGGCCATATCCGCGCCGGTCATCGGCGCTCCGGGAGAACGGGTGATCGCCTATGTCGATCATCTCGGCCGGCTGGAAGGCGTCATCGCCCGCCACATCGACAATGGCTTTGCCATGACCATCGCGGCGAGTTCGCGCAAGCGTGACAAGCTTGCAGCCCAGCTCACCTGGCTCGCCAACCGGCAGATATTGAACCTGCCGGAAGACCGCCGGCACGGCCGTTTCACGCCGCGTAACCCGATTGCGCGGCTGATCCTGCCGAATGCAACAAATGTTACCTGCCGCATCATCGACATGTCGGCATCGGGTGCAGCCATCGCCATTGCGCCCGATCTGCGGCCCGCGGTCGGGGCCGTGGTCACGGTCGGAAAAACCACCGGCCGGGTCGTCCGCCATATCGAAGACGGTTTCGCCGTCGAGTTCACCCGCCTGCAGCACCCGGACTTTCTCGAAGAGAACGTCACCGGGGAGTAAACGCCGGGCGCAGCCGCGCGGCGTTCGCGCGTCCGCCAGCCTGGCGTTTTACCGCTCCCAGCCGACCGATTTCCACGACCTGCAATGGTAAACGGCGCAGCGTAAATGCGCCGGAAGCCCGCTTGCGGCTGGCTTCAAGTATATTAAAGATTAAATTTAATTAAATTTGTATTA
>CAMAWF010000090.1 GCA_945861895.1 Rhizobium sp. Q54
GATTGCCGCGACTGGCAGCTTTCCCAGCGTCGGATACGCGTACATTTTGAGTGTCGAAAGAAATTGCGCGGAGTGCTTTGGGTTATTCCATTTTGGCGAATGGAACTTGAAATATTGCTCCGCGCATTCCTTAAAGGTGACGTTCGCCGCCGCCGCCAAGGCCTTTTCAGCGGCCTGCTTGGCGCGTTCATTCTTGCGGGCATCGAGCGGATCAATTCCATCCTGCAACAGTTGCCGCGCCTTGCGGGCGCGTTCGCGCGCTTCTTCAAGCGTGAAGTCATCGACCGGCCCTAGGCCCATCGCTCGCTCGCGCCCGCCGCGCTCATAGCGCAGTAACCATGAGCGGACGCCGGTCGGCGTGACCTGAAGATACAAGCCCCTTCCATCGCCGTAGCGGCCGGGCTCGGTGAGCTTGGCAACCTGTTTCGTGGTCAGTGCCATCGCAACGTCCCTTCCGTCTAACCGCGCAAACCCCGCCGCGACCCCCGGCTTGGCCGTACCGGGGCCTAGCGGCTATCCTCGGCTCGAAACGGGGGAATGGAAAGGGGGAAATCGCTGTGCTGCAATCGTTTCTTCGTGGTAGCGGCGGTCCGCTCCGGGGCTCTCCGGGCCTTTCCAGAGGCCGCAAAGGCGGCCTCCCTCTCCGCCAATAAACTTGGGTCCGCTCGCCGGACCCAGGTTTATTGGTGTGAGGCGGGGGATATCTCGACAGCCCGATAGACGTCCGGTGAGAGCGAAGCTCGAAAAATCAGGGTCTCGGAATCGGCCATGCCACACTCGCGTCCGACAGAAGATCAAAACAACACATACCAGGTCGAGCGGCCGCCGCCTTGTTTTGACAGGTAGCCTTTCTCGACCAGCTGCCGAAAGTGCTCCTTGAGGGTGTTGCGACTGACACCCGTCAGCTTGACCATCTCGCCGATGCTGACGCGCCCGTGTTCGCGCGCATGGTCGAGGATACGCACGGAATGATTCGGCAGGCTGGAGACCACCAGTTTTTCGCGCTCGATCTTCTTCGCCAGCCGCTGCTTCTGCTGTTGCAAGGCGCGAAGAAAGAACAGCAGCCATGGTTCCCAATCGGGACTATCTGTGTGGATCATTCCCTGCGTCTGCCGCAGGGCCAAATAGTATCCTTCCTTGCTTTGCTCGATGACGCTTTCGAGTGAGCTATAGGGTACGTAGGCATAGCCTGCGCGCAACAGCATCAGCGTCGTGAGTATTCGGCTCAGCCGGCCGTTGCCGTCTTGAAATGGGTGGATGGCAAGGAACACGACCGTGTAGATGGCAGTGACGAGTAATGGATGGAGACGCTTCTCCTCTGTCGCTTCGGCAAACCAGGTCACGAGCTCGGTCATGAGACGCGGCGTGTCGAATGGCGTTGCGGTTTCGAAGACGATGCCGATCTGCTTGCCGTCCTCATCTAGGGCGACAACATTGTTCGGGGTGGTCTTGTAGCTGCCGCGGTGTCGCACATCCTTCTCGCTGTGGACGAGAAGGTTGCGATGCAGCTGCTTGATGTGGTTTTGGGTGATGGTGATGTCCTCCCACGACCGGAACACCAGCTCCATCACTTCGGCATAGCCGGCCACCTCCTGTTCATCGCGGGAGGCGAAGGACTTGATCTCCAGATTGGTGAGCAGACGTTCGACCTCGCGGTCGGAGAGCTTGCTTCCTTCGATGCGGGTGGAAGACCCAATACTCTCGATCGTGGCGACGCGCCGCAATGCCGACAGTCGCTCGGGAGCGAGCGTTCCCAGCGCCCGCCAAGCGCCCTTGAATTCATCGATCTCGGCGATCAGCGCCAAGATTTCCGGGGCGATCCGGAGGGTGTCAGTTTTGATGGTCACACCCGAATATACACCCAATTACGCCCAAATAACAAGTCAAATCTTCACCCAATTCCACCCGATTGGATGCCTTCCGGTGTCGCAATAAAGTAAAAGGGAAGGCTGCGAACCTTTCGTTAGCCGGGTTTAGCGCTTGCGGATGCGGAATGTAATGACGCCGTCCGTGCGCCCGGTGGCTTCGAGCGTATCGCCGGTCTGGCGCAGCAAGTTCGGGATGTCGATCGACGCCAGCGGATCGGTGCATTCGACCACCAGCATGTCGCCGGGGGGCATCGCCGACAGCGTCTTGCGCGTCCGCAGCGCCGGCAATGGACACTTCAACCCTCTGAGATTAATGGTCTTTTCGGCCATGGGACAACTGCTTTGCCTGCCTTGCGGTAGACTGGACAATCCGCCAAGGGCCACGTCAAGTTCATGTAATGGTTGGGACTTCCGGGCACGCACAAACCATCGCGCGGCTCACCTCGTTTGCCGAGGTGCTGGCCGCCATGGATTCCATCAACCCAGTTGCGCCGCGCGCAGCCGAGGCGCGCGCCGCGTGCGGCCGTACGCTCGCAGCCGATGTGACGGTTGCCGCCGCCCGTCCGCAGTGCGCGCTTGCCTTGCATGACGGTTGGGCCGTGCTTGCGGAAACCACGCTCGACGCCGGCTCCTACGCGCCCGCCATGCTGGCCAAGCCTCCGCTCCGCATCGATGTGGGCGAGGCGCTGCCGGAGGGCGCCGATGCCGTGGCTGCGCTCGATACCGTGGTCGTGCGCAGTGGCCGTGCGCAAGTGCTTGCGCCGGTCGCGCCCGGCGAAGGCGTGCTGCCTGCCGGCGCCGATTGCGCGCCGGCCAATCCGCTGCGCCGGGCCGGCGAACGGATTCGCCGCGCCGACATCGCGGTGTTTGCCGCCGCGGGAATTTCACGATTAAGCGTGCGCGAGCCGCGGCTGCGCATCGTGTGCGCACGCGAAAAGCGCGATGAGACGTTGGATGCCATTTTTGCATTTGTTGCGGCTGACATCGATGCGCGCGGCGCTGTCATTGCCGCCGATGCAATACCCGACGGGCAGATCGAAGCCGCGATGCGCCAGGAGAATGCCGATGCGATCATTGTGATCGGCGGCACTGGCAGCGGACGCCACGATTCCAGCGTGCAGACACTGGCGCGCGCCGGCCGCGTCGGGTTTCACGGCATCGGTCTCACGCCGGGCGAGACGGCGGCATTTGGATTTGCAGGCACGCGGCCGGTGCTGCTGCTGCCGGGGCGGCTCGATGCGGCGCTCGCCGTCTGGCTCACCGTCGGACGGCGGATGCTGGCGCGGCTTGCCGGATGCGCCGAACAAGAGCCGGTCGCGATGGCGACGCTTGCGCGCAAGCTGGCGTCCACGGTCGGCCTTGCCGAATTTGTGCCGGTGCGCCGCAACGGCGAGAGTGTCGAGCCGCTGGCGACGAAATATCTGCCGCTCTCGGCCTTGGCGCGCGCCAACGGATGGATTCTTGTCCCCGCGGAAAGCGAAGGATATCCGGCCGGCGCGCAAGTGCCGGTGCGGGCCTGGCCATGAACAAGCCGCGCAAGCCGATGGATGCGCTGATCGACGCCGTGCGGCAGGCGGCGCGGCAGGAGCAATTCCTCGAAGTGATTTCGGCCGAGGATGCGCGCGCGCGCTTCCACAAGCATCTCGATCTCGCGCCGCTTGGCCCGCAATCCGTCGCGCTTGCGGCCTCGCTCGGCCGCGTGCTGACGCGCGATATTGCCGCCGCGGTGGACGCCCCGCCGTTCGACCGTGCGAGCGTCGACGGTTTCGCGTTGCGCGCTGCCGACAGCATCGGTGCGGCCGATCACGCGCCGCGCCGTTTGCCGCTCAACGCCGAGGTCATCGCCTGCGGCCATGCGCCCGCAATTGAAGTTGCGCCCGGCACGGCGACGGCCATCGCGACCGGCGGGGTAGTGCCGCGCGGCGCGGATGCCATCGTCATGGTCGAACATACCGAGCTGATCGAGGAAGCCGGCAGGCCGGCGATCGAATTGCGCCGCGCTTTGGCGCCCGGTCAATTCATCGCCTATGCCGGCTCCGATATCGCGCGCGGGGAGACGCTGTTGCGCCGCGGCGTTCGCATTGGCTCGCGCGAAATCGGCATGCTCGCCGCCTGCGGGCTTGCCGCGGTCGATGTGGTGCAACAGCCGAAAGTGGCGGTGCTCTCGACCGGCGACGAACTGGTGCCGCCGGGCGAGCCGCTGCGCCCCGCCGGCGTCTACGACAGCAATGGCGCAATCCTGGCCGCGGCGATTGCGGAAGCCGGCGGCGAAGCCGTGCCGTTCGGCGCATTCCCGGACGACGAGGCGGCGCTGGAAAAAGCCGTGCGGCAGGCGCTCCAGCAATGCGACATGGTGGTGCTCTCCGGCGGCACGTCGAAGGGCGCGGGCGATCTTTCCCACCGCATCGTTTCCAAATTGGGCGCGCCCGGTGTTCTGGTGCATGGCGTGGCGCTCAAGCCCGGCAAGCCGCTGTGCCTCGCCGTCATCGATGGCAAGCCAGTTGCCGTGCTGCCGGGCTTTCCGACCTCGGCGATTTTTACCTTTCATGCTTTCGTCGCGCCGGTCATCCGCGCGCGCGCCGGCCTGCCGCCGGAAGCGGCGGAAACAATCGAGGCGCGCGTTCCGGTACGCATTGCATCGGAAATGGGCCGCAAGGAATTCGTGCTGGTCGCGCTTGTCGGCGGCGAAGACGGCACGGTCGCGTTTCCGACCGGCAAAGGTTCCGGCGCGGTGACGAGTTTCTCGCAGGCTGATGGATTTCTCGAAATCGATGCGCTCGCCACCGCGCTCGATGCCGGCGCGGCCGCGCGCGTGACGCTGATCGGCAGCGCGGCGCGGCCGCCCGATCTCGTCATCATGGGCAGCCACGACATCGCGCTCGACGTGGTGGTGGGCGCGCTCGCCGAGCGCGGATTTTCCGCGCGCACCATCGCGGTCGGCAGCATGGGCGGGGTGGCGGCGGCCGGGCGCGGCGAATGCGATATCGCGCCGGTGCATCTGATCGATCCCGACAGCGGAGAATACAACAAGCATCTGCTCTCGCCCGGCCTCTCGCTGCTGCCCGGATGGCGGCGCATGCAAGGCGTGATCTATCGCGCGGGCGACAAACGCTTCGCAGGGCGCAAAGCGAAAGCGGCGATTGCGGCAGCGCTCGCCGATCCCGCTTGCCTGATGGTCAATCGCAACGCCGGATCGGGAACCCGCGTGCTGGTCGACCGGCTGCTGTCCGGCACGCGGCCGCCCGGCTACGCCAACCAGCCGAAGTCGCACAATGCGGTGGCGGCGGCGATCGCCCAGGGCCGCGCCGACTGGGGCGTGGCGATCGAGCCGGTCGCCAAGCTCTATGGCCTCGGCTTTCTGATGGTGGCGCCCGAGCATTATGATTTCCTGCTGGTGGAGAGCCGCCGCGAGCGCCCGGCGGTGCAGGCTTTCCTCGCCGCGTTAAAAGATGAAAACGTGCGCCAGCGCATCCGCACCCTGGGAATGCAACCGGCCGAGCAACAATGACAATGGTAGCCATGAAATTTTGCGTCAGCCGCATGTCGGTCATTTGCCTTGCGCTGCTGACCAGTCTCGGCGGCGTGCAGGCGCAATTGCGCGGGCACGGCGGACCGGTGCGCGCGCTGGCGATCTCGCCCGACGGCACGCAGGCGATCTCCGGCAGCTTCGATACTTCGGCAATCCGCTGGTCGCTCGCACGCAATGCCGCAGAGCAGGTGCTTCGCTTCCACGCCGACGCGGTCAACGCCGTCAGCTTCCTCAAAGATGGGCGCATCGTCACCGCCGGCGCGGATGCGCGCATCGCGATCTGGAGCCCCGGCAAGCAGCAACCGGAAACCGTGCTGGAAGGACACACGGCGCCGATCGTCGCGCTGGCGCTGTCGCCCGACGGCGCAACGCTGGCCTCGGCATCCTGGGATCACACCGTGCGCCTGTGGCCTGTCGGCGGCGGCGCGGCGCGCGTGTTCGAAGGGCATACGCAAAACGTCAACGGCGTCGCCTTCTCTCCGGACGGCCGGTCGCTGGTGAGCGTGGGCTACGATCTTACCGTTCGCATCTGGCCGCTTGCCGGCAATTCTTCGCCGACCATCGTGACGCTGCCGACCCCGCTCAATGCCGTTGCCGTCGCGCGTGACGGAGAAATCGCCGCCGGCGGCGCCAATGGAAAAGTTTATTTTCTTAATTCCGCCGGCGCGCTCGAAGGCGAAGTCGAGGCCGGCCCGACGCCGGTCATCTCCGTCGCGGTGTCGGGCGACGGCGCGCTGGTGGCCGCGGCCGGCATCCGCGGCTCGGTCGCCATCATCGAGCGCAAGCCGCGCAAGCTCGCGCGCACGCTGGTCGGACCGGGCCTGCCGGTGTGGTCGGTGGCGTTCATGTCCGACAGCCGCACGCTGCTGACCGGCGGCACCGACCGCATGATCCGCCGCTGGGGCGCGATCAACGGCGAGCCCATCGGCTCCGCCATCATGGGCGCGCCGGAGGATCCGCTTGCGGCGTTTGCCGGCGACCGCGGCGCCGACGTGTTCCGCGCCTGCATCGCTTGCCACACGCTCTCGCCGGACGAAGGCAATCGCGCGGGACCGACGCTGGCCGGCATTTTCGGGCGGCGGATCGCGACGCTGCCGGGCTACAGTTTTTCCGACCCGCTTAAGCTGCTCGATATCGTGTGGACGCCGGAGACGGTGTCGAAGCTGTTCGAGATCGGCCCGATGGCCTATACGCCGGGCACCAAGATGCCGGAGCAGACAATCGGCTCGCCGCAAGACCGCAAGGCGCTGGTGGATTTCCTCGCGCGCGCGACGAAGGGAAAATAATCCCTCAACTCTCCGGCTTGTTCTCGCGCTCGCGGATATAATCGTCGCTGGTGCGTGGCGCAGGGCGCGGCGGCGCGGCGAAGGGATCGAATTTTTCTTCCGACATGGCGATGACGCGGCAATCGGCGCACATCTTGATGACGTCGAGCCGCTTGGCCGAGTTCTTGAACATCCAGTGCTGACCTTCGAGCTTGGCGGTGACGCGATCGACGCTGCTTTTTACGCCAAAGGGTTTGCTGCAACGGATGCAGAGCGCCGGTTCTTCTTCCTTGAGCACCCGCGTGGAAGCCGTGGCGGCGCGGAAATCGAGCCTCGGCACCAGGGTGATGACTTTCTCCGGGCAGGTTGCCTTGCACAGCCCGCATTGCACGCAGGCGTCCTCGGCAAAGCGCAGCACCGGCCGTTCCGGATCGTCCGACAGCGCGCCGGTTGGGCAGGCCGAGACGCAGGACAGACAAAGCGTGCAGCCTTCGAGATTAAGCTCCACCGTGCCGAATGGCGCGCCTTCCGGCAGCGGCACGATATCGGCAGGCGCGGGTGACGCCAGATGCAACTCGCGCAAGGCCAGCCGCAGCACGTCGCGTTTTCCCCCGACCGGCATGAAGCTCGCCGGCCGCGGCGCGCCATCCGCCGGCGCGATCGCCTGCAAAGCCTCGCCCAGTGCAAACGGATCGTCGGTCTCGATCGTCGCCACGCGCGCGGGGACAAAACCGAGCCCGGTGAGAATTGGCTCGGCCAGCCCGATTGTCCTGGCCAGGCCGGCGACATCGTGGCGAGGCTTGGCGCGCAGCAAAAAGCGCACGGCCGACGCGCCATAGGCGAATGACGCGGCCACCGCTTCGAGCCCGATCTGCGTCACTTCATTTATGGCGAGCGGCAGCACGTTGGCCGGCAATCCGTCGCCGTGCCGCGCCAGCGCGTCGATCAGTTCGCCGCCATGCGCCTCGTCGTGGAACAGCACGATCGGCCGCGCTCCGCCGGCCTCGCGATAGGCGGTGAGCATCGCGCGCAGCTTGCGCATCAAGGCATCCGCCGGCGGCAGCGCATAGGATGCAGCCCCGGTCGGGCAAACGGCTGCGCATTGGCCGCAGCCGGCGCAGATTTGCGGGTCGATCGCCACATGATCGCCGGCCGGCGCAATGGCGCCGGTCGGGCAAAGGTCGAGGCAGCGGCGGCAGCCGACGATCTTCGAGCGTGAATGCGCGCAAAGCTCTGGCGTGAAGGCGACGTAGCGCGGCTTGTCGAAGCCGCCGACGAGATCGCGCGCTTTGAGCACGGCCTTGAGCACGGCGGCCGGATCGCCTGGGTCGGCGCGCAGATAGCCGTCGCGTAAATCGAAGGCCGGGAACAATGGCGCGTTGCCCGAAACATCGAGCACGATGTCGCAGCGCGATACCGCGCCGTCGCGCGGCGGGGCGAAGGTCAGCGCGCCGCGCGAGGACGGCGACGCGGCGGCATAGTCGTCGACCGTCAGTTCAAACGCGCCGAGATGGCCTTTGGCGGATCGGATGGTGCCCTTGACCACGGGAAAGTTTGTGACGCGCGGCGGCGCGAGATTGTCCGCGCGGCTGATGAGAACGGTGACGTCGAGATGTTCGGCCAGCAGCTTTGCCGCCTCGATGGCGCGCTCGTCACGGCCATAGATCAGCGTGACGCCCTGGCTCGACAGGCTGACCAGCGGATAATCCGGCGCCGGCTCGCTGGCGGCGGCAATCAACGCGGCCATTTTCGGCCCGGCCCGCGCGCCTTGTGCGGACCAGCCGGCGGTCTCGCGCAGATTGACGAAGACGATGGGTCCGCCGCCGCTGCGTTCGGCGGCGACCTCGGAAAACAGCGGTGCTTCCTGGGTACAGCCGACAACGAGCGGCTCGCCTGCCGCCGCGGCCGCGCGAAACCGCTCAAGTTCGGCGCGGCAGAGCTGACGCCCAGTCGTTACCTGCGCGCCGCGGCAGCCCCGGCGCACGGCCTCGGCGTCGAGCGGCATTGTGTCTTCGCAGGAACAAATCAGGATGTTGCGTGGGCGTTCCGCCATCTCGCTCATTAACCTTATGTCGGCAGCTTGTTTGTCGGCCCGCATTTGGCGGGCAATCGCGTCATGCGCTCAAATTGCCGCTCACATCGGCCGTTTGGCCGCGGGGTTGGCCTCGCAACCGCTCGCGCTATAGTTATAATTATAACAAGAAAAATGTAAGAGTGCAGACCATCATGCCGATGGAAACGCGAACCCGCCCGCGCGCGCCGGCG
This sequence comes from Rhizobium sp. Q54, assembly GCA_945861895.1. Lineage (GTDB taxonomy): Bacteria > Pseudomonadota > Alphaproteobacteria > Rhizobiales > Xanthobacteraceae > Pseudolabrys. The sequence goes on from CAMAWF010000090.1 coordinate 8,928, forward strand.
CCGGGACTTCTGCTGCCGCCGCCGTTCACGCTCATCACTTTGCGTGAGGTGGGCGACGCCTTCGCGCATGCCATCGACATCGCCCCCGAACAGGGCGCCGGAACGCTGGTCTATGTCGGACGCTTCGATCTTGCCGAATTCGCGGTGGTGCTGGAGCCGGAGGAGCCGCTGCGCACGGCACGGCGCGCACTTTATGCCGGAATGGCGGCGCTATTCGATGCCCTGCTGACATTTTCGCCGCCGGAAAAGCCGATCGAGATCGACTGGCCGGACGCGTTCAAAGTGGATGCTGGGCTCGTCGGCGGTGGCCGGCTGGCGTGGCCGCAAGGCGCCAGCGAGGACGAGCCGCCGCCGTGGCTGGTGTTCGGCGGCATGATCCGCACCGTCTCCATGAGCGATGCCGAGCCGGGGCTCAATCCGCTGGTCGCAGCACTTGAAGAAGAAGGCTTCACCGATGCGGGCTCCGGCAAGCTGGTCGAAAGCTTCGCCCGCCACCTCATGGTCCATATCGATAGCTGGCAGGAGCACGGCTTTGCCGCGGTGACGAAGGAATATCTCGGACACCTTCCGCGCGAACAAGGCGTGCGCCGCGACATCGACGAGAACGGCGATCTTCTGCTGCGGCGCGTCGGCAAGGTCGAAGTCGAGCGGCGAAAATTGCTGCCGGCGCTGGCAAAGCCGTCCTGGCTCGATCCGAAAACCAAGGGCCCGCGGTCGTGAAGCTGCTTCGCACCATTCAGCTCGATGTCTCGGACACTTTCGTGTTCGAGCAGGCGGCCGATCCCGGCGAATGGGCGGTTTCCGGCGCCTTCGTGTTCTGGGATGCCGATCCGGCAAAGCTCGAAGGCAAGGCGCGTTCGGCTTTCCGTGGCGGTTTCCTCGGCGTGCAATCGCTTGGCTGGTCGACGCTGGTGCAGATCGTCGAGGCGAGAGAGCAGGATCGCGCCGCGCTGGTCGATGCGCTGGCGCGCAAGCTGGTCGAGAATTTCGGCGCGCCCGATCTCATGGCGGCGCGAGTGGCGGCCGAGGAAGAGATCGCCTTCGTCGCCTCGTTGTGCACGCAGCCGCCGGATACCCTGATCGCCGTGCATCGCAGCTGCGAGGACGGCGCGGTGCGCGAATCCTTCCGCACGCTGCGTCCGCGCAGCGGTCCGAAGCCGCTGCGGGCGTTTTCCTTCCTCGAAGTCGAGGGCGAGGACGAGCCGGTGGAAAATGTCGATCTGGTCGGCATGGCGGGACGCGAACTGGCGGAGCGCGGGCGCAAATGAAGGAATTCTGGCTCTCCTGCGGCCATCATCTGCTCGATCGCTCCGAGGGCGGCGGACTTATTGCCAGCGATGAGTTCCTCAAGGTTTATCTGGCGCGGCCCGAACTTGCGCCGCCGCCGGAGGCCTGCGTAGTTGAACGCACGCTGCACGCGGCCTTGCTGGAGGATCCGCGCCGCGCCGTGAGCGCCGGCGAGATCGCCGCGATCGCGGATGCCGATGCGCGCGAAAACTGGCAATTGATGGTCGCTTTTCGCGATCATCTGGTCCGCCACAAGACGCTGGAAGCGGCCTATGCCGAACTGATGCGCCGCGGCCCCGGCACTACGCCGCCGCTGTTCCTCAATCAGCTCATCCACGTCATTTTGCGCAACGCGCTGGACGGCTGCGAGGATCCTTACGTGCTGCGCGCAGCTGAGATCTTTTTCCGTCCGCAACGGGCCACGCTGCACGACGGTATGCTGATGGCGGCCGATGAAGAGACGATTGCCGGCGTCGGTGCAGCTCCGGTGTCTCCGCTGGTATCCATGCTCGGATTGCCGGCGGAATCCGAAATCGACGTTCTGGTCGAGGAGAATGCGGAAAGTTATTGGCAGCGCAGCGATCTGTTCGACATGGCGATCGACCTCACCGCGGGACGGCGCGGGCTGGCTGCGCTTGGCCAAGCGATGACGCGCTGGGTCTCCCATGTGCTTGGCGTCGAGGTCGAGATCGAACCGCTGACCGCGGTGCGCGACGTCAATCTCGCCTGGTATGTCGGGCTCGATGCTGACGCGACAAATCTCGGCGACCGGTTGTGGAAGGGCGAGGAGCTCGACGAGGCGGCATTGTCGCGCATCGTCGGTCTTTTCCGGCTGAGCTTCCGCGATCCGTCAATCGTCAACGAAAAGGTCAGGGGTGAACCTATCTTTTTGATTCTGGCGATGACAGGCGACAAGCTGATCCGCATGAAGCCGCAAAATCTTTTGACCGGCCTGCCGATCCGGCATTTGGAGGCGGTCAGTTGAGCCCGGCCGCCACACCGCTCTTGCGCATTCCGGTCGGCGTCGTGGTCGAGCGCAGCAAGGCCGCATCGCAGTGGGTCGATTACATCTGGCGCCCAGCCGCCGTCTTGCATGGCCAGCCGGAGGTCGAGCCTTGGACGCCGATGCGCAAACAAGGCGAGGTGACGACATTCTACGCCGGCACGGCCGATATCGAATTGTACCGGTCGGAGACCACTTACTACCGCGACAATCTCGCCTCCGGCGCGCCGGGGCTGTGGGTTGGACTGGCCCCGACCGATGCCGAACCGCCCTATCAAATCCTGGCGGTCACCGCCGATCCGACCGAAGGCGAATCCTTGACCGAGATTGCGGTAAATCTTGTCGAGCAGGTGCCGATGCCGGAATCGATCCAGCAGATCGTTGCGGCATTCGTCGCCGAGCATCACGTCGAGCAGACGTTCTTCAAACGCAAACGCGATCGCGCCGATCCGGAAGCCATGGCGCGCCGCCGCGGCTATGGGGAGCACGACGAATGAGCGCAGAGGATGAATTTCTTGCGCGCTGGTCGCGCCGCAAACGCGAAGCGGTGGAGTCTGCCGATGCTGCGCCAATGGTCGAGCAGCAGTCGGGCGCGACCGCGCCGGATGAGAAGCTTTGCCTCGACGAAAATAAAAATAGCGAGACGCCGGAAGCCGAGTTCGATCTTGCAAGCCTGCCATCTATCGAATCGATCACATCGGCCACCGATGTTTCCGTTTTCCTGCGCGCCGGCGTGCCGGCGGAACTGACCCGTGCGGCGCTTCGACGCGCCTGGAGCGCGGATCCCGCGATCCGCGATTTTGTCGGACTTGCGGAGAATGCCTGGGACTTCACCAAGCCGAACGAGATGATCGGTTTTGGTCCGCTGGAATCCTCGGCGGAGGAAATCCGCAGGATGGTCGCGGAAATCATCGACCGGACGAGCAGCGCGCTAGAGCCCGGCGTTCCCGTGGAACCGGTCAAACTGGCGCAAGCGCCGGTATCCACGAACGATTCCAGCGCAGCAGACCCGCCGGTCATTGACGCGGGCGCGCGCCAGGAGGCGCTGCCGGCGCAGGATGACGATAAGAAAGACGCGGCCCCGGCCGGAGACCCAAAAATGTTGGCAGATGACGGCAAAGTTGATTTTGCGTCGCAACATCAGCCGCTCGAAGCAGACGAAGGCGGACAATTGCCGCGCCGCACACATGGCCGCGCCCTGCCGCAATAGTTCGTGATTATAGCCTCTGACTATCGCCCACCTATTGACCTTTTAGATGGGCAGGAACTACTCTTTAGAACACTTATGAAGAAGCGCATCAGCGCCCTGCAACCCAAGGAAGCGCAAACTAGCCCATGCGTGATCTCGGTCTCGATCAAGCGATTCGCGCTGTCGGTGGCGTGACCGAACTGGCGCGCCGTATCGGAATTTCGCAACCGTCGGTGACGAATTGGAATCGGGTTCCGGCCGACCGTGTGCTGGCGGTCGAGGCGGCGACGGGGGTGCAGCGCATGCAGTTGCGGCCCGATCTTTACGGTGAGTACCGAATGGCCGGCGATGTCGACGAAATCGATTCTGCACGCGCACAGGAATATGCGCTGCTTGCCTCGTTGCTGGCG
>CAMAWF010000091.1 GCA_945861895.1 Rhizobium sp. Q54
GTTGGACGGCCGCCGGCATGATGGAAGCTGCCAAGGGCTTCCGCCGGTTGAAGGCACACAAGCAACTGCCAATCCTGCGGGCGGCTCTACTGGCCCACCAGGCCAGGCACGCCATCAGGCCAAACCTTGAACTGCACGCCAAGGCCGCATAGGGTCAGAACCGGGCACGCTTGCTGAGCGATTCTCAACAAAGAGTGGGACATTCCCTATGAGTCTAGTTGCAGTCAAATGCGAAAGGCATTGATCTCTTGAAGCAATTGGATTCGCAGAATGACAAGTTACGGAATGTTCGGCTGTCCAACACCGCAAGACGCAGGCCGCGTCCTAAGTGTCTTCAGCGGCTCTTAGCGGAACTAAGCAGCAACGATGCGACAGCGGATGCCGCGCGAGTCGACCGAGCCAGAGATCGGGTCCCAAGGGCCATCGTAGGTCATAACAGAATTGATGTTAACGTCGAATGCGCCGCTACCTGGCGTCATGCTGCCGGGCCGCCACCATCCCATTCCGGTGCTGACAACTCCTTCGGGGGTATCTTCAGTGATCTTCACCTTCACCTTGCAAGAGCCGCGGGCACCTAGTGTCTCGATACGTACCCACTGATCCTGGCTGACCGACATCGCCCGCGCCGTCTCGGGATGGATCAGCAGTCGCGGATCAGGCGAGATCTTCTTAGCCCAGGGCTGATCGCGGAATCGCGAGTGATGGTAGGTTTTTTCTCGATCGCCGGTTAGCAGCGTGAGCGGAAATTGTAGTTTCACGTCAGAATCAGCGCGGTCGCGCGTCGGCTCGTCGTAGCTCGGCAGCGGATCAACGCCGACACGGGCAATGGCTTCGGAATAGAGTTCGACTTTGCCTGTCGGTGTCGGAAACTTTTCGAAATTCTCGAGCGAATAAGGATAGGTCGCGTAGCCGTCGCGACGTAGAGTTTCGAGCGTTATACCGCTGTCCCCAAGCAGATGCTCAATGAACTCGTCTTCGGTCTTCCACGGCAGGAAATTCGTCGTGACGGCGCCGCGCGTCTGCATTTTCTCAAACAAGCCGAGCGCAATCTCAAGATCGTTGCGAGCCTCGCCTCGTGGCGCCGCCACCGATTGTCTTAGGCTAATGACTGGGCCGCCCGGCTGCAGGCGGAGGTCACTCTCTTCGAGCGCCGTTGTCTTTGGAAGGATGATGTCCGCTAGTTCCGCGGTGGGCGTCATCGTGTCGCTCGCCACCATTAGGAAATCAAGGGAACGCAACGCATCGACGGTCTTCGGTGTGTTCGGATAAGTCACAACGATGTTGGCACCGCTCACATACATGGCGCGCACCGGATAGGGTTGACCGGTCAGGATCGCATTGATCACCGTCGGGTTGTGACACGCGGTCTGCCAGCCGCGCGGGCCTGCCCAGAGCGGATACTTGTCGGCGCCTAGCGTCTGATTCTCAATCTCCTTTGGCAGACGGAATTTCGGATCATGAACCACCTGCAAAGTGTCGAGAAATCCTTTTGGTTTCTTGACGCGGCGGTTGCCGCCGAGTCGATCGACGTTGCCGCTAATGCCAACCAGACAGTGAAACGCGCGAAATGTTTGTACGCCCGCGCTGAACGCGTCGATGCCATGGCCGCTGACAAAGGTCGACGGTCCTTGTGCGTACATGCGCGTTGCCGCGACGATGTCCTTGGCAGGCACCCCGCTCAACTCCGCGGCTCGCTCCGGCGTGAACTCGCAAGCTCGCTCGCGCAACTCTTCAAAGCCGTGGGTGAATCGCTCGACGAATTCGTTGTCGTATAGACTCTCCTCGATCATCACACGAATTGCTGCAAGGCCAATCGCTGCGTCAGTTCCAGGTTTGGGACGGAGCCAAAGATCGGCGATGCCGACGGTGGGCGTCCGCTTCGGATCGATGACGACGATCTGTCCGCCACGCTTCTTCAGTTTCTTGAGAGCAATCCATTCAACTGGGTCGGCCTCGTAAGAGTTGCGGCCGACCACTAAGGCGCAACGCGCATTGTCGATATCCTCACCGTACGTGATGTCGAGCCCCGTGGCGCGGCTGCTGACAGCCCGGCACCCACCGCACAGATCTTGGTTGATCATCCAGTTTGGTGATCCGAGCGATCGCAACAACATCACCATCGCGACGCCACGGCCGGCATTGGCGTTGTTGCAGACCCCGACCAGAGAGAGGGGACCAGATTTCTGACGCACTGCGGCGCACCGATCCGCGGCGAAATTCAACGCTTCATCCCAGGAGATGCGTTCCCATCTTCCTTCACCACGCTCGCCGACTCGGCGGAGTGGGTGAAGCAGGCGTTGCTCGGAGTAAGTCAGGCCTGTCGAACCTCTCAGTCCTTTAATGCAGAAGGCACCCTTGGAAAGGGGATGGTTTGGATTGGGTTTGATGTCCTCGACCACGCCGTCTCGGACATGGACCAATGACCCGCACTGCACCGCACATTCGCAGCACGTGCTGGGAATGACTTTCAATTCCGTGGAATCTGATGTTGCGCTGCTTTTGTGCATCTGAACCGATCCAATATCGTGGCTCACACTACCATGTCATGACCGTCTAAGCACTGACTTGTGACAAAGCGTTCGGACTCGGGTGGCACATGGCGCAAGCCAACTGAGCGGCGCCGTTCACACATTCACAACCTCTTCGATCGGAAGACCCCGACAATCCATTTCGTAGTCGAGTCCTACGACTGGCGGTCGGCAGTATTGCCAGGTCAAGCCAGCGTGCGCCGCACCACGTTTGACGATCTCATCGGCGAGGAACGGATGGAGGTCGTGAACCGTATAGACCTGCGCTGCAGTGGTATCGCGCCAGGTGAAACCAAGCGCACCCATGCGGCGCTCCATCTCGTCGAGCACGAAGCGAGCCTTCTCGCGTAAGCCGGCCGGACTTATGTCGCCAAGGCGTATGATGTGATCGTGATAGGTCGCATGACCTTCAGGCGCCTCGCCGCTGCCTGCGACGACGAAGCTCGGCGCAGCGTCGGTCGCTTCCTCAGTGTACGAAAATGCGTGGAACGATGGCTCGGGGGGCGGATTGGCCGCTGGGCAGACGTTGCTACGCGCCACCGGGTTCGTTTGACCATCGAAAACCGACCAGCGAAAGAGCGTGCCGGCGTAGATTTCATTGAATGCGCGAAATTCCTCTTCCGTGAACGGCGCCGGCGAGCGTAGCTCGCACTGGCAGAAGGCCGTGAGCGGCCGGCCGGCGGCCTGCAATATTTTCTCGATCCGCTGAAAACCGTCAGCTAGCGGCGCCGGCCGGGCGAAGCGAATACGCCGGATGCGAAAGCCGGGCAGGGCGGCGACACCGCCCGAATACTGAAACACCGCTTTAATGAAGCGGTACCCGCCGGGCCTAAACTCCTGAACTTCCGCCATTGTTCACCCCTCCCGGGGTAGCACGGCCGCCGCCGCTCGGCCCCGTTCAGCCGGAGTGGGAAAAGTGTCGCGGGCGGGGCCTGCTCGTCAAGGATAATTATATCCACTTATCCTTGACTGGCCTTTGAACCTGTGTAGGCTGCTGTGCTGACTCCATCATCGAGGTTTTTGAGACATGCCGACGGCTGCAACCCATGAATCAAGACAGGAATTCCGGGTTGATGGCCTGAGCGAGCCCATCAGCCACTACACGGACGCCGTTCGATTTCGCGATCTTCTGTTCATTTCCGGCGTGGCCCCGCTCGATGAAGCAGGACGCGTGCCGACCGGGGACGTGGTCGCTCAGGCCGAGTTGGTCTTCCAGAATCTGAAGAAGATCCTCGGTGCTGCGGGCGCCCGTTTTTCCGACATCCTGAAGGTTACGGTTTTTCTGACCGATATCGGCGATCGCACCAAGATCAACCCGGTGCGTCAGCGACACTTCGGTCAGGCGCGGCCGGCCAGCACGCTGATCGGCGTGAACGAACTCGCCGTCCCGGGAATGAAGCTCGAGATCGAGGCGGTCGTTGGCCTGCCGGACGCCAAGAACGGTGGACGCTGATGGCCATTGAAGGCGCCTTGGCCACGGCGCAACAGGAGGCCTACCATTTCTTGCGAGACCAGATTCTCAGCGGAGAGCTGACGGGCAACTCGCGCCTCAATCCTGCCGAGATAGCCGATCGGCTCGGCGTCAGCCGGATGCCGGTCCGCGAAGCGCTACGCCAGCTCGATGCGGAAGGCCTGATTACGATGCGGCCCAACCGGGCGGCGTATGTGTCGAATCTCAGCGCCGCAGAGGTCGAGGAGCTGTTCGAAATCCGGATCGCGCTGGAGGTCATGGCCGTGGGCTATGCGGTGCGCAACCTGACCGAGGACACGCTCGCAGAGCTGATCGCGCTCAAGGAGCGCATGGATCGCGCGCGTGGCGATCAATTCGAATGGGTGAAGCGTCACGAGGATTTCCACCAGGCCATCTGCAATATCGGACCGCGCAAGCGTCTGGCGCGAGAGGTTGGGCGAATCCGGCTCGCGATCCGGCCCTACCTTATCGCCTATATGAAGATATTCGACCGAGTTGAAATGCCCGGTCTTGAGCACAGCGCGTTGATCGATGCGCTGGCCTCGCGTGATGTCAAGCGTGCGGAGGAGGAAATGCGGCAGCATGTCGCAAATCCCGGCGTGGGCTTGATCGAGTTTCTGCGGAAGCGGGACGCTGAAGCCGTGGCAGGTTCAGGGAGCAGGCCGCTGTCCGTGGCCAATGGTGGCCGCGGATGACGGAGCTTTGCTCTCGGTAAATGGGCCGCGCAACGGTGGCGGCCTGCGTTGGAGATGTGTCGTGGATCAGGTCCAGCGGCCAACTTATACGACGGTGTTCGAAACCGTGCGGGGCGTCGGCAATCTGCTGGCGCCCGACGACTTCAGCTACTTGACAGAAATCCCGCTCGACGCGCCGCCGTCGCAACTCCTGATTCATCTTTCGTGCATGGCGCATTACACGCCGCACATTCCGGTTCTAGCGCAGAAAATCCTGCGGAAGGTTGGGCTTGATTGCGTGATCGTCGGCGGCCCAGAGAACTGTTGCGGTGAGGTCCACAAACACTTCAAGGACCACGATCTCGAGCGGCAGCTCGCCAAGAGCGCAATGATGGGTTTCCGCCGCGCCAAGCCGCGCAAGGTGGTTTCGATCTGCCCCGACTGCGACGACGTTTTCCGCAATCATGGGGTGGCCCGCCAGTCGTACCAGCACATCAATATATCGGCTCTCTTCATTGAGCATCTGCCGAAACTCAAGGCAATGATGCGGCCGGTGAAGATGAGGATCATTCCGCATTACCACACGATCGATGAGTATCGCCGTGCCAATGCGGACAATATGATGGCGATCCTGCGGACCATTCCCGGTCTTGAGTTCATCGAGGCACAGCATGCGCTGGGGCCCGGCGTCCATTGCCAGACGCTTCATCCGATGCCGGTGCCCGATCAGGAGCGCATGTTCGCCGAAGCGCGCGATCTTGGGGCGGAGGCGCTCGTCGTTCCGTATCACTCCTGCTACCGCCAGCATTGCAAGATGCAGATCAAATACGGCGTGACCGTGCATCACATGTTCAGCTTGCTGGCGATGTCGCTGGATATTCCGTTCACCGAGCCTTTCAAGGAAATGCGCCTGCTGGATGACGTCGATCTGGTGGTGAAAGCGCTTCAGCCGCGCATCGAGCGATATGGCTACGATGAAAGTGCGGCGCGCGCTCAGATCACACGCGCCATTTTCTGCTGACAAGGCACACGGCATGAGTGACATGGCAGACAAGTGGATCAAGGTTGGCCCGGTCGCTCAATTCGAGAGCGGGATGCACACGGTGGCGGTCGGCCGCCAGCGGGTGGTGGTGGCGAAGCTTAAAGGCCGCCTGTTCGCCTTCGACGCGTTCTGTCCGCACGTTCAGGGTCCGATGGAGCGCGCCGAAATCGAAGGCGCCATCATTTCGTGCCCGTTGCATGCGTGGCGCTTCGATCTAGAGAACGGCGGCTGCGAGCTGCACGGCTATCGCGGCATCGCCACGTATTCGGTACGCGTCGACGAAGGTCTGGTGTTCCTCGCGCTGCGCTAGCGAGCCACGTGATTAAAGGTTGAGTCCGTGCCGATATTGTCAGCTTCAGACGCCTCGCCGATCGCTCCAATTCTGATGGAAGCGGCGGAACTACGGGTGTCCTTCGGAGGTGTTAAGGCCCTCGACGGAATGGACTTCGAAGTTCATCGCGGCGAGGCGATCGGCCTACTTGGCCAGAACGGATCCGGCAAGACCACGCTGATCAACGTTCTCACCGGCCTGCTGGTCCCAGAGTCCGGCTTCGTCACCTTTTGCGATCAGAGCATGCTCGGCCGCAAGCCGGAAGAGTATTCGCGCGCCGGCGTCGGTCGTGTGTTCCAGAGCGTCCAGGTGTTCCCACGTCTGACCTTGGCGGAAAACCTGACGCTGATGCAGATCGGCGCGCAAGGCGCGTTCAAGGTGGATAGGGATGCCGTCGAGCGGATACTCGATCGTATCGGGCTTGCGATCTACGCAAACGAGTGGGCTCAGGAGCTCTCCTATGGCGAGCAGCGCCTGCTCGAGATCGGCATGGCGCTCGCTGCTGGATGGCAGCTTATCTTCCTCGACGAGCCGACCGCGGGGCTCAGTCCCATGATGGTCGACCGGGTGTCGACGCTACTTGGCGAAGTCAACGAGAGCGGCGTCGCGCTGGTCATCATCGAACACCAGACTGATGTGGTGTTCGGTCTTTGCGAACGGGTCTGGGTTATGGATCAGGGCCGACTGCTGGCGAAGGGAACGCCCGATGAGATCCAACACAACGAGCAGGTGCTTGAGAGCTATCTCGCAGGCACCCAATGACCCTCCGGATCACCGATATCTATGCGCAGTATGGCCAGTTCATGGTGCTGAATGGCGCCACGATCGACGTGCCCACCGGTGACCTGCGCGTCGTCATCGGCCTGAACGGCGCCGGCAAGAGCACGTTGGCGAAATGCCTGTTCGGCCTGCTCAAGGTCACGCGCGGTACCATTCATCTCGACGAACGCGACATCACCAACGCGTCGTCGCGTGTGCTGCTCAAGCTGGGTATCGCCTACGTGCCGCAGCGCCCCAGCATATTTCCGCAGCTGACCGTGGCTGACAATCTCGAGATGGGCCTGTTCCTTTTTAAGGGCGACCGTACCGCCGCGCTGGAGAGTGTGTTTGACCGCTTTCAGCTTCTCGCCCAACGGCGCAAGACGCTGGCGCAAGCGCTCAGCGGCGGCGAACGCCGCCTGCTGGAGATCGCTCGCGCGCTGATGATCAATCCCAGCATTCTGGTACTCGACGAGCCCTCGCTGGGCCTGTCACCGAAAATGCTTGGCATGATCTACGATGAGACTCGGGCTATCAACGGGGCCGGCGTCACCGTCATTCTTATCGAGCAGCGGATTCGCGCAGCTTTGACCATCGCCAAATCGCTCAGCGTGTTGCGTTTGGGGAGCGTGGTGTTCACCGGCGACCCCCAGGCCGCGGCCGACCCGCGGCGACTGTCCGAGCTGTTGAGTACGTCTTCCGAAAAATTAGTCGCCTGAATTCAGAGGGAGAGAAACGATGAAGATGAATAAGGTTCGATTGTTCGGCGCATTGGTGGGAGCGGTGGCGCTCGCCACCACGTCAGCCTTCGCTCAAGTCAAAGACATCAATGTGGCGCTGATCATCCCGCAATCGGGACCGGTGATGGTCAACGTGCAGCCCGCGCAGTACTCGATCGACATGGCCGTCGAAGAGATCAATGCCAAGGGCATCACGATTAAGGGCGAGAAGTATCGCTTCAACGTGAAGGCGTTCAACGAAGAGTGCACGCCGAACCTCGCCATCAACGCAGCCCGTGCCGCGCTCGACCAAGTGAAGCCGCTCCACGTCGTCTGGGCGGCGATGTGCAGCTCGACCGCCGTGGCGATCCGACAGCTTCTCATCGATGCAAAGGTCGTTGCCATCAACCCGACCAGCGGCACATCGCGATTCGTCGGCCCGACGGGCAATCCCTACCTTTTCAAAACCAAGGAGGAGTTCGAGTGGCGCACGCGCGATCTCGTCGCCTACCTGAAGGGCAAGGGCTACAAACGGGGTGCGGTCATTGCCGTCAACTCCGACTGGGGTAACGAGGCAGTCAAAGTGCTGCAGAAGCATGCAGCGCAGTCCCAGATCGAGCTGCGGGTGCTAAATTACGACGAGCGCAATGAAGAGTTCTCGCCCATGCTGCTCCAGGCGCGCGAGTATAAGGCTGACTTCATTTTCCAGGCCTCTCAAGCGCTCGACGAGCAGGTCGCCTTCCTGCGGGCCTACCAGCGTCTCGGAATCAAGATCCCGCTGGCTGGTGAATCGACCTGGACGGACGACGTGCCGATTAAGACCGGCTGGGACGTCATCAACGGCATGGTCACCGCGACGGCCTGGCTGCCGGGCAATCCCCGGCCCGAGGTCCAGGCCTACGTGAAGAAGTACACCCAGCGTTTCAAAGCTGTCCCGGGCTTCAACGGGCCCGGCGCGTACGACATGGTGCACATCACCGCGCAGGCCTTCGAGAAGGCCGGCTCGCTCGACACCGAGGCACTCCGCAAGGTTCTCCGGACGACGACCTTCACGAACCAGGTTTACGCCGACGGCACCATCCGGTTCGACGACGATGGCCAGGCTCAATTTCCGGTCATGGTCACGGCCTTCGACGCCAAGACCAAGTCGAGGGTTCTCGCCAAGTAGCAAAAAGGCGGGGGTCGGACGCGGGCCCGGCCCCCTTCTCTTCACCAGTTCTGGAGAGCGACGTGCTATCTGCCCTTTTGCAATCGGCGATCGACGGGCTTGCGCTGGGCGCCGTTTATGCCCTCGCCGCCAGCGGCCTTGGCATCGTGTTTGGGCTGTTCCGCGTCATCAACTTTGCTCATACGCAGTACATGATGATCGGCGCCATCGCCGCTGTCGCGCTGGACGCAATGGGCGTGCCCTACTTCATCGCGCTCGCCGCCGGCGTGCTAGTATCTGCGCTATTGGGCGCGATCACCGAGCGATGGCTGGTGCGCCCCCTGATCGATCTGCCGACCGCTCAGGTCAATACGCTGTTCCTGACTCTTGGCCTCGCCCTCGTTCTGGAGAACGGCGCGCTGATCATCCACGGTTCGCAACCGCACTATTTCAACCTTCCCGTTACTGGCATTTTCGACGTCGGGCCGCTGGTGATCACCGCCGATAGGCTGATGACCGTCGTCATGGCCATCGTCGTTTTCGGTGTTCTCTACCTGCTGGTCACGTATTCACGTTTTGGCAAATCGGTACTGGCCACGGCGCAGAATCCGGAAGCTGCGCAGGTGATTGGCATTCCGGTCAATGCGGTGCGGCTGGTCGCGTTTGCGATCGGCTGTGGGCTAGCCGGGCTCGGTGGCGTCCTGTGGGGCATGCTTTATTCCGTGACGCACGTGACGGGCGCACAGTTTCTCGTCATCTCCTTCGTACTCGTCGTGATGAGCGGTCCCGGCAACATCACTGGCATTTTGCTCTGCAGCGCGATCCTGGGCGTGTCTGAAAACATCGCCGGTTTCTTGTTCGATCCGAAGTGGCAGCGTGTTCTCGTTATGCTTCTGTTCATCCTGGTTATTGTCCGCCGCCCGCAAGGACTATTCGGCCCCGGCCGTTTTACGCGCATCAGTACCTAAAGCAGGCGGAGAATGTCCTTCATGAACGAAAGCCTCCGGGACATTGCTCTCACCAAGAGTCCCGTCGTGTTGTTGAAATATCTTGCCTTGCTTCTCATGCTGGCAGCGTTTGCGATCACGCCGCTCTGGGTTCAGTCGCAATACTGGCTCTATCTCTTCACGACCGCGTTGATTTACGGCATCATCGCGACCGGAGTGAACGTCACCAACGGCTATCTCGGCATGCTCAATCTCGCCGTTGCCGGACAAATCGGCCTCGGCGCCTATGTCTGCACCCTGCTGACACTCAATGGCATGCCGGTCCCGGTCGCGCTGATCCTGTCGGCGGTAGCCGGCTTCGCTGTTTCGGCGCTCATCTTCAGCGTATTCGGGCGACTTGACGGTTTCTTCTTCGGCCTTTCCACGTTGTCAGCAGGCGAGATTATCCGGCTTCTTCTGCGCAACCTCGAGGAACTCACCAACGGCGTGCGCGGACTGCGCGGTTATCCCAATCTGACCGACAGCGCTGCCGCGTCGTTCTGGGTATCCTTCGTAACACTCACTGTTGTGGTTGCGGGCCTTGTCATCGCAATCCGAAGCCCCATCGGGCTGATCTGGCGATCTATCCGAGAGAATACGATGAAAGCCGCGGCCGCGGGCATCAACGTCCAGATCCAGAAGCTACTCGGATATTCGATCTCCGGCGCGATCATTGCGCTCGGCGGCGCCTATCTAGCGCTACTCATGCAGTACATCGACCCTGCGATTGCTGAGCTGAAGATGCTGGTGCAGGTGATCCTCATGGTCGCGCTCGGTGGCCCGGGCACAATCTCCGGCCCCATCTTTGGAGCCGCAGCAATCACGCTAGTGCCGGAAATCTTGCGTGTGGCGAACGAATGGCGGCTGATCGCATACGGCGTGACGCTGATCGCCATCGTCCTGCTCCTACCCCAGGGCATCGTTGGCGCCGTGAACCAATACAGGCGCCTGCGCCGAAAGCGCATCCGCCGGACGTAACAGAGGGAAAGCGCAACATGGCGAAGAACATCCAGCTTTTCGGAGGGGACTACGAGCACGCACAGGGCATGAGCGGCACATACCAGGGCGTCAACATCGAATACGTGGTGCGCCCGCTACTCGAAATCTTCGAAGGCATGCTCGAGAAACGCTCTTATCCGGCCTGCGAGTTCTCACTCGCCAACTACATCATGTTGAAGGATCGCGGCGCGGAGTGGCTGTCGGCCATTCCGATTTTCCCCTATCGCGCGTTCCGGCATTCGACCTTGTTTGTGCGAGAGGACAGCTCGATGCGCCATCCGTCCGAATTGAAGGGCAAACACGTCGGTGTGCCCGACTATTCGATGACCGCTGCGGTCTGGACGCGCGGGATCCTGAATCAGCAATACGGCGTCCACCCGTCCGAAATGCGCTGGACAGCGGGCGGCAAACAACGTTTCGCCGCTCTCAAGGGTGTCGATCTGACGATCTCTCATGACGACCTGGAGGATCTGCTTATCGCAGGCAAGATCGACGCACTGTTGACGCCACACACCCATGATGAGTTGAGGCCCAAAGAGGAGCGAAAGCTGCGGCCGCTGATCGCCAACCCACAACAGGCCGAAGAAGAATATCTGGCGCTGACCGGCTTCTATCCGATCAACCACGTGGTGGTGATCCGCGATGACTCCCTCAAGGCGATCGACGGGGTCGGCACCGCCATATTCGAGGCATACGCGAAGGCAAAGGCCGCGGCCTACAAGCGCCGGCTTGGCACGACCTTATTGCCTTGGGGCCAGCGCTATTGGACGAGCATGTTTGACCGCTTCGGTGGCGATCCAATGCCGTATGGTCTGACAGAACTGAACAGAAAGATTGTAAGCACGGTCGGTCAGTTCCTTTATGAACAAAAGCTGATCAGTACGCTTCCGGACGTCGAGGTACTGTTTCTGCCGGAGACGCGAGGCCTCCCTACGTAATGTTGCACTCGCTCTGGCTTGGATGGTTTCGCCTCATGGCTCGTGGACTTGGTCAAAAAGTGAAAAGGTCCCGCGCTTTTCGGATCCGGACGATGAGTCCGCAAGGCAGGCGGGATTAGCTTCGGGTGTCAACGAAACCGGGTGCAGGCCAAACTACCTTCTTCTTGCCTTTCTTCCCTTCGGCGTAACGGCGGCGCGCGCCGCTGTATTGCGG
The DNA here is from genome assembly GCA_945861895.1 of Rhizobium sp. Q54. Lineage (GTDB taxonomy): Bacteria > Pseudomonadota > Alphaproteobacteria > Rhizobiales > Xanthobacteraceae > Pseudolabrys. The sequence goes on from CAMAWF010000091.1 coordinate 11,809, forward strand.
GCTCTGCCGGAAGATTGTTTCGAGACCTAGCCCCCCGCGTCGGTCTTGTCTCGCCCCGCCAGACCGGTCAGGGTGCCTGGGCAAGGCCGGGATCTCCTTCGAATGTTGTCTACAATCGGGCCAACCGCTCGCCAAGCGCGGCGGATTCTTATTGGGACAGCGCTGCTGCTAACCCTCGGCATGGGGATGCGGCAGAGTTTCGGGCTGTTTCTCGGGCCAATCACCCACGATCTCGCCTTAACAGCATCTGATTTCACGTTGGCGCTCGCGATTCAGAACATTGTCTGGGGCCTCTCACAAGCCTTCGTCGGCGCCATTGCTGACCGGTACGGCCTGCGTATCACCATGGTTGGGGGCGCCGCGGTGTACATCATCGGCCTCGGCATCATGGCCGCCGCGCAGGGCTCGCTTGCGCTGATTATCTCCGGAGGCCTCGTCGGCATTGCTCTTTCGTG
>CAMAWF010000092.1 GCA_945861895.1 Rhizobium sp. Q54
CATCTCATTGATTACTCGTGAGAATCCACTTCTCGGGTGGGGTCACTATTGGACGCGAAAGATGAACCTCCCAATTCCAATATTTCGCAACGAGATCAATGCGCTGGGAGACTTTAAAGGTGGGGTCAAAGTTGCGCGCGATTTTGCAAATAGCAGTTAGTGGAGCGCGAGGCGTAAGTCCCCGTCGTAGTGCAATTGACGGGACGTTGCGGCCGATTAGCCGTCTGAAATGCGCTTAATCCCTGCAACATTGCAGCGCGGGCCTGCGTGTTTGCGGCTTGCGCCTGCGCTTGCATCGCTTGCGTATTTGCGACGGCAATTTCTCGCCTTTGACTCTCAGCGGTGAAGCGGCTCCGAAGCTCAGCTAATTGAAGATTATATTCGGCTTCCGTAAGCTTGCCTTTGTCCACTTTTTCCGCACCGACCAATCGAGCGGCTTCGTAGACATCGATCAAATCCATATAGGGAAATTTTCGCTCTCGCCATGCAGCTATTACTCTTGGACTTGAACACTCAACGGACGCTTTAAATCCTTTAATCTCCTTTTTTATTCGCTTCTCATTACACTCCGCGATAATTGCATCGATTGTTTTTGCGTCCCAGCATATGAATTGAACCTCAGCCTTCGGAAAATCGCCCGGACCTGATGTCGGTCTAGCTTCTTTAATGTTGATCACCACCAAAGACTTTTGCTGATTTGTGCAGAATTGATTTGCTTCATTGAGCGCGTCTGGCTTTAGCTCACCTATGTTGCTAAATCCGCTTGCCGCCTGCCGAGAAACCATAAATGTGTTCTGCCCGGTTGGAATAACGCCTGAGTTGACGGCGCAGCCAGCAACGCAAAGCGCCATCGTCACCACTATGATTGTCGGGGTATAGCTATTTCTTCTCGAACTCTTGCGCGGCAATGAAATCCTCCCACTTGGTTTTCCGTCCGTTGCCCTGAGGAGTATTGCCTTTTCTTCCGGGGTGTAGCGAACCCTCATAGATCGTGGCGTTTATCGGCTTCTGCGACGACATCGTCGGATACGAATTCGCCACGGTCGGCCTGCGCCAATCCCTTGCGCACGGCCGCGCGTTCTTCATCGGACATGACGTACACACCAGTGCGCCGCGCCTCTATTTCGCGCGCATATTCGGCCAGCTCCACCTGATCCGCTTCCGGCCAGGATTCTGCTTGCGCGATCAGCTGTTTGAGAACCTTTGCGACCATAGGCTCAGTATATCATATCGGCAGCGGTTTCCTAAACCGAAGGTCGCAGGTTCGACTCCTCTCGGGACCGCCATTCCGCCGTCCGGACAATAAAAAAGGCCGCGCCCAGCGCGGCCTTCTTGTTACGGAAATGCGCGCGCCGATCAGCGGCGGCGGAAATTAGGCCGCCGCTGCGCCGGGCCGGGCATCGGCTGGTCGCCCTTGTGGCGGAAGCTGATGCGCCCGCGCGCCAGATCGTAAGGCGACATTTCGACGATCACCCGGTCGCCGACGCCGGTGCGGATGCGGAACTTCCGCATCTTCCCGGCGGTATAGGCAAGCACGGTATGCTCGTTGTCGAGAAGAACGCGGAAATTGCCGTCAGGCAGGACTTCGGTGACCGTACCGTCGAACTCCAGAAGTTCTTCCTTCGCCATTCGTGTCGCTCCCTTCAGCGCGGTGCGCGGGTGGCCGCGTTACGGCGCGGCTCAACCGGACGCTGGAGGAATGTAACACCTCCGAGCTCGCCTGGCTTCTGTTCTGTCGGCCGTTCGGGGCGGGCGGCACGGGGGCTGGCTTGGGTGGCCGCCGGATGGCTGGGTTGATGTCCCGCTTGCGGCCGGCTGCCGCGATGGTTCCCGCGGTTGGCCTGGTTGCCGCGCTGGGCCTGCTGGTGGTTGCCGCGGCCGTTGCGGGTGTTGCGGTGGTGGTCGCCGCCATTCGATGCCGGCCGCTGCGCCGGGCGCGGACCGGTGCGCTTGTCGGTCGAAGGGATCGGCATGCGGATCAGCCGTTCGATATCGCGCAGGAACGGCGCTTCCTCGTGGTCGCAGAACGAGATCGCGACGCCGGTCGCGCCGGCGCGCGCGGTGCGGCCGATGCGGTGGACATAACTCTCGGGAATATTCGGCAGGTCGTAATTGACCACATGGCTGATGCCGTCGACGTCGATGCCGCGGGCGGCAATGTCGGTGGCGATCAAAGTGCGCACGCGGCCGGCGCGGAAGTCGGCGAGCACGCGCTCGCGCTGGTTCTGCGATTTATTGCCGTGGATCGCTTCGGCCCGCAGCCCGGCTTTTTCCAATGCGCGGACGACCTTGTCGGCGCCGTGCTTGGTGCGGGTAAACACCAATACGCGGTCGATGGTTTCGGTTTTCAGCATTTCCGCCAGCAGCGCGGGCTTCGACGCGCGCTCGGTCAGGATGACGCGCTGGTCCACCTTCTCGACGGTGGTGGATTGCGGCGCCACCGAAACCTTGGCGGGGTCGTTGAGCATCTGCCCTGCGAGTTGCGCGATCTCCTGCGGCATGGTGGCCGAGAAGAACAAAGTCTGCCGCTGCTTCGGCAGCATGGCGACGACTTTGCGGATGTCATGGATAAAGCCCATGTCGAGCATGCGGTCGGCCTCGTCGAGCACGAGGATCTCCACCTGGTCGAGGCGCAGCGCGCGCTGCTGCACGAGGTCGAGCAGGCGGCCGGGCGTGGCGACGAGAACTTCGACGCCGTGCGCGAGCGAGCGGACCTGCCGGTTGATCGGTACGCCGCCGATGGCCAAAGCCACGGCGAGCGGGCGAATGTGCCGTCCATAGGTGCGGAAGCTGTCGCCGATCTGGCCGGACAGCTCGCGCGTCGGCGAGAGCACCAGCACGCGGCAGGCTTTGCGTTCCGGCCGTTTCCGCTTGACATTAACATGATGCAGGATCGGCAGCGCGAACGCCGCCGTCTTCCCCGTCCCGGTCTGGGCGATGCCGACGACATCGCGTCCGGAAAGGACGGTGGGAATTGTCTGTGCCTGGATCGGAGTAGGAGTGAGATATTTTTCATCCGCGAGTGCGCGAGTGATCGGCTCTGCGAGGCCGAATTCGTCAAAAGAGGTCAATGAGAATCTTTCTGTGTGCGGCACGGCCCGGACGCGTGAGCGTCGGTGCGTATCGCTGGGGTTTAAGACACCCCGCGTGGCCTGGGTTGTCGCTATCGGAAATCGGATGGGCGGGGCGAAAACCGGTTGTTTGGGTTTCGTGCACGCGGCCCGCAGACCTAGAGTGGTCGTTCATCCGCAACGGTCATATGGCAGGATGCAGTGGCCTTTTCAAGGCGCATCTCGATCATCGCCCGGAATGATGAACGATTTGGCCTATCTGGCCCGGTTGCTGTGCCACCGCGCGATGGACAAGGCGCGCCATATCGGGGATGGTTTGCCCCGAAAAGCCTTGCCCGGCTTGCAAAAGTAAGCGCCCGGAGCCGTCCGCGATGCCGCTTCCCAGAGCCTCCCAGGCTCTCACCCGCTTTACCGTTCTCGATCTTACCCGCGTGCGTTCCGGTCCCACGGCGGTCCGCCAGCTCGCCGACTGGGGCGCCAATGTCATCAAAATCGAGACGCCGGAACACCTTGAAAGCGGCGAGCCGCCGGGCGGGCTGCGCGAAGGACCGGACTTTCAGAACCTTCATCGCAACAAACGCAGCATCACCCTCAACCTGAAATCACCGGAAGGTCTGGCTGCTTTCCGGCGATTGGCGGCCCGAGCAGATGTCGTGGTCGAGAACTTTCGGCCCGATGTCAAACAACGTCTCGGCATCGACTACGCGGAGTTGCGCAAAATCAACAAAGGCATCGTGCTCGCCAGCATTTCCGGTTTCGGACAGGACGGGCCCTACCGCGAGCGGCCTGGCTTCGACCAGATCGCGCAGGGCATGGGCGGTCTGATGTCGATCACCGGCTTGCCCGGCCAGGGGCCGGTGCGGGTCGGCATTCCGGTCGCCGATCTCACGGCCGGACTTTTTTGCGCGCTCGGCGTGATGGTCGCGCTGCTTGAGCGCGAGCAATCGGGCGAAGGGCAATGGGTTTCCACTTCGCTGCTGCAGGCGCAAATTTTCATGCTCGACTTCCAGGCCGCGCGCTGGCTGATGTCCCACGAAGTGCCGAAGCAGGCCGGCAACAACCATCCGACATCGATCCCGACCGGCGTATTCAAGACGTCGGACGGGCACATCAATATTGCCGCGACCGGCGGCGTGATGTGGGAGCGGGTATGCCAGGCCATCGGCACGCCGGAACTGATCAATCATCCGGACTATGCGACCAACGCCGCACGTTCGAAAAATCGCGATGTGCTCAATGCCGAAATCGACAAACGCACGGCGACAAAAACCAGCGCCGAGTGGATAGACATCTTCAACAAGACCGGCGTGCCATGCGGGCCGATCTACACCATCGACCAGATGTTCGCCGACCCGCAGGTCAAGCATCTCGGAATCGCGCAGGGCGTCGATAAGGCGGACGGCAGCCGGCTCAATGTCGTCGGCCAGCCGATTGCGCTGTCGCGCACGCCAAGCCGCATCGCTGCGCCGCCGCCGGAACTTGGACAGCATACCGAGGACGTGCTCAAGGAGTTCGGCTTTAGCGCCGGCGAAATCGCGGCGCTACGCACGGCGAAAGCGCTATGATGCTTACGGAGAAAAACGGAGCCGGTGAATGACGCAAACCGACAAGATGCTGTCACGTAAAGAGGGCGGCGTCGGCTATCTGACGTTCAACAATCCCGAACGCCACAATGCCGTGTCGCTGGACATGTGGGAGGCGGCCTCCGGCATCCTCGACGATTTCGCCGCCGACAAGAACATCCGCGTCGCGGTGCTCGCTGGCGCCGGCGGCAAGGCGTTCGTGTCGGGCGCCGACATCTCCAAGTTCGAAAGCGAGCGTTCCAGCCAGGAGGCGATCGACCGCTACAATGTCGCGGTCGATAAGGCCAATGGCGCGGTCTACGATTTTCCAAAACCCACCATTGCCATGATCCGCGGCTATTGCATCGGCGGCGGCGTCGGACTCGCGCTCTGCTGCGACCTGCGCATCTGCTCGGACAATTCGAAGTTCGGCGTGCCGGCGGCCAAGCTCGGCCTGGGATACGGTTTTACCGGCATCAAGAAGCTGGTGGATCTGGTCGGGCCGTCCTTCGCCAAGGAAATTTTCTTCACCGCGCGGCAGTTCAACGCCGCCGAGGCGCTGGCCATGGGGCTGGTCAACCGGGTGTTGCCCGAGGGCGAATTGGAAAAATTCGTCAAGGACTATGCCGATACGATCAGCTCCAACGCCCCGCTGACGGTGAATTCGGTCAAATACATCGTCGGCCAGGCGGTCAAGGACGAGAGCAAGCGCGACATGAAAAAGTGCGAGGCGCTGGTCGCGCAGTGCTTCGCCAGCAAGGACTACACCGAGGGCCGCAAGGCCTTCATGGAGAAGCGCAAGCCGATGTTCACGGGGAGCTGAGCGGGCGGAGGATTCGCCGCTTCCGGTGTTTAAGACTATGAAATGAAAAAGCTGCGGCAAGCGGCCGGCGTTGAAGGGGAGAATGCGCGTGGCTTCGGTCGAGTTGCAGAATCTGACCAAACGGTACGGATCGATCGCCGTGGTCGACGACGTATCGCTGCGCATCGAGCATGGTCTGCTGGTCTGCCTGCTGGGGCCGTCGGGCTGCGGCAAGACCACGACGCTCCGCTTGATCGCCGGCTTCGTCGAGCCGACCGCCGGCGAGATTCGCGTCGGCGAGCGGCTGGTATCGTCGCCATCGCACACCGTGCCGCCCGAGCAGCGCAATATGTCGATGATCTTCCAGAGCTACGCGCTGTGGCCGCACATGACGGTGACCGAAAATATCGTCTACGGCCTCAAGCTGCGCAAGGTCGACCGCGACACCATGAAGAAAAAGCTCGACGCCATTCTCTCGACCACGCGGCTGGCGCCGCTCGCCGACCGCTATCCGGGCGAATTGTCGGGCGGGCAGCAGCAGCGCGTGGCGCTCGCGCGCGCGCTGATCGTCGAGCCGGAGACGCTGCTGCTGGATGAGCCGCTGTCCAACCTGGACGCCAATCTGCGCGAGGAGATGCGTTTCGAGGTGCGCCGGCTGCACGACACTTATCGCTACACCACAGTCTACGTCACTCACGATCAATCCGAGGCGATGACCACCGCCGACGTGATCGCCGTGATGAACGCCGGGAAGATAGAACAGGCCGGCTCGCCGGAGGAAATCTACAACCGGCCGCGCTCGGAATTCGTCGCCCGCTTCATCGGGTCGAGCAATGTGGTCAAGGGCAAGAACCTCGACGACAGCCGCATCAGCTTCGCCGGCAAGCCGCTGCGAGTGATCGGCGCCAAGCTTTCCGCCGGCGGCGAAACGGCGGTGTCGATCCGCCAGCACGACATCCGCATTTCCACCGTGGCGCCGCCGCAGACGGAAAACGTCGTGCCGGCGACCGTTGTGCGGCAGGTCTTTCTCGGCGGAAGCCGCGATTATATGGTCGAAGTGGCGGATGGCGAGCAATTGCGCGTGGTCACCAGCGCGGAGGAAAGCATCGCGCAAGGCAGCGCGGTCTATTTGCATCTGCCGCCGGAACATTGCCGGGCGCTGAGCCGGTGATCCGGAATTTTAAGTGCGATACAACAAGACGAAAGGCGACAGGGAGGATTCTCCGATGAGAAAGCCGACATTTTCCCGCAGAGATTTGCTCAAGGGCACGGGCGCGCTTGCTGCCGGCGCTGCCTTTTCGACGCGCGTCAGCGCTGCGGCCACGCCGGCGAGCGCCATCACGCCGGCGCTGATCGAGGCGGCGAAGAAGGAAGGCAAGGTCATCTATTACACCTCGGTCGACCTGCCGCTGGCCGAGAAGGTCGCCAAATCCTTTGAAGCGAAATATCCCGGCATCGCCGTGCGCGTCGAGCGCACCGGCGCCGAGCGCGTGTTCCAGCGCATCAGCCAGGAATACGGCAGCAACATTCACGCGGTCGATGTGGTCAATTCGTCCGATGCCGCGCACTTCATCGTCTGGAAGCGCCAGGGCTTTCTTGCTCCCTACGTGTCCGAAGACGTGGCGAAATTTTATCCCGCCGAGCACAAGGACGTAGACGGCCAGTTCGCCAGTTTCCGTGTCTGGCTGTGCATCATCGGCTACAACACCGATCTGGTGAAGGCAGAACAAGCACCCAAGAGCTTCGCGGATTTGCTCGATCCGAAATGGGTCGGCAAGATCGTCAAGGCGCATCCCGGCTACAGCGGCACGATCATGACCGCGACCTTCCAGATGCAGCGCGATATCGGCTGGGACTATTTCGAGAAACTGGCGCAACAAAAAATCATGCAGGTGCAGTCCTCGGCCGATCCGCCGAAGAAACTGGCGCTCGGCGAGCGCGCGGTCATGGCCGACGGCAACGAGTACAACATGTTCCAGCTCAAGGAGGCCGGCCGGCATGTCGAGATCGTTTATCCGACCGAGGGCTCGCCGCTGATCATCGGACCGAACGCCATCTTCAAAGCGGCGCCGAATCCGAATGCCGCGCGGCTGTTCAACTCGTATTGCTTCTCACCGGAAGCCCAGCAGCTCATCGTCGATACTGGCGGGTTGCGCTCGATGCATCCCAGCACCAAGGAGAAAGCCGGACGCACGCCGTTCAAATCCATCAAGGTGATGAAGGACGACGCCGCGGCGGTGGAAAAACTGAGCGAGGAGATCAAGACGCGGTACACCAAAATCTTCAAGGTGTGACCGCAGGCGGGAGCAACAGGAACGCCGCATGCGCCAGCCAAGATTCTCCCGCCGCAGCATTTTGAAAGGCACGGCCGCGCTTGGGTTGAGCACGGCCGCGGCGCGCGTCGCCGCCGCGCCGGCAGCGGAAGCGGTCACGCCCGCGTTGATCGAAGCCGCGCGCAAGGAAGGCAAGCTCGGCTGGTACACGGTGATGGACCTGCCGGTGGCCGAAAAAATGGCCAAGGCGTTCGAGGCGAAGTATTCCGGCATCGCGGTGCGCGTCGAACGTTCGGGCTCCGAGCGCAATTTTCAGCGCATCGCGCAGGAGTATGCCAGCCGCATCTATGCGGCGGACGTGATCAACAGCGCGGATGCCGCCCACTTCATTGTCTGGAAGCGTGACGGCTGGCTGGCGCCTTATCTGCCTGAAGAGGTCGCGCAGCACTATCCGGCGGCGCATCGCGATCCCGACGGGATGTTTGCCACCTCGCGCATCTGGCTGTCCTCGCTCGGCTACAACACCGATCTGGTCAAGCGCGAGGACGCGCCGAAAAGTTTTGCCGATCTGCTCGACCCTAAATGGACCGGCAAAATGGTCAAAGCCCATCCGGCCTATAGCGGCACGATCATGACCGCGACCTTCCAGATCGCGCGCGATCTGGGCTGGGGCTATTTCGAGAAGCTTGCGCAACAGAAAATCATGCAGGTGCAATCCTCGACCGATCCGCCGAAGAAACTCGCGCTCGGCGAGCGCGCGGTGATGGCGGATGGCAACGACTACAATCTCATCCAGCTCAAGGAGGCCGGGAGGCCGGTGGAAGTCGTCTACCCGAGAGAAGGCACGCCGCTCGTCGTCGGACCCAACGGCGTGTTCAAGGCGGCGCCCAACCCGAATGCCGCGCGGCTGTTTCATGGCTGGCTGTTGTCGCTCGAAGCGCAGCAATTCCTCGTCGATTTTACCGGGCAGCATTCCGCGCACGCGCTGGTGAAGGAAAAGCCCGGCCGCACGCCGCTTTCCCAGATCAAGCTGATGCAGGACGACCCGGCCGGCGTCGAGGCGCAGAGCGACGCGATCAAGGCGCGCTATTCGCAGATTTTCCGGATTTGACGATGAGCGCTCTCATCTCGACAGCAGTCGAACGGCGCCCGGCCGCGATCGATATTTCGCGACCGGTGCTCTATGGCTTTGCCGCGGTACTGATCGTGCTGATTGTGCTGCCGATGTCGTGGCTGCTGGTCTACAGCGTGACCGACCGCACCGGCGCACTCACGCTCGACAATTTCTTTCGGTTGTTCTCGGAATCCGCCTTTCTCGATCCGCTGATTGCGACCTTCATCATTGCGACGTCGTCTTCGTTTTTCTGCTGCGCGGTCGCGGCTCCCATGGGCTGGCTGGTGGCGCGCACCGACATGCCGGTCGGTGGCGTGATCCGCGTCTTGGTCACTGCCTCGTTCGTCACGCCGCCGTTTCTCGGGGCGATTGCCTGGGAACTGCTGGCGGCGCCCAATAGCGGGCTGCTGAATAAAATCTTTCGCGCGGTCACTGGCGCGCCGCAGGAAGAATCCCTGTTCAACATCTATTCGCTCGGCGGAATCATTTTCGTCGTTTCCTGCTACACGTTTCCCTATGTGTTTGTGCTGGTCGCCAATGCGCTCGACCGCACGCCGGGCGAGCTTGAGGATGCTTCTTCGATCCTCGGCGGGAAAAGGTGGTACACCGCGCGGCGCATCACCATTCCGCTGGTGCTGCCCGCGCTGCTCGCCGGCGCGCTGGTCGCCTTCCTGCAGGCGATGACGCTGTTCGGTTCGCCCGCGATCCTTGCGCTGCCGGCCGGCTTTCACACCATGACGACGAAAATCTGGAGCCTGTTCCAGTATCCGCCGAAGCCGGAGCTTGCGGCCGCCGCGGCGCTGCCGCTGCTGCTGCTCACTATCTTCCTGCTGCGCGCCGAACACATGATCCTTGGACGCCGCGGCTACTCGGTCGTGGGCGGAAAATACGGCGCGCCACGGCTGATTGCGCTCGGCCGCTGGCGCTGGCCGGCGCTCGCGTTGTGTCTCGTGGTTTTGCTCAATCCGGTATTCCTGCCTTATGCGGCGCTGTTTAATGCCGCCTTCGCCCCGGTGGCCTCGCATTTCCTCACATTCAGCAATTTCACGCTGCACAATATCGAGTTTGTGCTGTTCGAATTGTCCGCCACCAAGCTCGCGCTGCGCAACACGGTCATCCTCGGCACCACGACGGCGACCATCGGCACGGTGCTGGCGCTGGTGATCGCCTATGTCACTGCGCGCAAGGCGGTCCCCGGCTACCGCATGCTGGGATTTTTGGCGACTGCGCCGATCGCCATTCCCGGCATCGTACTCGGTGTTGGATTGTTCCTGAGCTATACGCGCCCGCCGTTCATCCTGTATGGCACGCTGTGGATTTTGCTGATTGCTTTTCTCACGATCTCGCTGCCGTCCGCCTATCAGCAATTGCAGGCGGCGTTTCGCAACATTCATCCCGAACTGGAAGACGCCAGCCGGATTCTCGGTGCCACCCGCTTGCAGGCGCTGCGCCAGATCACCGCGCCGCTGCTGCGCACCAGCGTCATCGCCACTTGGTGCTTCGTCTTCGTCGGCGTGATGCGCGAATTGTCGGCGGCGATCATTCTGTTCACCTCGGAGACCAAGGTGATCTCGGTGCTGATTTTCGATCTCAACGAAAGCGGCGATCTCGGCGCCATTTCGGTGATCGGCATCGCCATGCTGGTCATTACCTTCGCGGTGGTGATTTTGGTCAACCGCATTCCCGGTTTCGGCGTGGTCGGCGCCGGGCGCTTGCGCACCTGAACCCAGATGAAAGCAGACCTTCCCAAAACCTCCGTCGCCGAACATCTCGCCACGCGCATCGTGGCGCTCAAGCAGATGCCGCCGGCGGTTCGACGCAAATGCGAGGATTTGCTGATCGACGTGGTGGGGCTATGCGTCACCGCGCGCAATGAGGATTACATCGCCAGCGCATTGGCGGGGCTCGACGACGACGGACCCTGCACCGCAATCGGCCACGCGCGCATGCTGTCGGCGGCCGGCGCGGCCTTCGTCAACGGCACCGCGGCGCATGGCGAGGATTTCGACGACACCTTCGAAGGCGGGCCGGTGCATGCGGGCGCGGTGATCGTGCCGGCGGTGCTGGCGGCTTGCGAGCGGCACAATGCGGATGGCGGGGCGGCGCTGCGCGGCATCGCCCTCGGCACCGAAGTGCTTTGCCGCTTGAGCCTGGTGGTGCCGAAAGCCGTGCACAAATCCGGCTTTCATCCGACTGCCATTTTCGGAACCATGGGGGCGGCGGCCGGCGTCGGCGCGGCGCTCGGACTCAACGCCAAGCAAATCGTCGATGCGTTCGGCATCGCCGGCAGTATGGCGGGCGGCATCATCGAATATCTCGCCGAGGGCGCGTGGACCAAGCGGCTGCATCCCGGATGGGCGGCACAGTCCGGCCTGCGCGCGGCGCTGCTCGCGCGTGCGGGTTTCGTCGGGCCGCGTACCGTGTTCGAGGGCGTGCACGGGCTGTTCAATGGATTCGCCCATACCAGCGACGGCGACTACGAAGCGCTCGTTGGCGATTTCGGCGCGCGCTGGGTGACCGAAACGCTCGCCTTCAAGCCCTATCCGTGCGGGACCATGGCGCACCCTTACATCGACTGCGCCAAGCGGCTGGCGGCGTGCGGCGTCAAGGCCGCTGACATCAAGGAACTGATCTGCGAAGTGGCCGAGGGCACCGTGCACCGGCTGTGGGAGCCGTTGGCCTCCAAGCAGCGCCCGCCCAACGGCTATGCGGCGAAATTCGCCGTGCCGTTTCTGCTGGCGACCGGATTTGTGCGCGGCGGCGTCGGACTTGGCGATTTCACCGCAGATGCCGTGCGCGACGCGCAGGTGCTCGCGCTCGCCGCCAAGGTCCGCTACGTGATCGATCCGAAAAATCCCTATCCGCATAATTATACCGGCCACATTCGCGCGGTGATGCGCGACGGCAGCACGATCGAGGAGCGCCAGCCTCATTTGCGTGGCGGCGCGCAGGAGCCGTTGACGCGCCAGGACGTCGAGGAAAAATTCGTCCTCAACCTGCGCCATGGCGGCTGGGACGCGAATAAAACTGCCGCGGCGCTCAAGCTGCTGGCGAGATTGTACGATGGACCGGTCGATCTTTCGGCATTGCACGGGTGATTTATGGCTGACAACAACGAACTCAGCGGCAAGGTCGCGCTCATCACCGGCGCGGGGCGAAATATCGGCCGCGCGCTGGCGCTGGCGCTCGCC
>CAMAWF010000093.1 GCA_945861895.1 Rhizobium sp. Q54
TAAAGCGCAGGAGACATCGCCGGCGGCGCGCGGCTTGCTTTTGCCGCACGCACCAGCACGCGAATAGCGTCAACACCCGGCCGCGGATGCACCGGCAGCACACCGATGCCGCCAAACGACGCCGCCAGTGCGTCCACTACGTTCGCGAGCCCGTCGGCGCGCCAGATCAGCGTCAACACGCCGTCGGCGGCGAGCAGGCGGGCCGCCGCGGCGATCCACAGCGCAAGCGTTTGCGGTCCGCCCGCATGCGCCAGCCGGCGGCTTGCATCGGGCGAGACGTTCGAGGGATCGTTGAACGGCGGATTCATCAACACGCGTTGCGCGCTGCCCGGCCGCAAGCCGGCCTGCTCGAAACTCTCCGCCGCCATAACATCGATCGTGAGCACCTTGACGCGGTCGGCGAGCAGGTTCGCATCCGCGTTTTCCGTGGCCAGCGCGCAAAGCTGCGGGTCGATCTCGACCAGCGTCAGGCTAAGGCCGGGCACGCGCACCGCCAGCGCCAGGCCGGAGGCGCCCACGCCAGCGCCAAGATCGACCGCATGCTCGCCAGCATGCGCCTCGGTCGCGGCCGCGAGCAGGATCGCGTCATGCCCCACCCGGTGCCCGCGGCGGGGCTGGCGCAGGCGCAGCCTGCCGCCGAGCACGGCGTCTTGCGTTACATCGGCTGCGGCGCGCTCAGCGCGCATCGGGACGAAGCTCATGCGCGAGCCCGGCTTCCCTGAGAATCTGCCGCGCGGTCGACATCTGTTCGTCGGCGACCAGAATCCGGCGCGGCAAGACGCCGAGCGAGCCTTCCAGCACGCTCATGTTCTGGTCAAGCACCAGGTGGCGGATGCGCGCGCCGTCGAGCAGCGCCACCACCGCCGAAACCAGAACCATGTCGTTGGTACGGATGAGTTCCTGCAACGCCGCGCTCCTTAGTTTTAGTTGCGCCGCCGTTCCTCGCCCGGCGCGCGGTGCGCCAGATAGGCGAGCAGTTTCAATTCCCGCCGGCCGCGCGTCACCGTGTCGAGCACCAGGCCGGAGGCAACCGAGAGAAACGCCAGCAGCATCAAGCCGGTGGACAGCACCGCCGTCGGCAGCCGCGGCACGGCGCCCTGTTCGAGGTAGGTGAACACGATGGGAATTGCGAGGCCGATGGAAATTATGGCGAGCGCCGCACCAAAGGCCGAGAAAAACGGCAACGGCCGCTCCGAACGGTAGAGCTTGACGATGGTGCGCAGGATGCGGAAGCCGTCGCGCCAGGTGTTGAGCTTGGAGGCGGAGCCTTCGAGCCGCGCGTAATAGGGCGTCGTGAGTTCGGCGACCGGCAGGCCGAGTTCGAGCGCATGCACGGTCAGCTCGGTCTCGATCTCGAAACCGCCGGACAGAACGGGAAATGATTTGACGAAGCGGCGGGAGAACACGCGATAGCCCGACAGCATGTCGCTGAAAGCCTGGCCGAACACCTGGCGGACGAATCCGGTCAGCAGCCAATTGCCGGCGACGTGACCGGCGCGATAGGCGGCCTGTTCGCGGTGCACCCGCGCGCCCACCACCATGTCGAGCCGGTCGTCGAGCAGGCGGGCAATCATGCGGCGGACACTGGGCGCATCGTAAGTGGCGTCGCCGTCGACCAGCACGTAGATATCGGCTTCCACGTCGGTGAACATGCGCCGCACCACGTTGCCCTTGCCCTGGTGCGGCTCGCTGTGCACTTGCGCACCCGCGGCGCGGGCGGCCTTGACCGTGCCGTCGCTGGAATTGTTGTCGTAGACGAAGATCGTCGCGTTGGGCAGCGCGGCGTGGAAATCCTTCACCACCTTCGCGACCGCCACGCCTTCGTTGTAGCAGGGCACCAGCACGGCAATCCGATACCGCTCGAATATTCCGGTTCCGGTCCTGCTTTTATTTTTTTTCGCCAACGCCGCCCTTCCTTCCCGCCCGCCGAAACTGCGCTATCCAGCGGCATACTGGCGCACTCAACGCGCGACGCCCTTGCCGCCGCAGCATAGCGTTTCTATGCTCGCGCGTCTTTTGCCCCGGGAGAAGCCGCCTTGGCCGTCGTCGTTCCCTTTGAAGGCCATGCGCCGGCGTCGATCGACCGGCTGGTCGATCTGGTGGCACCGGACATGGAGCGCGTCAACGGCACCATCCTGTCGCGCACCGGGTCCGACGTGGCGATGATCCCGGAAGTCGCCAATCATCTGATCTCGTCCGGCGGCAAGCGGCTGCGGCCGATGCTCACGCTGGCGATGGGCAGGCTCTCCGGCTATTCCGGCGACGGCCATGTCAAGCTCGCCGCCGCGGTCGAGTTCATGCACACGGCTACCCTGCTGCACGATGACGTCGTCGACGAAAGCGAGATGCGGCGCGGCCGGCTGTCGGCGCGCATGCTGTGGGGCAACGAGGCGAGCGTACTGGTCGGCGACTTCCTGCTCGGCCAGGCGTTCAAGATGATGGTAGAGGTCGGCAATCTGCGCGCGCTCGACATTTTGTCGTCGGCTGCCGCGGTGATCGCCGAGGGTGAGGTGATGCAGCTTGCGGCGGCGAAAAATACCGCCACCACCGAGGACGAATATCTCGCCGTGATCCGCGCCAAGACGGCGGAACTGTTTGCCGCCGCCTGCGAGGTCGGCCCGGTGCTGGCGGCTCGGCCGAAGGCGGAACAGGCGGCGTGCCGTTCGTTCGGCATGAATCTCGGCATCGCTTTCCAGCTGATCGACGATGCGCTCGACTACAGCGGCAAGGCGGCCAAGCTCGGCAAGAACGTCGGCGACGATTTCCGCGAGGGCAAGATCACGCTGCCGGTGGTGCTGTCGTTCCGCCGCGGCTCGGAGAGCGAGCGCGCGTTCTGGAACCGCACGCTGGCGCAGGAGGAGATCGCCGACGGCGATCTGGAAACCGCGATCGGGCTGATGGCCAAGCACCGCGCGATTGAGGACACCATCGGCCGCGCGCGTCATTATGGCGGGATCGCCAAGGACGCGCTGGCGCTGAGCCCGGATTCGGCGATCAAGCAGGCGCTGGAAGAGACGGTCGATTTCTGCATCGCGCGCTCGCACTAGAGCATGATCCCGAAAAAGCCTGCCCCGGACTTGATCCGGGGTGGGAACCGGTTTCCCGCCTTCGCGAAGCCCGCTTCGGCGGGCGAAGTAAGGTCGGAAAAGATCATGCTTAGACAAAAAGCTAGAGCGTCTAGCGATTCCAGCCCATCTGATATTGCCGCATCAATTGAAACCGGATGTTCGGATCGGGGTCTTGCCCGACATAGCGGCCATTCACATAGACCGGCGGCGAGCGCCCGTTCCAGCGCGGCTGCGGCGGACATCGCAGCCGGAAAATATCCGATAGCGTGCCGGAGCAGGGCGAAGCCGCCGGCGCGCGGTGCTTGCGCGCGAAAGCCGGGCTCGAATCCACCAGCGCCACCGCCACAATCGCCATCAGTATCCACTTGAGCTTCATGTCCGAATCCTTCCCACAGCGCGCCGGCTGCAAACTGTTCCGTTCGCGAATAAAAATCAAGAACGCCGGCCTTGCGCTAACCGATCGCGCCGCAATGAATCCACCAGCCGCCGTGCTTGGCGCGCAATGCATTCGCGGCCGCCAGCGCCTCCGGCTGCGAGGAAAACAGCGCAAAGCAGGTCGCCCCGGAACCCGACATGCGCGCCAATTCACATGCCGGCAGCGCGCGCAGCGCCGCCAGCACCTCGGCAATAACCGGCTGCAGCGAAATCGCGGCCGGCTCCAGATCGTTGCGGCCGCGCCCAAGCAGCGCCAGCAGCGAGGCGCGCTCGCGCGGAATCTCACCCAGCAGCTCCACGGCATCGTTGCCGGGCCTGAACGCCGCGAAGACGTCGCGCGTCGCAACCGGAATGCACGGATTGACCAGCACGGCGTGAAACTTCGGCAATTCGAGCGCTGGCGAGAGCGTCTCGCCAGCGCCGCGTATGATCCTGCTTTTCGAATCGAGGCACACCGGCACGTCGGCGCCGATATCCCGCGCGGCGCTCATCAGACGCGGATCGTCAGGAGCAAAATTATTCGCACGCGCAAGCAGCCGCAGCGCCGCCGCGGCGTCGGCCGAGCCGCCGCCCAGTCCGGCGGCAACCGGAATATTTTTTTCCAGGATGAAGCGGCCGGGCTTGAGACCGCTTGCCTTGGCGGCGAGCGCAGCCTGCGCCTTGAGCACAAGATTGTCCGCCGCCGGTCCGCAGTCATTTGCGCCCGCACCGCACATTTCCAAACCGGGTGCGTCACCGGGCACGAAAGTCAGCGTGTCGGCAAGATCGGCAAATGCCACCAGGCTTTCGATGTCGTGGTAGCCGTCGGCGCGGCGGGCAAGCACGCGCAGCGTCAGATTGACCTTGGCGGGGGCGCGGTCGACCAGCCGGGCGCTCACGGCGGATGCCTCACCCGCCGTCGCCCGCCTTCTTCCCCTTGTCCGCCTTGGCCTCGGACGAGGTTTCCTCGCTCAATCCGTTGGCGAGCTTTTCCTGGATCTTCACAAGGTCTTCCGGCTCGGGCTTGAGATCGCGCGCATGCGCCCATTGGAACTTGGCTTCCAGCGTGCGCCCGATGCGCCAATAGGCGTCGCCGAGATGGTCGTTGATGGTGGGGTCATCGGGCTTGAACTCGACCGCGCGTTCGAGATGCTTGGTTGCTTCCTCGTAATTGCCGATGCGGTAATAGGCCCAGCCGAGCGAATCCACGATATAGCCGTCGTCCGGCCGCTGCTGGACGGCGCGTTTGATCATGTTCATGCCTTCGTCCAGGTTGATCCCCTGATCGATCCATGAATAACCCAGATAGTTCAGCACGTGCGGCTGCTCGGGATACAAAACGAGCGCTTTCTTAAGGTCGGCCTCGGCCGGCGCCCATTGCTTGGCGCGCTCGTAGCAAATCCCCCGGTAATAGAACACCAGCCAATTTGGCTTTTCCGGATTGGTGATGGTCGCAATGCCCTTGGAATAGACAGCCGCGCATTCAGCGAAATTCTTGCGCGCGCGCAGGATATTGCCGAGCGCCATGATCGCTTCCTGATCGTCGGGATGTTCCGCGATCAATGCCTGGAGATATTTCTTCGCCTCGTCGGTGCGATCGAGACTGTCGAGATTGCTCGCCATCTGGATCGCCGCGTTGCGGTGCAGCGGCGAGTCCGCCGGCACGCGCTCGTAAATCTTGATCGCAAGCGCCGGCTTCTTGAGCGACTCGTAGAGATCGGCAAGCGAGAGCAAAGCGAGCGGATGCGTCGGCGCGAGATAAAGCGATAGCTGGAGATACACCAGCCCAAGGTCCTCGCCGCCGCGGCGGCCGAGCGAGGCGCCGAGCCCGTAGAGCGCCTCGGCGGCGCCGGACTGCGGCGTCGTTACCATCATCGGCGGCTTGTGCCCCGCCTTGATGCTTTTCATCGCGGCGACCACCAGCGGATGGCGCGGCAGCACTTTGTCGAACGCCTCGAACACCGCCAGCGCCTCCTGCGCCGAGGCATTGCGCGCAAGCCATCCGCCATAAGCCTCGACCACGCGCAAAGCGGATGCATCGAGCTTATGGGCGTGCTCGAAGCGCTTGCCGGCTTCCTTCTTGTTGCCGGAGAGATCGAGGATCATGCCGGCGTGCAGCTCCTTGAAGATGGCGTACCAGTCCGGCCCGGCAAGCTTGTCGATCGCCGCCAGCGCGCCTTTGCTGTCGCCGCTGGCGTGCTGCGTCCAGGCCGAGAGCAGCGTCGCGGTGAGATCGGTGATCGGGCCGCGTATCGACTGCGTCAAATTCAATCGGGCGGGAGCGAACTGTTTCTGCTTGATTCCGCGCACGCCGACCACAAGCCGGGCGATGCGGTCGTTCTTGTCGCCTTGCAGAATGCGGTCGGCCAGCTTCACCGACTCTTCGACGTCGCCGTCCACCAGCAGCGACAGGAAGGCGCGGTCGAGCAGTTCGCTGTTCTTGGGATCGCCCTTGAGCGCGGCGCGGTAATAGGCGGCGGCGGCGGCGGCATCGCGCTGCTGGCCGGCATGGCGCGCGGCGAGATAGCTGCCGGATGCGGTCACACCGATGAGGTCCTTCGCCGTCGGCGCTTGTGAGCCGGTGCTTTGCGCGACGGATGACGAGGAAGTGACCTGCGCGGCCAGCATGCCCGGCAGCATCACGACGAAGGTGGCGACCGCGGCGACGGCTACGCCCCGAAACAAGCGCGATGAGGTCACGGGCTTTTGTCTCCGTTTGAGGAACAGGCATTCACCGGTCTAGGGCTACCCAAGACCGTCCTTCGAGTTCGCAGGCCGCCAACCTGGCTCGCGTGCGAATACGCCCGGTACGGGCGCAGAATGGCGTTTTTGCGCGCGTCCCGCAAGGATCAAGCGCTCGCAACCGAGTGCGGCAAAAGCGCGGCGCCTGCTTGCTTTCACTTGTATTTGTCCTCTTGTAACCTCGCGCGGCAATACCTTTACGGCGAATCATGACGGCAGCCGGCGGCAAGACTTTCGTCCTCGTGCACGGCGCCTGGCATGGCGGCTGGTGCTGGAGCGCGGTCGCAACCAATCTGCGCGCACGCGGCCACAATGTATACACGCCGACGCAGACCGGCCTCGGCGAACGCGCGCATCTCATTTCCAAGACCATCACGCTCGATACTTTCATCGAGGACGTCGTCAACGTCATCACATTCGAGACGCTCGACGACGTGATCCTGGTCGGCCACAGTTTTGGCGGCAGCACGATTTCCGGCGTCGCCGACCGCATGCGCGAGCGCATCCGGAGCCTCATCTATCTCGATGCCTTGATGCTGGAAAACGGCCAGACGCCGCAGAGCCAGTTTCCAAAACACATAGTCGAGGAGCGCATCAAACAGGCGGAGGCCACCGGCGGCCTGGGCATTCCGGCCCCGCCCGCGAGCGCATTCGGCATCACCGACCCAGTGCAAGCAGCCTCATTGGAAAGCCGGTTCACACCGCATCCGCTGGGCACCTATTCGTCGCCGCTCAATCTTTCCCATAAGGTCGGCAACGGGCTGCCCGCGCTCTACATTGCCTGCAACAATCCGTTCCATCCGCCGCTGCAAGCAAGCCGCGCCTGGGTGAAGGCCAACAAGATGAAGATGGTGGAGATCGCGACCTGCCACGACGCGATGGTGACGATGCCGGATGAACTTGCGGATTTGCTCGACGGCGAGGGCGCGTAGGCGGAAGCGAGCAGCAAAGTCATATCCGGCGCGATGCCGACGCCGCCATTTGGACCGCGTCTCTTGCCGGTAGCGACGGTTTGCTATACATATATAGCAAATACGGAGACCAGCATGCTCGCTTTGCGCTTGCCCGCCGAGATCGAGAAACGGCTTGCGGCGCTGGCCAAGAAGACCGGCCGGACCAAAAGCTTCTATGCGCGCGAAGCTATCCTTCGCCATATCGAGGATATTGAAGACTATCATCTTGCCGGCAAGCGGCTTGCCCGCGACGGCAAGCGCGTGACGCTTGAACAACTCGAAAAAGAATTTGCCGGCAAGCGTTGAACCGGCACGATGAACGTCTCGCGCATATGGCGGGTCGAATTCGGCCGCGACGCGGTGCGGGATTGGCGCAAGCTGGGGCATGAGGCGCAGCAAATTATTCTGCGATACCTGCGCGAACGCATCGCAACCGCGAATGACCCCCGCCGCTTCGGCCGCCCGCTCATGCGCGACCGCAAAGGTCTATGGCGCTATCGCGTCGGTGATTTTCGTATCATAGCCTCAATCGAAGACAATCGCTTCGTCGTGCTCGTCATAACCGTTGGGCATCGGCGGGAGGTGTACGATTGACCGGCAATTTGATTGGGACCAATTGATGCCCGATCGATGCCAGTATCAAGCTCCGCAATTTCACATATTCGAATAATTCGGACCGCCGCCGCCTTCCGGCGTCACCCAGGTGATGTTCCGGTTGGGGTCCTTGATGTCGCAGGTTTTGCAGTGGACGCAATTCTGCGCGTTGATGACGAAGCGCGGCGCGCCGCCCTCCTCGATCCATTCGTAGACGCCGGCCGGACAATAGCGCGCCGACGGGCCGGCATAGAGGTCGTGCTCGGACGCCTTTTGCAGCGCCATGTCCTTGACCAGCAAATGCACCGGCTGATCTTCCTCGTGATTGGTGTTCGACAGAAACACCGAGGAAAGCCGGTCGAAGGTGAGCTTGCCGTCGGGCTTGGGATAGGAAATCGGCGTGCATGCGGACGCCGGCTTAAGCGTGGCGGAATCCGGCTTGCCGTGCTTGAGCGTGCCGAACAGCGAAAAGCCAAGCGTCGAGGTCCACATGTCGAGACCGCCGAGCGCGATGCCGGCGAGCGTGCCGAATTTCGACCACAGCGGCTTGGCGTTGCGCACCTTCCACAAATCCTTGCCGATCGCCGAGGAGCGCCAGGCTTCGTCATAACCGGCAAGCGCGTCGCCGGCGCGGCCCGCGGCGAGCGCCTGCGCAACTTGCTCGGCGGCCATCATGCCGGAGAGCATCGCATTGTGGCTGCCCTTGATGCGCGGCACGTTCATGAAGCCGGCATCGCAGCCGATCAGCGCGCCGCCGGGAAACGTGAGTTTCGGCACCGACTGGAAGCCGCCTTCGGTCAACGCACGCGCGCCATAGGCCAGCCGCTTGCCGCCCGTAAAGGTGTCGCGCACCAGCGGATGGGTCTTGAAGCGCTGGAATTCCTCGAACGGCGAGAGATAAGGATTTTGGTAATTGAGATGCAGGACGAAACCGACCGACACCAGATTGTCGTCGAGGTGATAGAGGAACGAACCGCCGCCGGTCGAGCCATCGAGCGGCCAGCCGAAGGAATGCTGCACCAGACCTGCGCGGTGTTTGTCGGGCGCGACCTGCCAAAGTTCTTTCAGTCCAAGCCCGAATTTTTGCGGCTCGCTCGCGCGCGCCAGATCAAAACGCGCGATCAGCGATTTTCCCAGGTTTCCGCGCGCGCCTTCGGCGAACAGCGTGTATTTGGCGCGCAGCTCCATGCCACGGGTAAAGCTGTCCTTGTGCGCGCCGCTCTTGCCTACGCCCATGTCGCCGGTGGCGACGCCCGCAACTTCGCCGTTGGCGCCGTAGAGCACTTCCGCCGCGGCAAAACCGGGATAGATTTCCACGCCGGCTGCTTCCGCCTTGCCGGCGAGCCAGCGGCAGACATTGCCGAGCGAGACGATGAAATTGCCGTGATTGCTCAACAGTGGTGGCATCAGGAAATTCGGCAGCCGCAGCGCGCCTGACGCCGACAGAAAATAAAAGCGGTCGTCGGCGACCTTGGTCTTGACCGGCGTGTCTTCGGAGCGCCAATCGGGCAGTAATTTGTCGAGCCCGGCGGGATCGATCACCGCGCCTGACAGAATATGCGCGCCGACCTCGGAGCCCTTTTCCACCACCACGACCGAAATGCCGGGATTGATCTGCTTGAGCCGGATCGCCGCCGCGAGGCCCGCCGGCCCGGCGCCGACGATGACGACATCGAATTCCATCGCCTCGCGGGCGGGCATTTCTGCTGGCATGGCCTGCTCCCGATTCTACATTCTCCACTTTTGCACAGCCACGGCAATCGTGCGCTCGACGTGCTAAGGTGCTTTTCCGCCGATGACGCCCGACCGCCGCAAATCCGCCCACGAACTGCTCGCCTTCTACGCCGAGGCGGGCGTCGATGCGCTATTGGGCGAAACGCCGGTGGATCGTTTTGCGGACACTGATGGTTCTGTACCTCCCCCTGAAAGGCGGAGGTCGATCCGCGAAGCGGATCGGGTGGGGGTCAACACGCAAGCTGACCACCCCACCCCGGTTTCAGGGGAGGGAATGATTTTTGTCGCGCCCGACGCTGCGGCGATGGCGGCGCGGGAAGCTGCGCGCAGCGCCAAGACGCTCAACGAGCTGCGTGCCCTGCTCGACGGTTTCGAGGGTTGCGCGCTCAAGGCCACCGCCAAGCAACTGGTGTTCGCCGACGGCAACCCGCAGGCCAAGGTGATGTTCGTCGGCGAGGCGCCCGGCCGCGATGAGGACATCGAGGGGCTGCCGTTCGTCGGCCGCTCCGGCAAGCTGCTCGACCGCATGATGGCGGCGATCGGGCTCGACCGCACTTGCGTCTATATCGCCAACATCATTCCGTGGCGGCCGCCCGGCAACCGCACGCCGACGCCGCAGGAATCCGCAATCTGCCTGCCGTTCATCCGGCGGCAGATCGAGCTTGCCAATCCCGGCATATTGGTTTGCCTCGGCGGCCCGTCTGCGCAGACGCTGCTCGCGACCAGGGAGGGCATATTGAAAACGCGCGGCCGCTGGTTCGCCTACCAGACCGGCACGCGCGAAATCCGCGCCATCGCGACGCTGCATCCCGCCTATTTGCTGCGCCAGCCGCTGCAGAAGCGGCTCGCCTGGCGCGATTTCCTCGCGATCAAAAAGGCGCTTGGCTGATTCCTATCCCGCCACCGCGAACTTGATTGCGAACAGCACGGCCAGCACCAGCACTGCGGGCGCGGCTTCGTTTATTTTTCCGGCGATGAGCTTGAGCACGGCATAGGTGATGAAGCCGAGCCCGATGCCGGTGGCGATCGAATAGGTCAGCGGCATGGTGATGGCGGCAACCACCGCCGGCGCATATTCGGTGATGTCGTCCCAGTCGATCTCGGCCAGCCCGCGCGCCATGATGCAGGCGACATAGAGCAGCGCTGCGGCGGACGCATAGGCCGGGATCATGCCGGCAAGCGGCGCGAAGAACAGCGCGAGCAGGAAAAACAGCGCGACGAACACGGCGGTGAGCCCCGTGCGCCCGCCGGCCGAGATGCCGGCCGCACTTTCGATGTAGCTCGTCGTCGTCGAGGTGCCGACGGACGCGCCAAACATGGCGGCGAAACTGTCGGAGATCAGCGCCTGCTTCATGCGCGCGAGCTTGCCTTTTTTCATCAGCCCGGTGCGGTGGGTGACGCCGATCAGCGTGCCGGCGTTGTCGAACACGTCGACGAACAGGATGGAGAACACGACGATGAGGAAGGTAAGTTCGAACGTGCGCGAAAAGTCGAGTTGCAGGAAGGTCGGCGCCAGCGACGGCGGCATCGACACGATGCCGGTAAATTTCGCCAGACCCAGCGGCAAGCCGATAAGCGTGACCACCAGGATTCCGATCAGCGTGCCACCGACGATCTTGCGATAATTCAGCCCCGCGATCAGCACAAAGCCGAGCAGCATCAGCGCCGCCGCCGGATTTTTCAGGTCGCCGAGCGTGACCAGCGTGGCCGGATGCGCGACGACGACCTTCGCCTCTTCCAGCGCGATGATCGCGAGGAACAAGCCGACGCCGGCCGAGACGGCGAGCTTGAGATTGTTCGGGATCGCTTCGATCACATATCGCCGCAGCCCGGTGACCGAAATGATGAAAAACAGCACGCCGGAGCAGAACACCGCGGCGAGCGCCTGCTGCCAAGTGTATTTGTAGGTCAGCACCACGGTGAAGGCGAAAAAGGCGTTGAGCCCCATGCCGGGCGCAAGCGCGATCGGATAATTGGCGTACAGCCCCATCACCAGCGTGCTGGCGGCCGCCGCAATGCAGGTCGCCACGAACACCGCGCCCGGGTCCATGCCGGCCTTGCCGAGGATCGCCGGGTTGACGAACACGATGTAGACCATCGTGAGGAAGGTGGTCACACCGGCGATCAGCTCGGTGCGCACATCGGTGCCCTGCTGCCGCAGCCCGAAATAACTTTCCAGCCCGGATTCTGTGCGCGCAGGCGAGGTCTTTTTGGCCATCGCAGTCCCCCATGTCACCGCCGGAAAGAGCGGCTTTGCAAGCCCAGCGCCGGTAGCCTAGAGCGGGATGATTTAAAGCCGAATCGGATTTTGATTCCCAAATCGCCTGCGCTCTGATTCAAGGTTGCGACTGGATCGGAGGCCAGCATGGATGGGAAAGCCTTATTCGGTTGATCTTCGCGAGCGGGTGGTTGCCGCAGTCGAG
>CAMAWF010000094.1 GCA_945861895.1 Rhizobium sp. Q54
CAGCGCATTGATCTCGTTGCGAAATATTGGAATTGGGAGGTTCATCTTTCGCGTCCAATAGTGACCCCACCCGAGAAGTGGATTCTCACGAGTAATCAATGAGATGTTTCAGTCTCGGGAGGGGGTCGCAATTGGACGCGATTTCACATGCGGCGTTGGGATTCGAGGTCATAACGCTCGCGGGCCGCCCTTAGGGCATTCTGGCCAAATTTCCAAGGGGCAAGAACGGGCAGCTGCGCGGCAAAAGAGGCGATGTGGTATACTGCCGCCATGGTCAAGACGCTTGAAATAGCGATTAGCAGGGTTTCGTCTCTTCCTGAGGCGGCGCAGGAGCAGCTCGGGCGAGAGATTCTGGAGCGGATCGAGACGCTCGCGCAACTGCGTGCGGAAATCGAGATCGGCATTCGAGAACTTGATGCCGGGATGGGCGAAAAACTCGACATCGAGGACGTTATCCGGGAAGCCCGCGCAGAGCATGCCAGAAAAGCGTAGGACGGTTGTTTGGGCGCCGAAGTCCAAACAAGACCTGCGCGAGGTCTGACGCTACTACGCCCGCGTTGCATCACCAGATATTGCGGACAAACTGCTTCGCGAAATCGATCAAGCGGGCGAGCAACTCGCGGAGCAGGCACTCATGTGGCGGGCACGCGATGAGGTGATGCCTGGGCTCCGTTCCGTTCTTGTTCGTCCCTACACCGTTTTCTACCGTGTGCAGAATGGCGTCGTAGGAATTGCGCGCGTCTTGCACGAGCGGCGAAATTTTCCTGAAATCTTTTCAAAAGAAGAACGCAAGGACGATACAAAGCGATAGCGCGCCGTACACCCCAACTGTCCCGAAAAGAGCCCAAAACGGGAAAGTACCGACTTTTGATGCTATACTTTTCCTTGTGAAATCGGCGAAGCGGCGGCGAGCACCGAAAACGGGACAGTGCCGCCGCGCCTGACTGCATACGGCACTACGGCAGTTCATGACCCCAAGCGGAAATCGTATCACCGCCTGGCCGGCGCTACGTCAACGTAGTGGCGAGGCTACTGCGTGGTTTGCGATGCGGAGCGGGACGAGAGTGTGAGAACGCCGAGGTGTTTCGCCGCTATTTTTTTTCAAAGCCGTCCATCTGCTTGGACGCACGAAGGGTCACTTCCTTGCGCCGCGTCAGCATCCCCTTTGCCATTTCATTGAATGCCGCCAGCACCGCGGGCGGCGCCGAATCCGGCGACCCGGAGTTGAACGGCGGCTCCGGATTGTACTCCATATAGAGCTGGATCTTTTCGGCCGTCGCCGTGTCGGTCAGCTTGCTCGCCAGCACCAATCCGAAATCGATGCCCGCCGTCACGCCGCCTCCGGTGATGCGATTGCGGTCGATGCAGACGCGCGTCTTCACGGCCTGCGCGCCGAAATAGGCGAGGTTGTCCATCGATGCCCAGTGCGTCGCGGCCTTGTAGCCGCGCAGCAGGCCGGCGGCTCCGAGCACCAGCGCGCCGGTACAAACCGAGGTGACGTATCGCGCCTGTTCTCCTTGCCGCCGGACGAATCCGATCACATCGGCATCTTCCATCAGATCGATCTGTCCCGGTCCGCCGGGGATGCAGATCACGTCCAGCTTCGGACAGCCGGACAATGTCGTGGTCGGCTGCAGCGACAGTCCGGTATCGCACACGACCGGCTCGATCCGCTTCCAGATCAAATGGACGGTTGCGTTCGGAATCCGGGCAAACACCTCGAACGGGCCGGTCATATCCAGTTGCGTCATACGCGGAAAAATCAGCAGCCCGATATGAATATTGTCCATCGCTCGATTCCTGCGGCCATCGCCGGCCGGAAATCATGCGAGCATGAGTTCGCGGACCGAGTCAATCGGCGTGAGCGCGGTGCAATTCAGTGGATCGCCCGGGGAATACAGGTCGGTTCCGGACACGCGTTTCCGGTACAAATAGCCGCTCCGTCAGCAACATGCCTGCGGGAGAACCGCCTCAATGCAAGCAGATCATATCCATCTGGCGAAAAAGGCGCGGATCCGCTTCCACAGCGCCGCCCGCGCAACCGAAGCCGCGTTCAGTGTCGCGCCCGCACTTTCGGAGATTTGTTTGCCGGACAGCGAGGCTTCAAGATTAGCCGCAAACACTTGCGTGAGATGATCGGCGACGTCCTTCACCAGACCCGCGCGCCCAAATTGCGCCAGGGCGCCGGTCAGCAGGAACTTCACCGAAATATCGACTTGCGTCGACGCTTCCTGCAAATCTTGCAGCCGGTACACGATGACCGCGCGGGCGTTCGACCCGCTTTTGGCATCGCGCCCGGCACCGCGCACGGTGCCGCTGAAACGGTCCGCATCGCGCACGACTTCGACCACACCGGCAAACGCGCTCACAATCGGCCCGAGCTTAACGTTCACCTCGCCTTCGGCGCGGCCATCCAGGGCCGGCTTGGTCAGGCGGGCGCCGGGCATGCAGCGCGCCACCTGTTCGAGATCGCCGAAGAATTTCCACACCTGCGCGCGCGGATAGGGCACGCGAAACGATTGCAACAGCTCGACGCCATCGGTTTCGACTGCGCGCCATTGTTCCGCGCCGACAATCTCCTTCGGCGGCGGCGCAGGCGCTTTGCCCGCCGGCGGAGATTTGCGAACGGTGCGCTCGCCTTGGCCCGCCGCCGGGGCATGCGCTCCAACCGGGCCGAGCCTGTCGCGGAAGAGGATTGGCCGCGCGCCCGCTGCTTTTCGCTTTTTCTGAACCTCTTTGACCGCCGCCACGATGCCGACATAACCCGTGCAGCGGCAAAGATTTCCGGAGAGTTCGAGACGGATGCGCGGCTCATCGGCATCCGGCAGGCGCGTAAGAATATCGCGGCAGGAAATCAGCATCGCCGGCGTACAATAACCGCACTGCAGGGCGTGGTTGGCCGAAAATGCTTCGCGCAGATCGGCAATCACCGGATCGTCGCGCAAACCTTCGATCGTCGTGATCTGCGCGCCGTCGCAGGCGACGGCGTAAGTGATGCACGAGCGCGCGGGAACCCCGTCGATCAGCAACGTGCATGCCCCGCACACGCCGTGCTCGCAGCCGATATGGGTGCCGGTGAGAAACTGCTGCTCGCGCAGAAAGTCCGCGAGATGGGTGCGCGGTTCGGTCTCCGTCACCACCATCTTGCCGTTGATCTGCATGCCCAGCTTTGTCATGACTCACTCGCCTGTTTTGCCGCGCGCTTGAGGGCGACGAGCAAAAGTTGCCGGTTATATTCATCCCGCACGTTTTTTTCGTCCAGCAAAGCGAGCACCGCGCGTTTGTCGAGACGCGCATCGAGATTTGGCCCGAACCGGCCGCCGAACAGCGACGCGGCGTCGGCGACGACGATCGGCGCAGTCTCGATCGCTCCGATCACGGCCCGGAACCGGTCATTTTCCGGATCGTGCAGAACGCCGCCGATGGCATGGGCGAATTCGCCGGCCTTTTGATTGAATTTGCAGAAGCCCCAGCGCGCGCGCGCGGAGATTTTCGGCACCCGGATCGTGCGGATGAGCTCATCCGGCTGCAACACGGTGATGAACGACGAGACCATGATATTTTCGGCGGCGACCGTGCGCGTGCCGCGGCGCGATTGCACGATCACATCGGCGCCGAGCAATGGAAAAACCGAGATCCAGTCGGCTGCCGGATCGGCGTGCGCAAGACTGCCGCCGAGCGTCCCGCGGTTGCGCACGGCGCGGTAGGCGATCCGGCTTGCCACCAAAGCCAGCAGCCCGCGCGATCCATCCGGTATACGCCCGTCTTCGACATCCGCATGGGAGACGCAGGCGCCGATATCCACATAATCGCGCTGCTCGGATACCGCGGTAAGCACCGGGATTGACGTGATATCGACCAGCAGTTCCGGCTGCGCCAGCCGCAGATTGAGCATCGGACCGAGCGACTGGCTGCCGGCCACAACTTTCGAAAACACTCCCTTTTCGCCGAGCAACCGAGTTGCCTCGTCGAGCGTAGCCGGGCGCACATAATCAAAAACCGCGGGTTTCATTGTGTCCTGTAAGTTCGATGACGGCTGGGCATTCAGTGCCCCTTTCCGGGGGCGATCGATTGAACCTGGTGTCGCAGCGTGGCGCCCTTCCGGTCGCGATCGCGGGTGTCGATAAGAAGATCGCGCAGAATTCGTTGATCGGGAACGGGATCGAGATGCGTGAGGCCGGTCTTGAGCTTGGCGATGCAGGCATATTCCACGGCGCCGTCGATCTGCACCGCGCATTCCTTGCATACATTCGCATTGAAGCAGCTGAACTGAAATGCAAGATCAGGCGCGTCGCCGTAGCGGAGCCGCACCAGGCCGTCCAGTACCGAGTCGCCATCCTCGAATTGCACGTCATACTCTTCGTAGTGGCCGTTTTCGGCGCAGGTTCCGCGCCAGATGCGCAGTCTCGCCGTCTTCATCACGGCGGTCTGATATTTGACCTCGTTCACGGCCGCGCGCCCTCGAAGCTGGAAACGATTTCGCCGTTCTTAAACGCGATCTGCTGGTTCAACTGAAAGGCGTCGAGCGTCTTGGGGAAATCGAGGCGCTGATGCGCGCCGCGACTTTCGCGGCGGTTGAGGGCCGCGACCGTGACCGCTTCCGCGGCCTGCAGACCGTTACGCGCTTCGAACCACTCGACCAGACTGGCGTTGTGGATCGTCTCGAGCGACACCGACAATTCATCCAGTTCGGATTTCTGCATGGCACGAATGCGGTCCCGCGCCTGCGCCAGATCATCGGCCGTGCGGAACGCCCCGACCTTGGTCCACATCATCTCTTTGAGCTCGCGCAGCATGTGGGTTGGCGCCGGGCCTTTCGCCTTGGCTTTCCGCTTGACGCGCCGGATCACGTCGAGTTGCGGCGCGGCCGTGCTTTTGTCCCATTGCGGTGGCGCTTTGCTTGCGACGAATTTGGCGGCCGCCTCGCCGGCGCGTCCGCCGAACACCATCGCCTCCGGCAGCGCGTTGCCGGAAAGCCGGTTGGCCCCGTTCGCCCCGCCGACGATCTCACCGGCGGCGTAAAGTCCGCGCACGCATGATTCCATGTTGGCGTTCACCTCGATGCCGCCCATTTGATAATGCGCGATAGGGAACACTTCGACCGGGGCCTTGGTCAGATCGATATTGTTGCGCTTGAAGATGCCGATCACCGGGCCGAGCGCCTTGTTGAGCGCATCCGCCGGGATGTGCTGGAACGAGAGATAGACGCCGCCATGCGGCGAGCCGCGCCCCGCGGCGACCTCCCGGTAGATCGCATGGGTCAGCAGATCGCGCGTGGTGTTGTATCCCTCCCCGCCGCTGTCGCCGTATTTCGAGAGGAACTCTTCGCCCTTGCCGTTCATCAGACGGCCGCCGAGCTTGACGCGGGTCGGTTCCCATGTGGTCGGGTCGAGCCCCACCATGCGCGGCGCCAAATGGCCGTTCGGATAGAATTGCAGAAATTCGATATCGATCACGCGCGCACCGGCGCGCAGCGCGATCCCGACGCCGTCGCCGGAATTGTTGTTGGGCGCGGTCGTGCGCTGAAACATTTTCATCATACCGCCCGAACACAGGATGACGGCATTGGTCCGGATTGTGACCGGCTCGGAGGTGGCGACATCGAAACCCACCGCGCCCACAACCTCGCCGTCGCGGGCGGCGATGTCGGTAAGGCATATGCTGTTGAGCACGCGAATCGACGAGTTGCGGCTGGTCTGAACGCGCAGCGCCGCGCAGATCGCCACGCCGGTGCTGAGAAAATCCACATAGACGCATCGCTTGCGGCTATGGCCCGGCGCTTTGACCTGATTGATCTTGCCGTTGTCCTGCCGCGCCCAATTGACATTCCAGCTGGCGAGTTCGCGGATTCGCTGCGGGCTGAGCTCGCAAAGCAACGCTGCGAGATTTTCTTTGCAAAGCCCGCGCCCGGCTTCCAGCGTATCCTTCAAATGCAGTTCGGGGCAGTCCGGCTCGGCTTCGGAAAGCGCGGAGGCGCAGGTCATTTGCGCCATGATTGTCGCGCCGCCGCGCCCGACGACGTTCTTGTCGAGCAGGATCACCTGCGCGCCGTGGCGTGCCGCAAAGATCGCGGCAAACATGCCGGCACCGCCGCCGCCAACGACCAGGACATCCGTTTCCAGCGCGATGGCGTCTTGCATCCGAAAGTCCTTCCGCTCCCGTCACTCTCGCCTAGGCCCGACGGCGAACCTGCGTCGACAATGCATGCAAGATGCGGCGCGGCGTGACCGGAATCTCGCAGATCTCGACACCGAGCGATTTCAACGCGTCATTGATGGCGTTGGCGATCGCCGCGCCCGGCCCGATGGCGCCACCCTCGCCCACGCCCTTGATGCCGAATTCGGTGTAAGGCGAAGGCGTTTGCATGTGGAACACGCGAATATTGGGTACATCCGGGCAGCCGGGCAGCAGATAGTCCGCCAGCGTCGACGCCAGCGGCTGGCCTTGCTTGTCGAACGCCATTTCCTCGAACAACGCGCTGCCGATGCCTTGCGCGGTTCCGCCGAAAATTTGTCCGTCCACGATCATCGGATTTACCAGGGTGCCGGCGTCTTCCACCACGACATAATCGAGAATTTCGACGCCGCCGGTTTCCGGATCCACCGCGACAATCGTCGCGTGCGCGGCGCCGGTATGGATGCCGGTGATGCGGGTGGGCGTAAAACCGCCGGTGACTTCAAGCCCGTGCGGGTCGATATCGCCCGGCAATTCGCTGGGCGCGAGATAATAGGCGCGCGCAATGTCGCGCAGCGAGACGTTTCCGTTCGGCCCGTAAACGCCGTTGTCGCGCACGACGACCGATTTGAGGTCGGTTTGCAGCAGGGCTGCGCCGATGCGCGCCACCCGGTCGGCTAACTCCTGGCAGGCGCGCGCGGTCGCGCCGCCGGCCCAGATCATTCCGCGCGAACCCCAGGCGCCGCTCGAATAAGGCGAAATCTCGGTATCGCCGAGCTTGACGTGAATATCTTCGATGTCCATCCCGAGACATTCGCTGCCAATCTGCGCCAGCGTGGTTTCGAGACCCTGCCCGATGCTCTGGATCCCGGCCCGGATATCGAGCCGGCCATCGGGCGTCAGGCGCGCGAAGGCCTGCTCATAAAGCACGCGCCGCTTACCGTCGGCGGTGGTGCCGTGCCCGGTCTGTTCGGAGAATATCGACATGCCGAGCCCGATCAGCCGGCCATCCTTTTCGCCGCGCTGTTGTCGCGCGCGCACGGCGTTCACGTCGATGGCTTCGACCGCCATGCGCAGCAACTGGGGATAATCGCCGCTATCGAAATGCTTGTCGGTAATGTTGTCGTACGGCATTTGCTCGGGGCGAACGAGATTGACGGCGCGCACCTCGTGCGGCTCCTTGCCGATTTCGCGGGCGATCGCGTCGACCACCAGTTCCATTGCGTAGCAGACGCCGGGCCGCGCGACGCCGCGGTAGGGCAATTGCGGCGCCTTGTTGGTAGCCACCGCCGCCGTATTGCAGCGGTAAACCGGAATGCTGTAGGGGCCGGGCAGAATGGCGCTGACCTGCGACGCTTCGATCGCCGCGCTGAACGGATATGCCGAATAGGCGCCAGTATCGACCGCCGCTTTGGCGTCGAAGCCGAGGATCTTGCCGCTGTTATCCGCATAGGCGGTGATGTTGTAATAGTGCTCGCGGCAATTCGCGTTGGCGACCAGCATTTCGCGGCGGTCTTCCAGCCAGCGCACCGGGTAATCGACGCGCATGGCGAGCCAGCACAGACAGACTTCTTCGCCCGCCAGGATCGCCTTGTAGCCGAAGCCGCCGCCGACGTCGGGCGAAATGACGCGAATCTGGATTTCCGGAATCTGAAGGACCAGGGAAAGTCCGGTTCGCACCACATGCGGAAACTGCGTGGCGCCGTGAAGGATCAACTGATTGACCCGCGAATCCCACTGGGCAATGAACCCGCGGCACTCGATCGGCGACATCACCTGGCGGGCGGTGCGCAGCTCGCGCGTCACCTTCACCGGCGCGGTTTTGGCAACCGACTCGATATCGCCGTCAAAGGCAACGTTGACATAAACATTGCCTTTGACTGTGTCGTGAACAAGCACGCAGCCGGGCTTCTGCGCATCCAGCATGTCAACGACCGCGGGCAGCTCATCATATTCCAATGAAATTTGCGCCGCGATATCTTCCGCTTCAGCCCGCGTATCGGCGACGCACATGGCGATCAGCTCGCCGACTTGGCGGATTTTGTCCGTCACCAAAGGCGGCTGCTCGGACACCTGGAAGCCCGGCAGCGGCGACA
This sequence comes from Rhizobium sp. Q54, assembly GCA_945861895.1. Taxonomy (GTDB): domain Bacteria; phylum Pseudomonadota; class Alphaproteobacteria; order Rhizobiales; family Xanthobacteraceae; genus Pseudolabrys. The sequence goes on from CAMAWF010000094.1 coordinate 8,271, forward strand.
CCGCCTTGAGCGGCAGCACGCCGGCGATATCGCGCGCGGTGAAAACCGACGAACGAAGATGGCCGGGAATGACAACGTCCTTCAGCCGCGCATGGGCGACCGGACTTCGGACGAAGGCGACTTCGCGCATCCTGGGAAAGCGCAGGTCGCCAATATATTGACCGCGGCCATAGAGGAACCGCTCGTCTTCCTTTCGTTTGGCGCGGGCGCCGACACCACTCTTAGACAAGATTCACAACCCACCGATTGGCGGTTTCCCGAAGAATTTTTTAGACCGCCGGTTCATATTGTCATCCTAATAATAGTACAATACCTGACCGCCCGGGATAAAGCGCATCGCGTGGCGAATGGCGGACGGGCTGAAAACCTCGCGGGTCAATTCCACAGCCGAGACCGCTACATTCCGAGATAGGCCTGACGGATCGCGGGGTTTTCAGCCAGCACCTTGGTCGTGCCGCGCATTTCGACGCGTCCCGTCTCGATGACGAAGCCATGCTCCGCGATTTCGAACGCGGTCATGACGTCCTGCTCGACGATCAAGATCGCGAGGCCGGCCTTGTTGATCTCGATCAGCGTTTGGCTCAGTCGCTCGACCAGCCGCGGCGCCAATCCGAGCGACAATTCGTCGATCATCAGCAGTTTTGGGCGCGACATGATTCCGCGTCCAATGGCGCACATTTGCTGCTCGCCGCCCGACATGGTGGTTGCGTCCTGACTTTGCCGTTCGCGCAGGATTGGAAACAACGTGTAGACAAAATCAAGATCGCGGCGGATTGCGGCGGTATCGCGCCGCAAATAGGCGCCGAGGATGAGATTGTCTTTAACGCTCAAGCCGCGAAAAAGCCGCCGCGCCTCGGGCACGTGGGCGATGCCGCGCGCGAGAATTTGGTCCGCACTGAGCCGCGTGATGTCTTCTCCCCGAAATAGGATACGCCCGGACGTCGCGCGGACAATTCCGGAAATTGTGCGCAGCAATGTCGTCTTGCCCGCGCCGTTCGATCCGACGATGCAAACGATGTTGCCTTCGTCCACTTGGGCGTCGACGCCCCAAAGCACGCGCACTTCGCCATAGCCGGCATGCAGCGCTTCGATCCGGAGAAGCGGTTCAGCCATGGCTTGAGGCTTCCTTGAGGCGGCGCGCGAATTTCTCGCCGAGATAGGCCTCGATCACCTTTGGATCGCTGACAATCTTGCTCGGATCGCCTTCGGCAATAAGTTGACCGTGGTGCAGCACCAGCACCCGATGCGCAAGCGAAAGCACGACCTTCATGAGATGCTCGATGATCAAGATCGTGATGCCGCGTTCGGCGATGCGCCGGATGAGCGTGAGCGCGCCGTCGATCTCGCTGGAATTGAGCCCGGCATTGACTTCATCGAGCATCAGAATCTTGGGCTTCATGGCCAGGCTCTTGGCAAGTTCGAGCCGCTTGCGGCCCGCCAGCGTCAGCGCCGACGCGGCCCGGTCGGCGAAGCCAGTCAAGCCGGTAAACTCGAGCTGCTCCCGCGCAGCGGCCATGGCGTCGCGGAGATTTGCATGCGCGCCGCCGAAAAGCGCGCCCGCGGCGACGTTCTCGAGCACGGTCATGCGCGGAAAAGGCTGGACGATCTGGAAGGTGCGCGCAAGACCGCGCCGTGCCGCCTGAAAGGGGCGTTGGTTGGTTACGTCGACGCCGAGGAAACGGATACAGCCTCCGGATGCCGAATGAACCCCGGTGATGACATTGACAAGGGTCGTCTTGCCGGCGCCGTTCGGGCCGATGAGCGCGACGATTTCGCCCTCATGCAAGCCCATGCTTACGTCGGTCACGGCATGGATGCCGCCAAAATGCTTGTTGACATTTTCGAGTACGAGGATCGGTGCGCTCATGTCGCGGCGCCAGGTTGGCTCAAGCGCGCCCTCGCGCGGGCAAAAAGCTCCCGGTATCGGATTCCCAGAAGGCCGCCCGGCAAGAAGAAAATCAAAATGACAATGACGGCGCCCAGGATTGCTCGATTATATTCGAGAAACCGCGTCCAAAAGAATTCCTCGAGCAGCAGGAATGCCGCGGCGCCGACGACCGGCCCGAACACCGTGCCAACTCCTCCGAGCAGACACATCACCGGCACCTTGACGGTCATGATGATCGAGAAAGAATCGCTCGGATCGATATAGCCTGTCCAGGAGGCATAGGCCGCGCCGACCGTGCCGCAAAACATCGCCGACATCGTATAGGCATAAACCTTGTAGCGCGTCGTATTGACGCCAACCATATCGGCGGCGTCCTCGTTCTGCTGGATGCATCTCAAGCCGAAGCCGAGCCGGCTGCGGTCGACTACGACGGTCACGGCAAACACGATCAGCATGATCGCGATCATGACCGCCAGAAACGTCTGCGCGACCACATTCGGCGAGCCAGTCACCAGAGCAACATTGAGCCCGTCCCCGCCGCCGGTCAGATCACCCCAGGACGAAATCACCAGCCGTACGACTTCCACAATGCCGAACGAGCCGATGGCGAAATAATGCCCCCTCAACCTGAGAATGATGCCGCCCAGCAACGCTGCAAAGAGTCCCACGAACAGCGTCGCGAACACCCAGGCAAGAATGACCGGCAAACCGGCATTCTGTGTCAATGCTCCCGCATAGCAGCCAAGGCCGAAGAAAGCGGCTGTCGAAAAGGACGGATAGCCGGTGAAACCGCCGATGAAATTCCACGACTGCGACAGCGCCGTATACATGGCGACGATGATGGCAAGCCGGACAGTGTAATTTTCCGCCCAGAGCGGGGTCGATGCGAGCACCATCACCCAAGCGGCAAAGATGATATAGCGCAACCTTTGCGTCATCACTCATAACCTTTAATGCCGGTGAGGCCGGTCGGCTTAACGACAAGCAAGATCAGCATCAATAAAAACCCGACCGTGAGCGCGTGTTGCGGCCCGAAAAAGTGGCCGGCGAAACTTTCGATCACGCCGAGCACGAGCCCCCCGATCAGCGCACCCGGCACGCTGCCAAGGCCGCCGATCACGCATACGACAAACGCCTTGCCGAGAAAGGCGCCGGTGAGATTGGTGGTGACCGGATAAACCATCGCGAAGACTGCGCCCGCGACGCCGGCCATCAGCGCACTGATACCGAACGTGATTGCGTAAATGCGGTCCACGCGAATACCCATCAGCTCCGCCGCCGTCCGGTCCATGCGAACCGCAACGATGGCCCGGCCAATGCGCGAGCCACGCATGACGACATAAAGGACACCGGTCAGCACCAATGCCAGGGCCATTCCGAGCAGGCGGTCGACCGGCATAAAGACACCGCCGAGTTCGAGGACGCCAAGATTGAGCGTCACACGAACCGGTGTCGCCGTGTAATAGACGTTCATGAAGTTATAAAAAATAAGATCCAGACCGAACGTCAGTGTCAGCGTCGTCAGCACCGGCTCGTTGACGACGCGGTTAATCACGAGGAGTTGCGTCACATAGCCAATTCCGTACAAAATAATTCCGACGAATGGCAACGCCAGCAGTGGGTGAATGCCGTAACTGTGCCAGGCAAAAAACGTCATGTACCCGCCGAAAATAATCAGCGAGCCATGCAGCATGTTAATGATATTCAACACGCCCCAAACCAGCGAAAACCCGACCGCAAGGCACGCATAAAGCGC
>CAMAWF010000095.1 GCA_945861895.1 Rhizobium sp. Q54
GCAGCCTTTTTTCCACGCGATCTGCGTGAGTTCCCCGAGCGTTTCGAGTTCGGCGAATTGCGCGCGGTCATTGGCGTCCGCGATCGAGCCGGGACGCAGGCCATCGCCCAATGAGAACGACACATCGTATTTGCGCATCAGGTCGCAGATGTCGCCGAAGCGTTCGTACAGAAAACTTTCCTTGTGCCGCGACAGGCACCACTTCGCCATGATCGAGCCGCCGCGCGAGACAATGCCGGTGACTCTGGTTGCGGTGAGCGGCACATAGGCGAGCCGCACGCCGGCATGGATGGTGAAATAATCCACGCCCTGTTCGCATTGCTCGATCAGCGTGTCTTTATAGCATTCCCAGTCGAGCTTGACCGGATCGCCGTCGACCTTTTCCAGCGCCTGAGAGATCGGCACGGTGCCGATCGGCACCGGCGCATTGCGGATGATCCATTCGCGCGTGTTGTGGATGGTGCGCCCGGTCGAGAGGTCCATCACCGTGTCGGCGCCCCAGCGGATCGCCCACACCATTTTCTCGACTTCCTCCTCCACCGACGAGGTGACGGCGGAGTTGCCGATATTGGCGTTGATCTTCACCAGGAAGTTGCGGCCGATGATCATCGGCTCGAGTTCGGCGTGATTGATGTTTGAGGGAATGATAGCGCGGCCGCGCGCGATTTCCGAGCGCACGAATTCCGGCGTGACGAAGGCGGGCAGCGCGCCGCCGAATTGCTCGCCGTCGGCAAGCGCGGCTTCGGCACGCTCCAGTTGCTGTTTACGTCCGAGATTTTCGCGCGTCGCGCAGTAGATCATTTCCTTGGTGATGATGCCGGCACGGGCGAATTCGAGTTGGGTAATGGGATGCGTTTTCCGTTCCCCTCCCACGTTTGCTGCTTCTGCTCCCTCCCCCCTTGCGGGGGAGGGTTGGGGAGGGGGGTAGCTCGATGAGGCATTGCCTCCGACACTGACCCCCACCCCTGACCCCTCCCCGCAAGGGGGAGGGGAACCGGCTGCCCGCATTGGCTTGTGCACGGTCGGAAACGCACGCGCGAGGTATTTGCCCGTGGCGTTGCCGTTATCGACCGGCTTGATCGGCCGGCCCTGATATTCCTCGACGCCGCCGCGTTCGCGCACCCATTGCGCGCGCGTGCGCGGCAATCCCTTTTCCACGTCGATCGTCACGTCGTTGTCGGTGTAGGGCCCCGACGTGTCGTACACCGGCAGCGGCGGCTCGCCGGATTTCGCATCGAGCGCGATTTCGCGCAGCGGCACGCGCAAATCGGGCGCGGCCTGCGGCGTGGAAAAAATCTTGCGCGAGCCGGCGATCGGTCCGGTGGTGACCTTCGGCGTCGCGATATTGGGATCGTGGATATTCATGACAGGCTCCCGCGCAAGATCGCGCATGTGGTCCGGAACCGCTGGTGGGGCGAGAGCAAGTCCCTGTCCCTTCGCCGGCATGACCCGGATCAGGTTCAAAGGGTGATCTCTCAGCCTCTTGCGAGGCACCCCTCGGAACAAAGCTAATGTATGCCGACGCGAGGGGGTGTCAATGCGCGGGCGCCATCCAGTTCACTGAGTCAAGCCCGGCAATGACAGGAAATACGCGGTATTAGGGAGCAGTCACACCTAGCCCGTTCTTTGCCGACTTGGCGGCGCAGCTCGCGGCGGTGCGCAGCGTTCAGTGGCAATCGTCGTCAAATACTGTTGGCGCGCTTGCAGCGCCGCCGCTTCCTTGCCGGCCGCGTCCTTGAAATCCATGCCAAACCAAACCGGCCAGATGACTAAGCCAACGACACCAGCGCCGACGTTCTGTGCAACCTTCCAACCTTGCTCATTGGCAAGCTGAGTGGACTTGGCGTTGTTGGCCTCAATCTCCGCCCGGATTTGAAGGCAAGTCATGGTCTGGTCTTGCGGCTGAACGGTTGCCAAAGGCTGCGGGTCGCGGCCCGCACAAGCACCTAGCGCAGCCGCAATGCACGCGGCGGCGATTACCTCCTGAGTACGCATACGACCTCTCAACTCGTGCCCTCTCCGGGGCTTAAGGGAATTGGATCACGTCCTCTGGTTGTGGTCTAGGGACGCCCAGACAATTTTGTCTTAAGCACCCATTGAGCATCCCGGCTCGTACCTGACTTGGTGACGGCCCCACGCTTTCGTTGCTGGCGTAGATAGACGAGCGCCCTCTCATTCAACGAAGCGAACAGAGCCGGGTCACGAGGTAGACCTTTGTGGCTAAGGATGCCGGTCACGATTGCCGCCGTGGCAATCGGTTTGCCATCCGCCTTGCGAAGCTCATCTAGGCATAGCCGCGCAAACTCTCCCTTCCTGAAATACCCGGAACGTCGATAGGTCCGCCTTGGCGGTATCGCTTCCGGGTCAGTCTCAGGCGAGAAAATCTTGATCGATGCGTCTATGTGGGCAAGCCGTGCGCGCCACGTCGCGACCTTTTTCTCTAGGTCGTGAATGTAGCCGCTAATCTCGGCTCGCTTAGCACGCAAGGCAGCAATGACATGAGGCTCAGCCATGCTTCGCACTCCGCTGCCAATAGCCCTTCCATTGCTGCGACACAGGATGGTGTGCGGCGGCATGAACCGTCATTAGGTACTGATTGCCATTTGAAACGCGGCGGTTGTTTTCGCGCCAAGCCATTTCGGAAGCATATGAGTGCAGATAGCGCCGCCTAATGTGGTGATGAATGCCGACTTCGGCGCGGCGAAGCCGGGAGAAAAACGACTCCGCCTGATTGATGCAGGCACCATCATGCGAATAGGCTTCCGAGTGATTGATCCGCTTCACGTCATAGAGGCCATGCAAGGCATCCCATGACGCAGCTTCGTCTGCGTGTATCGTCGAACCGGGGATAACGGTTGCCGAGATTGCTTCAACCGCCTCGCCTTCCGCTTTGAAGACTTGCGTGGCGACATTGCCGCCACGTTCACGCATGGCAACAACCACTTTGCGCTTGCCAGTTTGGTTTTCAGCTAGGCGACGGTCGCGACGATTTTCTTTGTAGTTCCTCGGCTTCACATAGCCGCCGAAGTAAGCGCCGTCGATTTCTACCTCACCAGACAGTTCGGCCGGGACTTGCGAGGCCATAGCCTCTCGGATTTTGTGTGCCAGCACGAAAGCCGTTTTGTATTGCACGCCAAGGTCCCGGCTCAATTGCAGAGCCGAGTGACCCTTCGCGCCGTTCATAAAAATCGCGATGGCCGCAAGAATGTCGCGGATCGCCAGTTTGCGGTTGGCGAAGATCGTGCCTGAGGTGAGCGAGAACTGAGACTTGCAGCCAACGCATTTGAAAATCTTGCGGGCCTTGAACTCGTATACGTCGATGCAGCCGCACTTAGGACATACCGGCTTGCCGCCGTTTTCCGTGAACCGAATCGTCTTGAAAGCCGAATAAGCCTCATCATCGGAAAGGCGCAGCACCTTCCCCAGACTGAGCGTCCGAGCCTTCTTGCTTAGGAGGAAGTGCTGACACATATACCTAAATCCGATATTTCTATATCGAATATAGGTATTCTTTCTATCGTTGTCAATGAGAAACATATCGTTTATGATGATATTATTCGTCGAAAGCGGTATGCATGGTTACAGACGAGAAATGGCAAGAACGAGCTAGAGGCATCCTGCGGTCCGAACTAGGCCGCGAGGGCCTCGGCTATAAGGAACTCGTTGAAAAGCTTGCCAAAATCGGCGTCAAGGAAACCCCACAGAATATCGCCAATAAGATGAGCCGGGGGGGCTTCAGCGCGGTCTTTTTGCTTCAGTGTTTGCATGCAATTGGCTGCGACAAGGTGGAATTGCACTGGAAGGACTGACGATAGAACCATATCGAAAACAGTGATTTTATTACACGATTCCATCATTTCTCTTGCTATTTTCGACAGGATTCCGTAAGACACAAACGACCCGGTTTGGACCCGGGCCGTTTGTTTCGCTCGCTTGGACTACCTCACCGGGTTTGGACCCCGGGAGACTGGCGGAGATGGTGGGATTTGAACCCACGAAGGACCCGGTCGCCGCGAAGCTAGGGACCCCTACCTGATTAGGAATCAGGCGCCTTAAGCCAGACTCAGCCACACCTCCGAACTCGATATGCACCCTGGACCCCAAGTCCTGGGTGCTTCGCTATTACGGTAACCAAAGTAGCAGGTTCTGGGGTCTGTACAAGAGAAATAGGAGACTACGCCGAAATTTGTGCTATATGTTTCCCCATGACTGATCATCCTAATGTCGGCACCCCTATTGCGCGGGCTCTTAAAAAGAGACGTAAGCTACAGGCCGAAATTCAGCGCGCAATGCAAGACCTTGAAGAGGTTGAGAAATTCATCTCTCTCCATCGACGTTTCTCGGCAGATGACGACGTTAGCAAGGGAGAATCAGTCCCAGCACCGATGATATTGAGTCAAGCAGGTTCCGGGCAAACGCAACCTGTATTTGAGCGGCTTGTAATCGATGTAATTCGCCAAACCGGTCGTCCGATGCAGAGCGGGGAAATCATCGACGCGTTTCGGGAACGCGGTCATCCCATAGGGGGAAACGAAACACGCACCGCGTGGAATAGGCTCTGGTTGGCGAAAGATCGTAGCGTGCTCGTTAATTTCCCGCGCTTGGGATACTGGCCCGCAGAAGACCCGCCACCGGCAAACTTGCAGGAGCTAAAGCCGCCGCCGCGAAAGAAACGCGGCGATAGTCGGATGCGAACTGAACGGCGCGGAAAGCCGAGAGGGCGCCAACCGTACCTTAATGACGCTCAAAAGCAGGAAGTGCTGGCAATGTTTGCACGCGGAATGAGCGGGCCAAAAATCGCCGCTGAGTTAGGCGTCAGCACGGCGACCATCTATGGCGTGAAGAAATGGGCGCAGGCGAAAGCGGGCGACAAGTCGGAGTAGTTCCCGCGACGTGTTTTAGGTGTGACTGCTACCTAATACCGGAAATACGCTCATATCCATTTCAACTCGCTCACCGTCACTTTCGCCGTGCCCGCGGCCTCGGCGATCACGCGCAGCGTTGTCGAATCGAACTCGATGCCGGTGAGGCGCAGATCGGTGACGGCGGCGTCGACGCGCACGCCCTCGCTGTTCTGCCGGAACTCGGCGATGGCGGCGCTGATTTTCTGCCGCGCGTCGGCGGCGAACGGCTTGAGATCGATCACCGCGTTGTCGGCGAGCGCGTCCTGCACATAAGGGATGGCGGCGCGCGCGGCCGCGCCAAGCAGGCCGAAGGCGGCCTCCGATTCCACCGCCAGCGACAAATCCGTGAGCCGCAGCATCTGCTTGTCGCGGTCGAGCACGGGCCGGCCCCAGACGTGCACGGTCGCTTCCGCGCCGAGGCCGAACCAGCTTTTGCGCTCACGCGCCTTCACTTGCAGCGAAATCAGCAGGCGCTCGCCGTGGGCGGCGACGCTGGCGCGCCGGATTTCGACCTCGGCCGGGCCGCTGGCGTCTTCCGGGAAGCGCTTTCCCTTCAATTGCGCTTCCAGCAGCTTGTTGACCTCCGCAAACGGCACGTCGATCGGCACGCCGATGGCGACGCGCCCATCGTCCATCGGCTGCACAAGCTCAAGCCGCGCCGGGAACGGACAGTTCGGTTTGGTCTGCGCCGCCACGATGCGGGTTTCCGCCTGCACGCCGACCGTGAGCGTGACCGCGCCGCTATCGATGCGCGGCTGGGCGGCGAAGGCACGCGTGGGCTTGAGTTCCAGCCACAGCGCCGGCAGTCTGGTTTTATCGCCGCCGAGCGGAATGGCGCGGCACATCTTGGCCCATTCGCGCCGCGCGGTCTGCTCCAGCATCGGGTCGTTGCGCAACCGGTTTTGCAGCGACGATATCTGTTCGTTGACGGCGCGGTCGATCAGCGGCCGCACTTCGTTTGCCACATTGATCTTGAAGCCGGCGATCGACAGCGCGCTGTCGCCGAGGCTCACTTGCGCGGTGAGATTGGGTTCGATCCGCCAGGCCGGCGTGATCGCCGGGCGCGCGGTGACCGCGACGTTGCCGCGCACCTCGGCGCGCTGGTCGAGCACCTTGCCGGTGATGTTCTGCACCTGCTTGCCGACCGTATTGTTGATCAGGCCGCCGATCGAGCCGGTGATGTTGCCGGCTTGCGTCGCGATCTGCCCGGTGGCGCGCAAGCTGCCGGTGAGCGTGGTGGAGATCGTCAAGCCTTCGGCGCGGCCGGTGACCGCCATCGGTCCGCGCGCCAGCGTGATGCCGATGTCGGCCTTGGAAAGCAGATCGCTCACCGGGTTGTCGTTCTTGCCGACCAGCGTGCGCGGCGCGGCGCTGTCCAAAGCGGTGCGGATGGCGCCGAGCGCAATCGCCGTCGGCGCGATGACATAGGAGGCGCGCGTCACCGGCTGCAACGGCGGCAGCTTGGCGAGCGCGGGCGGCGTGCCGTTGCCGCCGCCGGGCGAAAGCTTCTCCAGCGCCCAGAGCGAGACGGTAAACGACAGCGCGACGATGAGCAGCGCGCCGATGATTTTGCGCGTCCGTGTCATGCCGGCGGTAAAGCTGACCGCGCCGGGAATCTCAGTTCGCATTCTCCGCATGACTGCCATCGACAGTCCCGCCTGATTCGCCAATGTGCCGATGTTAATTGGCGGCGGGCAATGGCGCCAGCGCGCATAGCGCTACGATTTGCCAGCTACGATTTGCCCATGCGGTGCAATTTGAGCAGCGTGTAGACCGCCTCGTTCACCGGCGTCGGGACTTTCAATTCGCGCCCGAGCGCGACCACCTTGCCGGTGAGCCAATCCAGCTCCATGCGATTGCCGCGTTCGAGATCGTGCGCCATCGAGGCCTTCATGCCGGGCTCGGCCTTGGTCTCGGCGAAGATCATGCGCTCGTCGATATAATTCGGGTTGAGCGTCACGCCCTTGGCCTTACCCACCGCGAACGTTTCCTCCATCAGCTTGCGGAATAGACCGCGGGTGTCGGGATCGGCCAGGATTTTTCCGATCGGCTGGCGCGTGCCGGCGGTCGCCCCCGCCATGGCGGAGAGGAAGATGAATTTTTGCCAGCGCTCGCGCTCGATGTTCTCGGAAATCGCGATGTCGATTTTCGCCGCCTTCCCGGCGTCGGCGAAGGCCTGCAACTTGGCGTCGGCACGGCCGTCGGCGCGGGCAAACCGCAGCATGGCGAATTGGCTGGTGTGGCTGATGACGCCGGGCGAGGAAATCACGGTCGCGATATAGGCCACGCCGCCGACCACCTTGTCGGCGCCGAGGATGGGCGCCACCCGCTCGACGCTGTCGACGCCGTTCTGCAACGTGATGACGCGCGTGTCCGGCCCAACCAGCGGACGCGCCAGTTCGGCGGCTTTCTCGGTGTCCCACAGCTTGACCGCGAACAGCACGATATCGACCGGGCCGACGCTTTTGGGATCGTCGGTCACGTTCGGCTTCGGCAGATGCAGATCGCCGTGGACGCTCTCGATCTTCAGTCCATGCTTGCGGATGGCTTCGAGATTGGCGCCGCGCGCGATGAAGAACACCTCGTGCCCGGCCGCCGCCATGCGGGCGCCGAAATATGCGCCCACCGCGCCCGCCGCCATTGCTGCAATTTTCATCCTGGAACTCCAACAAACCGCTCGTCCGCGCCAACGGGTCCGCGCAAAGCGCGGCCCGATGACAGGCTCCAGCGGGGACCCGGCCTGGATTCCCGCGTGCGCGGGAATGAGCGGAGTACACGTCTAGCGCAAGCATACGCACATACGCAAAAAATCCGCTCGACGCGCAAGGCCGGATATCTAAGCCGTGGAGGCCGCATAACCGTTTGACACGCGCCGGCGGCTGCGCAGAAGATGGTCCAGAACGCAAACCAGGAGTGCCCATGAGCATCATCGCGCGACGCTGGGTTTTGACCGTCGGCCTTACTTGCGCGGCGGCGATCGTCACCCTGAGCGCGGGCGTGCAGCCCGCAACCGCCCAGGCGCGCATCGGCGCTCCGGCGCCCGCCTTCACGCTGACCGACTCGAACGGCCGCGCCCTCTCGCTTGCCGACTTCAAGGGCAAGACCGTGGTGCTCGAATGGACCAACCACGATTGCCCGTACGTGGGAAAACATTATCGCGGCAACAACATGCAGACGCTGCAGAAGAAATGGACCGGGCAAGGCGTGGTGTGGCTGTCGGTGATCTCGTCGGCACCCGGCGAGCAGGGGCATGTCTCGCCGCAGCAAGCCAACAAGCTCACCGCCGAGCGGGGCGCGGCGCCGACCGCGGTGTTGTTCGACCCCACCGGCAAGGTAGGGCACGCGTACGGCGCCCGCACCACCCCGCATATGTACGTGATCAACGGCGAAGGCGTGCTGGCCTATATCGGCGGCATCGATGACCAGCCCACGGCGCGGATCGACGATCTGAAGATCGCCAAAAATTTCGTCGACGCGGCCTTGAGCGAGATCGCGCAGGGCAAGCCGGTGTCCGCTGCCAATTCGCGCGCCTATGGCTGTTCGATCAAATATGCGTCGTGAATAATTCAGCCAAGCATTCGCCGTGAAACGCCCGACAGCGATCGGTGTCGTCAGTAGACATTAATCCGCGGTCGATCAAAGTCCGCTAACGCATGGCGCTTCGCGTCAGTTATTGCAGCGCGAAATTTTAGCGGCGATAGGGGGTACAGCGGACATGACGCGGATACCGCGAAAGTGAAGAGATCGACCCAGAGCGGAATCCGGCTCCGCTTCCAGTAACGCGCGCCGCGGAAGAGCTTCCTGCAATCCCCAGGGTTGTACGCGGCGCCAAGTAACCGATTTATTCATCCCGTGTATCGAGGCTGTCTTGCCGCGAGCGCGGCAAGGATGCTGAGGACCGACAGCGCTTCGAAGCAGTGCAACGAAACTGTGTACGTACCTGTCAAATCGTACAATGCGCCGGAGAGCAAGGGACCAGCCGCCTGCGCTAAGACCTGCACCGATAGAGCGATTCCACGAATCTCGCCGTAGTTCGCCCGTCCGAAATAGTCGGCCCAGGCGACCGGCACCAGGGTCAGGACGCCGCCGATGCCAACCCCGAACAAGCAGGCGGCGAGGTAACCATCGGCCGCCGTGCCGATGCCCGGCATCAGCGATGTGCCGATAGCCAGCAGCATTCCGCTCAGTGCCAGCGGAAAACGGATCGGCAATCGCCGCGGCAGGAATCCGCAAGCAATCGTCGCGAGCCCCGACATGAGCGAGAAGCTGCTTACGATCAACGCCGCCGTGGTCGGGTCGAGGCCCCGCTCCACCAGATGGGGTGCTTGATGCAGGCTCACCCCGGCCTGCACCGGGTAGACCATTACCGTGTAGAGCATCAGCAGCCAGAAGCCGGAGGTGCGGCTCGCCTGCCAGCGCGAGAAGTGAGGCTCGGTGGGCGGCTGAGCGGTCGCTCCTGGCGGACGAATGGCAGGGCCTGCGCCGTCGGGTTGGAGGCCCATATCCTCCGGCCGGCGCACCAGGAATAGGCAGACCGGTACAAAGCCCACGATCAGAGTCACTGCGCCGAGCGCAATCCAGCCGGAGCGCCAGCCGTCATACCATATGGCAAATTGCGCGATCAGCGGCATTGCCACGAGGCCAAGCATCTGCGCCAAGGTGGCGACCGAGGCCGCGAAGGTCCGGCGCGCGAGAAACCAGTTGTTCAGCGCGCCATAGATGCCGAGTTCGAACGGTCCTGCCCAGTTCATACGCGCAATGCAGAACAGCAGGTAGAAGACCAACAAGGATGGGGTCAGCGACAGCAGCAGCAGGGCGACACCGTTGACCATAACAGCGAGGCACAATATCAGCCGTGAGCCGCGGCTATCGAGCAGCGAGCCAATCAGCGGTGAGACCAACGCGGCCAGTAGCCCGCCTAGCGAAACCGCGCCCGACACGGCGGTGCGCGACCAGCCGAATTCGCGCGTCAGTGGCTCGACAAAAATTGACAAGGTCGCAACCGCCGGCCCTTGCCGCGCGAAACCGGCGCAGCACAAAGATGCAAGGACGATCCAGCCGTAATAGAAGGGAACCCACGCCGCCAGCTTGCGCGGCAACGCCTGTCCGACCCGTGTCTTACCTTGTGACTCGCTCACAGGACAAAGCGTTACTGTGTCAAGTCATCTCCTCGCAAGTGGCAAGCTGATAATGCCGCATTTTTCATCCTGGGACTCCAGCAGACCGCTCGTACTCGCCAACGGGTCCGCGCAAAGCGCGGCTCGGCGCGCCCGGTGCCGCGTAGGAGGAAACCAGCGGCGCTGTTTCGCTGCGCGCGATCGCGGGCGCGGCTTGCGGCAGCACGACGACCTTGCCGCCGACCTGGACGCGCTCGTAGAGGTCGGTGACGTCTTCGTTGGTCAGACGGATGCAGCCGCTCGATACTTGACGGCCGATGGTGGCCGGATTGTTGGTGCCATGAATGCGGTAGACCGTACCGCCGATATACATGGCGCGCGCGCCGAGCGGATTGCCGGGGCCGCCCGCGGTGAAGCGCGGCAGGTAAGGCTGGCGCGCGATCATCTCGGCCGGCGGATGCCAGTCGGGCCACTCGGCCTTGCGTTCGATCGCCTTGACGCCGGACCAGGTGAAGCCTTCGCGGCCGACGCCGATGCCGTAGCGGATCGCCTTGCCGTTGCCGAGCACGAAATAGAGATAAGTGTTCGGGGTATCGACCACGACGGTGCCGGGCGCTTCGCGGGTGGGGTAGTTCACCAACTGGCGGCGCAGATTGGCCGGCGTCTCGATGGTCTCGCCATCGGGCTCCTGCATGACCGATTGCGCGGCGGCAGAGCCAAGCGGCTGCGCGGTTGCGGTTGCGGTGAAAGCCAAGGCTCCGGCGGAGGCCATAAGGCCCGCGAAACCAAGTTGCAGAATGAATTTACGCATCGAAGCCCCCTGTCTGGTGCCTCTATTGGTCGAGGCAACCGCCAGGGAGGTTCAAGCTTCGATCGCCTTATTTCGAGGGCGCCGGAGGGGCCTTTTGGGCTCCGTGCCAGCCCACATCCGCCTCCGGTACGGCGTCGGTCGAGGCAAAATACGGCTTGAGGTCGACCAAAGGCGTGCCGTCGAGGCAATCCAGGCCGATCACCGAAAGCTTGCGGCCCTCGACCCGCAGCAGCTTGACCACACTCAGCGCAATTGGGTTCGGCCGTGCCGGGGAGCGCAAGGCGAATGTGCCCCGTTGCTGGCCGTAATGGCGCGGGACCTGCAACACCAGGTCGCGGCGGGCCTTATCCATCCAGTACAGCACCGCCAGATGCGAGCAGGTTTCGACGTCCTTGAGCGCCGCCGCCCAGCGCGCATCGACCTCGATGGTGCAAACGGCGTCGGATTCACGGGCGTTTTTCGGGCAGTCCTCGCGCCGGGTCCAGGGCGTGCGGATACGGCCGATGAAATACAGCGAAGCGTCGAATTGCGCGGGCAATTCGATCGCCTGTTCGCCCTCGCGGATCCCGAACGGGTCTTTGCTCATGCGGATACTTGACGATTTTCCGCGGCGAGCGTCGAGGGCCCCGACGGCCTTTGGTTTGAGCATGATCTTTTCCGAAAACCGGCTGTCACTTTTCGGGATCATGCTCGGGTGGGCAGGTTCCCCTGATGGTAGCGGCCCGGAAAACGCTTGCGAGAGCGCATTTCAACGTATAAGGATATCCTTATATAATAAGCAGCCCACGTCCCAACATATGACCGCGCCTGCCCACCTGCCTTTTGCCGTTCTCAGCGCCGCGCTCAAGGCGGCGGCGGAGAGCACGCGCCTGCGCATCCTGGCGCTGCTGGCCGATGCCGAACTCACCGTCACCGACCTCACCGACATTTTGCGCCAATCGCAGCCGCGTATTTCGCGGCATCTCAAGCTGCTGGCGGAAGCAGGATTGGTCGAACGCTTTCCCGAGGGCACCTGGGCGTTCTTCAAGCTGGCCGAGCACGGCGGC
>CAMAWF010000096.1 GCA_945861895.1 Rhizobium sp. Q54
CCGGCGCGCCGAAGACGCCGGAGCCCGCGGCCGAACAAGGCTTCAAGATCGAGCGGCTCTACTACACGCTCGGCGGCGAGGCTGCCGACCCGGCGACCGCAAAGCAAAACCAGCGCTTCGCGGTGGTGCTGCGGGTCACCGAGCCGCAACCGCAGTTTGGGCGCATCGTCATCGCCGATCATCTGCCGGCTGGCTTTGAAATTGACAATCCGCGGCTGGTGTCGTCGGGGGAAACCGGCAAGCTGGAATGGATTACGGACGCGGCAACTCCGGTGCATTCCGAATTCCGCGACGACCGCTTCTCCGCGGCGTTCGAGCGCAAAAGCAAGGATCCGGTGACGTTCACCGTCGCCTATGTGGTGCGCGCGGTCTCGCCCGGCAAATACGTGCTGCCGCAAGCCTATGTGGAGGACATGTACCGGCCCGACCGTTACGGCCGCACCGGCACGGGTACGATCGAGATCACGGCAGGCAAATGAACGCGCGGCGAATTATGCTTGCGAGCGTTGGCGCGGCGGTCACCACCGTCGCGCTTGCCGGCGTCTGGTGGATTACATCGCTCGGACCGGCGCCGCGCATCGACAGACTGGAATTCTCCACCGTTGTCGTCGATCGCGAAGGCCGGCTGCTGCGCCCTTATGCCACCGTCGATGGCCGCTGGCGGCTGCCGGCGACAATCGAGAGCGTCGATCTGCGCTATCTCGATCTGCTCTCGGCCTATGAGGACCGCAGATTCCGCAGCCACTTCGGCGTCGATCCGCTGGCGCTGGCGCGCGCGGCGCTGCAATGGCTCGGCAGCGGGCATATCGTTTCCGGCGGCTCGACACTCACCATGCAGGTCGCGCGCCTGCTGGAGCCGCGGCTTGAGCGCAGCGTCGCTTCGAAGTTGCGGCAGATGGTGCGCGCCATCGAGCTCGAATGCAGCCTGAGCAAGGACGAAATCCTCGCGCTTTATCTTTCGCTGGCGCCCTATGGCGGCAATCTCGAAGGCGTGCGCGCGGCGTCGCTCGCGTATTTCGGCAAGGAGCCGCGGCGGCTTACGCTCGGCGAGGCGGCGCTGCTGGTCGCGCTGCCGCAGTCGCCGGAACTGCGCCGGCCTGACCGATCGCCGCAAGCGGCGCGCAATGCACGCGACCGCGTGCTCGATCGCGCCGCCGCCGCCAATACATTACCGGCGCAAGACATTGCGCGCGCCAAAGCCGAGCCGGTGCCGGCGCGGCGCATCGCCATGCCGCTTTTGGCTCCGCATGCGGCCGATGCCGCCGTGGCGGGCGCGCCCGGACAGTCCATCCACCGCCTCACCATCGACGCGCCGCTGCAAAAAAACCTGCAAGCGCTGGCGCGCGAGCGCGCGCATGCGCTCGGCGAGGATATCTCCATCGCCATTCTTGCCGTCGATCACGCCTCGGGCGAAGTTCTGGCGCGCGTTGCCTCCGCCGATTATTTCGACGCCCGCCGCGCCGGGCAGGTGGACATGACGCAGGCGCTGCGCTCGCCCGGCTCGACGCTCAAGCCGTTCATCTACGGTCTCGCCTTCGAGGACGGCTTCATCCATCCCGAGACGCTGGTCGACGACAAGCCGGTGCGCTACGGCAGTTATGCGCCGGAGAATTTCGATCTGACGTTTCAGGGCACCGTGACAGTGCGCCGCGCGCTGCAATTGTCGCTCAATGTTCCCGCCATTGCGGTGCTGGAAAAAGTCGGCGCCAGCCGTCTGACGGCGCGGCTGGAACAGACCGGCGCGGCGATGGTGTTTCCGAAAGGCGAGGCGCCCGGACTGGCGATGGGGCTCGGCGGCGTCGGCGTAAGATTGTCCGATCTCACCATGCTCTATGCGGCGCTGGCGCGCGGCGGCAGCGTGCTGCCGCTGGTGGAGCGCGCGGGCGAGGGCGAAGCAACGGAGCGCCGGCTGATCGAGCCGGTCGCCGCCTGGTATGTCGGCAACGTGCTCATGGGCGCGCCGCCGCCGGAAAATGCGCCGCACGGGCGCATCGCCTTCAAGACCGGCACGTCCTACGGCTATCGCGATGCATGGTCGGTCGGCTTCGACGGCCGCATGACAATCGGCGTGTGGGTCGGACGGCCCGATGGCGCGCCGGTCCCGGGTCTGATCGGCCGCGCGGCGGCGGCGCCCATCCTGTTCGACGCCTTTGCGCGCAGCGGCAAGGCCGCGGTCCCGCTGCCGCCGGCGCCGCGCGGTGTCCTCTTCGCCGCCACCAACCGGCTACCGCCGCCGCTGCAACAGTTTCGCCCCGGCGCGGGCGGCGAGGCGGCCGACCCGCCGCGCATCATGTTTCCTCCCAACGGCGCACGCATCGAGCTTGCGGGCGGGACGCAGGATGCCGTCGCCATGAAGATATCCGGCGGCGTGCAGCCGCTTACCGTGCTGGTCAACGGCGTTCCGCTCGCCGCGCATTCCAGCAAGCGCACGTTGTTCTTCCAGCCGGAGGGCCCCGGTTTCGTGCGGCTCACGGTGATGGACGCGCGCGGCGCCGCCGACAGCGTGATGGTGCGGTTGCAATAGTTAACTTCGCCGCACCCGGACGGAATGACAGAACGCGGCGATGTCACTATTGTCCGGGCAAAGTGGCGGACATGATTCATCGATGACCACGGCGACTAACAACGCGCGGCGTTCGAACGGGCCGGCGAAAGGCCTGGTGGCTCTGGTCGACTTTGCCCAGGCCTCGCACGCGCGCGCCGTGGGTCTGTTGATAGCCTTTGCGCTCATCGCCTTCCTGCCGGGCTTTTTCCAGATACCGCCGGTCGACCGCGACGAGGCGCGCTTTGCGCAAGCCACCAAGCAGATGGTCCAGAGCGGCGACTATATCGACATCCGGTTCCAGGACGAGGTGCGCTACAAAAAGCCCGCCGGCATCTATTGGCTGCAGGCGGCGGTGGTGAAAACGGCCGGCGCGCTCGGTGCCGACGATGCCCAGACCACGATCTGGCTCTACCGCATTCCATCGCTTGCCGGCGCCATCGGCGCGGTGCTGCTCACGTATTGGACCGCGCTGGCATTCGTCACGCGCCGCGCAGCGTTCATCGCGGCGCTGATGATGGCAAGCTCCATTCTGCTTGGCGTCGAGGCGCGGCTGGCGAAGACCGATGCCATGCTGCTGTTGACCGTACTCGCGGCAATGGGGGCGATGGCGCGCATTTATCTCGCGCAGGCTCGCTCGCCTGGTACGCCGGCAGGCTGGCGGTGGCCGGCAATTTTCTGGACTGCGCTTGCCGCCGGTATTTTATTGAAGGGCCCGCTGATCCTGCTGTTCGCCGGCCTTGCCGCATGCACGCTGATCGTTGCCGACCGCTCCGCGCGCTGGCTGCTGGCGTTGCGGCCGGTGTCGGGAATTCTCTGGATGACCGTGCTGGTGCTGCCGTGGTTCGTCGCCATCGTTGAGCGGGCGGGCGACAGTTTTTTCATCGAGTCGCTCGGCCGTGACATGTTCGCCAAGGTGGCCAGCGGCCAGGAAGCGCACGGCGCACCGCCGGGATATTATTTGTTGCTGTTCTGGATCACCTTCTGGCCGGCTGCGGCGCTCGCCGGCTTGGCGGCGCCGGTGGTGTGGAAAGCAAGGCGCGAGCCGGGCGCCCGATTTCTGCTCGCTTGGCTTATCCCGGCATGGATCGTATTCGAGGCGGTGGTGACCAAACTGCCGCATTACGTGCTGCCGCTTTATCCGGCGATCGCAATCCTCCTTGCCGGGATCGTGGAGCGAAACGTGTTTTCGGAAAACCGCTGGTTGGTCCGCGGCACGATGGGATGGTTCTTGCTGCCGGTCGTCATCGGCATAGCGGGCATCGTCGGACTTGTCGTCATCGGCCGCCAGCCGGGATTTCTCGCCTGGCCGTTCGCCGCCGCGGCGATCATTTTCGGGTTGTTCGCGTGGCGGCTTTATGAGGTCGATGGCGCCGAACGCTCCTTGCTGCGCGCATCGGCGGCGTCAGTCCTGGTCGGCATCACCGTTTACGCGGTGATCTTTCCGTCGCTGACCGCGCTGTTCCCGGGCGCAGCGCTCGCCGGGTTGCTCAAGGACGCCGATTGCCCGCGCCCGCTTGCCGCCGTCGCCGGCATTCAGGAGCCGAGCCTGGTGTTCCTGCTCGGCACCGAGACACGCTTTACCGATGGCGCGGGCGCTGCCGATTTCCTGCGCCTGGGGCCGTGCCGCTTTGCGCTGGTGGAGGCGCGCAGCGAACGCAGCTTCGTGCAGCGCGCCGACGCGATCGGTTTGCGTTATGCGCCGGGTCCGCCGCCGGTCGAGGGCTACAACATCAGCAACGGGCGGGCGGTCAAGATTGCGATTTACCGCTCGCAAGGTGAGCCGTGACGCTGGTGGCGAACCATCGCGTGAAGGGCGGCGGCTGGTCGCGCGTGACGGCTTGGCTCGCGCGGCTGGTGCGCGCGCCGCGGCCGTTTGCGCGCCGGGCGCGCCGCTGGACGCTCCTGCAAATCGCCGGCGGTATTGTGCTCGCTTTGATAACGCTGGCGCTCGTGGCGGTGTTGTCCGATGCCGCCGCCATCGTGGCCGCGCGCCGTTTGCCGCAATGGCTGGTGAATGTTTTTTATGCGATTACCGATTTTGGCAAATCCGGCTGGTTCCTGTTGCCGCTCGGTTTTCTGCTGCTCGCCATCGCGGCGGCGACTCCGGTGCTGCACCGCCGCGCCGGCTTGCTGCTTGGCGCGGTCGCGGTGCGCGGCATGTTCCTGTTTGCCGCCATTGCAGTTCCCGGAATCGTCAGCAACCTGCTCAAAATCCTGTTCGGCCGCGCCCGGCCGTATGTCGGCGGGGTTGCCGACCCCTATCTGTTCGATCCGCTGATCTGGCGCGCCGCCTATGCCAGCCTGCCTTCCGGTCATGCCACCACGGCCCTGAGCGTCGTGGTGGCGTTCGGCGCGCTGTGGCCGCGCTCGCGCATCGTGCTGTGGACATATGCCTTGGTCATCATGGCGAGCCGAATAGTGATTACCGCGCATCACCCCAGCGACGTGATCGCCGGGGCCTTGATCGGCGGTTTTGGCGCGTTGCTGGTGCGAGACTATTTTGCTCTGCGCAGGCTGGGTTTCACCCTCAATAGCGATGGCGGCGTACGCGCCATGCCGGGGCCGTCCTGGCGCCGCATCAAAAGAGTTGCCCTGCATCCGTTTGCTCAATAGAAGCACGCACATCGGTCGCCAAGGCAGCCATCCAAGGCGGCCATCGAAGGCAACGATCAAGATCGGACAATGAGCGCGAACGACAACCCGGCTGTATCCGTCGTCGTGCCGGTGCGCAACGAGGCGGGAAATATCGCGCCGCTCATAGCCGAGATCGCGGCCGCGCTCGACGGCAAATGGCGGTTCGAGGTCGTCTACGTCAATGACGGGTCGAGCGACGGCACCGATGCCGAACTCAAGCGGTTGATGGCGTTGCATCCCTGGCTGCGCCGCATCCGGCATGAGGTTTCTTGCGGTCAATCGGCGGCGGTACGCACCGGCGTTGCCGCTGCGCGTGCGCCGCTGATCGTCACGCTCGACGGCGACGGGCAGAACGATCCCGCATTCATTCCTGCGCTGCTCGGTGTGCTTGCCGGCGATCCAGGCATTGGGTTGGTTGCCGGCCAGCGCGTCGGGCGCAAGGCGACGGGGTTCAAGAAATTGCAGTCGCGCATCGCCAATGCGGTACGCGGCGCGGTTCTGCGCGACGGCACGCGCGACACCGGCTGCGGGCTGAAGGCGTTTCGCCGCGATGTTTTCCTCAGATTGCCGTATTTCGACGGCCTGCATCGGTTTTTGCCGGCGCTGGTGCGCCGCGAAGGCTTCGCCATCGGTTACGTCGATGTCATCGACCGCCAGCGCGGCCACGGCACATCCAACTACGGACTATGGGACCGGCTCTGGGTCGGCATCCTCGATCTCATCGGCGTGTGGTGGCTGATCCGCCGCAAGAAGCGTACCCCGCAAATTTCGGAGGGCTGAATGCTTATCGACATCGCGAACGCCGTCGGCGGCTATCTGCATGAGGTGTTCGTCGTCAAACTCGATTGGTGGGTGCTGCTCGGTTTCGCGGCGCAAGCGTTTTTCACCATGCGTTTTGTGGTGCAATGGATCGCCTCCGAGCGCGCCGGCAAGAGCGTGGTGCCGCTGGCATTTTGGTGGTTCTCGGTCGGCGGCGGATTGTTGCTGCTGGTCTATGCGCTTTACCGCAAGGACCCGGTGTTCATCGCCGGGCAGGCGTTCGGCGTCTTCGTCTATCTGCGCAATCTCTATTTCATCTTGCGCAGGCCGCCGGGCCGCGGTGCCGTGCGCCGGCGCCGTGCGGTCAGGTGGCGGAGTTAAGCGCGGCGAAGCCGGTTTCAAGATCGGTTATCAGGTCGCCGACGTCTTCCAGTCCGATATGAAAACGCAGCGTCGCCCCGCCGGGCGACCATTTGGTCGCGGTGCGGTATTCGGCGCAGTCGAACAGGATGACGAGGCTCTCGAACCCGCCCCAGGAAAATCCCATGCCGAATAAAGTCAGCGCGTTCATGAACGCATAGACCGCGCGCTCGGGGGCGGGCTTGAGCACGATGCTGAACAAGCCTGAGGCGCCGGAAAAATCCCGCCGCCAGATGGCGTGGCCGGGATCGCTCTCCAGTCCCGGATGCAGCACGCGCAGTACTTCCGGCCGCTTGCCGAGCCAGCGAGCGATATGCAGGGCGGACTCCTGATGCCGCGCCAGCCGCACGCCGAGCGTGCGCAATCCGCGCAGCGCGAGATAGATGTCGTCGGGTCCCGCGCACAGGCCCATATTGCCGAAGGTCGCTTTGAGTTGCGGCCAGGCGGCCGCATTCGCCGACACCGTGCCGAACATGATGTCGGAATGGCCGCCGATGTATTTCGTGCCGGCCTGGATCGAAAGATCGACGCCTTTGTCGAAAGCGCGAAAATAAAGCGGTGTCGCCCAGGTATTGTCCATCAGCACCAGCGCGTTCTTGGCGTGCGTCACCTCGGCGATCGCCGGGATGTCCTGCATCTCGAAGCTCTGCGAACCCGGCGCCTCGACGAACACCGCGCGCGTATTCGGCTTGAATAATTTGGCGATGTCGGCGCCCAGCAACGGATCGTAATAGCTGGTCTCGACGCCGAGGCGTTTGAGTACGGAATCGCAGAAAGTGCGGGTCGGCCGGTAGACGCTGTCGCTGACCAGGATATGGTCGCCGGCGGAGATCACGGCCAGCAATGCGGTGGAGACGGCCGCCAGGCCCGAGGGCAGCAAGGCGACGCCGGCGCAGCTTTGCCCTTCGAGATCGGCGATCGCGTTTTCCAGTGCTTCCGAGGTGGGCGTGCCGCGGCGGCCATATTGATAACGGGAGCGGTGGGCCACCTGGTCCTCGGCGGTGGGATAGAGCACCGTCGAGGCGTGATAGACAGGAGGATTGACGAAGCCGTGATTGGATTGGGAATCCCGCCCGCCGGTGACGAGCCGGGTTGCCGGTTTGAGCGGGAGATGTGGACCGGTCTTCTTCGCCATAAATCCTCGCCGGGGAAGCTTATTTGCCGTCTGCGCTTACGTGTCGCTACCTACAGGCATATACCTCGTCCGGGGCATCGACCGTCAACCCCTTGACCTCAAGGGGCGATCGTTCTCAGATGCACCGGGTTAAACGCTTCAAGCAGGTTGGTCATGAAAAGCGTGATGTGTCGTCTGGCTTTCGCCGCGATTATCGCATTGACCGCGCAGGCGGCGTCCGCCCAGACGCTCAAAACGGTGAAGGAACGCGGCACCCTCATTTGCGGTGTGAGCCAGGGCCTTCCCGGTTTTTCCAACCCGGATGACAAAGGCAACTGGACCGGCCTCGATGTCGATCTTTGCCGCGCCATCGCGGCCGCTATCTTCAACGACGCCAAGAAAGTCAAGTTCACCCCGCTCTCCGCCAAGGACCGCTTCACTGCGCTGCAATCCGGCGAAATCGACGTGCTTTCGCGCAATTCGACCTGGACGTCGTCGCGCGATTCTTCACTCGGGCTCAACTTCGCCGCCGTCAGTTATTACGACGGCCAAGGCTTCATGGTGCGCAAGTCGCTCAAGCTGAACTCGGCGCTCGAACTCACCGGCGCGTCCGTATGCACGCAGACCGGCACCACGACCGAGCTCAATCTCGCGGACTTTTTCCGCGCCCATAAGATGAAATACGAAGTGATAGCGTTCGCCACCGCCGACGAGACGGTCAAGGCCTATGACGGCGGGCGCTGCGATGTGTTCACCAGCGACGTATCCCAGCTCTATGCCGAAAAGCTCAAGCTGACCAACGCCAACGATCACGCGATCCTGCCCGAGGTGATTTCCAAGGAGCCGCTCGGGCCGGTGGTGCGGCACGGCGACGACCAATGGTTCGATATCGTCAAGTGGACGCATTACGCCATGATCAACGCCGAGGAACTGGGCGTGTCCACGAAGACGCTCGACGAGGCGCTAAAGTCCGCCAAGCCGGATGTGAAACGGCTGGTCGGCACCGAAGGAAACTACGGCGAGCAGCTTGGCCTGACCAAGGACTGGGTGGTTCGCATCATCAAGCAGGTTGGAAACTACGGCGAAACATTTGACCGCAATGTCGGTCCCGGCTCCAGGCTCGGCATCGCGCGCGGTCTCAACAATCTTTGGAATAACGGCGGCATCCAATACGCTCCGCCGATCCGCTGACGCCAGCGCCCGCGCGCGCCGGCCAGGGGAGACGATGACAGTTGAACCCCTAGGCCGTGCGACGCGATCGCGATATGCGGCGGTTTACGATCCGAAGCTGCGCAGTATATTTTATCAATCCATTCTGCTCGCCATTCTGGCCTGGCTCGCATTCGAATTCGCTCTTAACGCAAAAGCCAACCTGCAGGCGCAGAATATCGCGACCGGTTTCGGCTTTTTCGACAACACCGCCGGCTTCGGCGTCAACCAGTCGCTCATCGCCTATCAGGAATCCGACAGCTATGGGCGCGTCTTTCTGGTCGGGCTGCTCAATACGTTGCTGGTGTCGGCGCTCGGCATCGCGCTGGCGACGGTTATCGGATTTCTCGTGGGCATCGGCCGGCTGTCCGGCAATTGGCTGATCGCGCGCCTTGCGGGCGGCTATGTCGAACTGATCCGCAATCTGCCGCTGCTGTTCCAGATATTGTTCTGGTATCTCGCCGTGCTCGGCGCTTTGCCGCCGCCGCGCGCAGCCATGTCGGTGTTCGACGAAATATTTCTGAGCAACCGCGGCATTGTGGTGCCGCGCCCGCTGTTTGCGGAGGGCGCGGGCGTGGTGCTGGCCGTGTTGGCTGCCGGAATTGCCGCGACAATTGCACTATGTTTTTGGGCAAGGCGCCGCCAGGAAAAGACCGGGCGGCAGTTTCCGGTCGGCCGGACGGCGGCCGGGCTGATCCTCGGCCTGCCGCTCATCGCGCTGGCCGCCACGGGATTTCCGATCGGCTTCGAGAGCCCGCAACTTCGCGGCTTTAATTTCGTCGGCGGGATCACCATGATCCCGGAATTCGTGGCGCTGTTGATCGCGCTATCCACCTATACGGCGGCCTTCATCGCCGAAATCGTGCGCGCCGGCATTCTTGCCGTCCCGCGCGGGCAGAGCGAGGCCGCCTATTCGCTCGGGCTCAAACCCGGACGCAGCATGCGGCTGGTGGTGATCCCGCAGGCGATGCGCGTCATCATTCCGCCGCTCACCAGCCAGTTCCTCAATCTGACGAAGAATTCCTCGCTCGCGGTCGGCATCGGCTATCCCGATCTGTTCGCGGTGTTCGCCGGCACCACGCTCAACCAGACCGGCCAGGCGATCGAGATTTTGGCCATCACCATGGCGGTCTATCTGTTCATTTCGCTCGTCACCAGTCTGCTGATGAACTGGTACAACGCGCGCCTGCAATTGGCGGAACGGTGAGGCCGCGATGACGCAACATGCCGCCTTCGTTCGCGCCGCCATGGCCAAGCCGGAGCCGCCGCCGGTGGCAAGCCGCGGCGTCATTGGCTGGGCGCGCGGCAACCTGTTCAACAATTGGCTGAACGCGGCGCTCACGCTGCTGAGTCTTTTTCTCATCTGGACGGTGGTGACGCCGCTTGTGCGATTTCTTCTCGTCGATGCGGTGTGGCAGGGCGCCGGCCGCGCCGATTGCCTGCCGGAGAAAGCCGGTGACGCGATCGGCGCCTGCTGGCCGTTCATCGGCGCGAAGTTCGCCCAGCTGATCTATGGATTTTATCCCTGGCATCTGCACTGGCGGGTCGATCTCACATTTGCGTTGGGTGCGATGCTGCTGGTGCCGCTGATGATCCCGCGCGCGCCGTTCAAGACGCTCAATACGATCCTGTTGTTCGGCCTGTTTCCGGTGCTGGCGTTCTTTCTGCTGGTGGGAGGAAATTTCGGGCTCGAACACGTGGAAACCCGCTCCTGGGGCGGGCTGCTGGTGACGCTCGTGGTGGCGGTCACCGGCATCGTGGCGTCGCTGCCGCTCGGCATTCTGCTCGCACTCGGACGCCGTTCGCACATGCCGGTGGTGCGCGCGCTCTGTGTGGCGTTCATCGAGTTCTGGCGCGGCGTGCCGTTGATCACGGTGTTGTTTTTCGCCACCTACATGCTGCCGCTGTTCCTGCCCAACAGCTGGACCATCGATGCGCTGCTGCGCGTGCTGGTCGGCGTCGCGCTGTTCTCGGCGGCCTATATGGCGGAGGTGGTGCGCGGCGGATTGCAAGCCATTCCGCGCGGCCAGTTCGAGGCGGCGTCCGCGCTCGGGCTGGGCTATTGGAAGACAATGGGCTTTGTCGTGCTGCCGCAGGCGCTGCGGCTGGTCATCCCCGGCATCGTCAATAATTTCATCGGCTTGTTCAAGGACACCACGCTGGTATTGATCGTGTCGATTTTCGATCTGCTCGGGCAATTGCGGGCAGCCTTCGCCGATCCCAACTGGGCGACGCCGTCGATGCTGTTCACCGGCTTTGCCTTCGCCGGGATCGTCTATTTCCTGTTTTGCTTTTCCATGTCGCGCTATTCGCTGTTCATCGAGCGCCATCTCGGAGGCGGGCGCAGGTGAGCAAAATCATGCCTACGACGAAAAACGCGATCGCCATCGAGATCGCCGGACTGCACAAATGGTACGGCGATTTTCACGTGCTCAAGGATATCAATCTCACGGTGGCGCGCGGCGAGCGTATCGTCATTTGCGGACCCTCCGGTTCCGGCAAGTCGACGCTGATCCGCTGCATCAACCGGCTGGAAGTGCATCAGCGCGGGCGCCTGGTCGTCGATGGGGTCGAGTTGACCTCGGACATCAAGAAGATCGATGAAGTGCGCCGCGACGTCGGCATGGTGTTTCAGCACTTCAACCTGTTCCCGCATTTGACCGTGCTGGAGAACTGCATGCTGGCGCCGGTCTGGGTGCGCAAAATGCCGAAACGGGATGCCGAGGAGATCGCGCGGCAATATCTCGAACGCGTGCGAATTCCGGAGCAGGCGATGAAATATCCGAGCCAGCTTTCCGGCGGACAGCAGCAGCGCGTCGCCATTGCGCGCGCTTTGTGCATGGAGCCGAAGATCATGCTGTTCGACGAGGTCACCTCGGCGCTCGATCCCGAAATGATCAAGGAGGTTCTCGACACCATGGTTGGCCTCGCCATGGACGGCATGACGATGCTCGTCGTCAGCCACGAAATGGGATTTGCCCGTCAGGTGGCAAACCGCGTGGTGTTCATGGACGAGGGGCAGATCGTCGAGGCCGCCGCGCCGGAGGAATTCTTCGCCCACCCGCAGCACGAGCGGACCAAATTGTTCCTGTCGCAGATACTACATTGAAACGCCGCTATAGTTTGATTCAGCGATATTGAATCAGACAGCGCCACATACTCGCTTTACCTCTCCCCGCTTGCGGGGAGAGGT
>CAMAWF010000097.1 GCA_945861895.1 Rhizobium sp. Q54
TCCCACGCGCCTCGCGTCCGCGTGCGCTAAGCGCTACCGCGACGCGCGCGGGTCCCTCCTATGCACTACGGGGATAAGCCCATCCATGCCGTCCCAGAGGGGTCACGATTGGACGCGAAAAGGGGGTCACGGTTGGACGCGAATTGACAGGCGGTTGTGCCAAAAGCGCTTTGGGATCGGGTCCAGCAGGCCATTGGCCGCAATCGCAAAGCCAGCAAGCGGGTAAGAACTTCCGGGACGGGTCACATGCTGACGGGCCGTATCCGCGATGACGGCGGCAACCGCATGAACCCTGGCTATACGCGAAAAGCCAACGGGCAACTCTATCGATACTACGTGAGCCAGGGGCTGGACCGGGGTCGCAAGGCCGAGCCGGGTACGATTGCTCGTGTTCCGGCCGCGTCGATCGAAGAGCTTGTCGTGACGGAGATTCAGCGCCGGCTGCCGGAAGCAGAAACGAAGCGCTGGCCATTGCTGACGCCGGCGGAACTCGCGAACCGGATCAGAGCGATTGTTGCCGGCGTCGAAATCCGGACCGATGAGGTTCTGCTGACGTTGACCGACGAGGCCAAGACGGCGCTCGCCAGCAAATCGAAACGTGGCAAAGGCAGAACCGGTTCAAACGTCATCACTGTGCCGGTCTGCCTGAAATCCGGCGCGAGCGGGAAGGCAATTGTCAGCCTCGAAGGTGGTGCTCCAAAAATGGCACGCCTCGACAAAGCGCTTGTGCGCGCTGTCGCGCGAACAAATCACTGGCGTGAATTGCTGGAAGCTGGCACTGCACGTTCGGCGCATGATCTCGCTCGCCACGAGGGTTGCCGTGTCAGCTACATCACGCGCCATCTGCCGCTTGCCTTCCTGGCGCCCGACCTTGTCGAGGCGATCATCGATGGCAGGCAGCCCCGCGGAGTCATCTTGAAGGATCTGAAGGAAAGCAAAGTCTTGGGTTGGCAGAATCAATGATCGCACCCGCGGGCGCAGCAGAGGACGCAGCCATGCAGACACTTACGTTTCCTAAAAGAGGGGCGGCACCGGAACGCCCTGCTTGGGAATGGGCTGACGTCTGTCCCATTGGAAAACGCAGCGCAAAAGAACTTCCTTGTTTGGACTGCGAAAGTCGTAGTTCTCAGCCAGTTTCTGTAGCCTCTTGCTCTTTGCCTGCAGGGCTAGATACGTACGTTCATGCATTCCTTTGGGACGGCCGTCTGCGATCGTGGCAAGTATTTCCTGAGCCCGGCGAAGCCGCCGCATTGGCCCGCGCACACGTTGGCTGGCGTACGTCAGCCTATGACAAACGCGGCACCGCCATTCGCCGCCAACGAAATACAAGAAGCGGTACCCGCCGCCACATCCTTGGCACTCGTGCAGCCAGCTATTGGGCTTGTGAGGCTGCGGATGCCTTACAAGTTGAAGATCGATGGTGCCTTCGTAATGTTCGTTTCTCGGGGGCGGCAGAAGTCGATTCAATTCATAGGTAAACGCGAGTGTGCTTTCGAACTGCCACTTGAATTTGCCATCGCCCTCAAGCAAGCCTCTCGGACTCAGCCACGAGCAGTGCGCGATTTCATTGCGGCCAACGGTCATCAATTCATACACGTCGATGGCCGGAAGAGCTTCGATGTGCTCAGTCATCTGCAGGTCCCGTTGAAATATTGGGGCAAAAATCCGACTCAAAAAACGAAATCTCTTTGAATTGTCGAAATCTCTATGAAATTACCGGCCGTTTGAGCCGGATGTAAATCGACACCCCCGAATCAAGCGGTGGAGAAACACGGCTAAATTTCCGCCGCGGTCGCCCAGGAATTCCAGGAATGTGAGCTTCGTCGTTCGGATTTAGCGCGCTATTGCCGGTCACAAAGCGGCGTAAAGCTTCGCACCGCGCGCCGGAGAATAGTTCGCGCGCCTCGCTGGCGGTGCGCGCAGTCCAACGCGAACCATTCTCCACGGCAAATTCCCTGCTAACAGGGAAAATAGCAGGGAATTTCGATTCGCTGCTTTGGTGTCACCGCGAGGAAAGCCCGAAAATGCTCGTTCTTTCTGGCTGCAACGCTGATTTCGGCGATCACGGAACAGGGAATTATCTGCCGGGAAACAGGGATTCTTCGGGTGCGAACAGGGAATTGGGATCAAGGCTGGCCGACGTCGGTGCGCAAGTGATCTGCATTGATCCGGACACTGACACAATGCTGTTATCGTACCTGAATCATGGCAAAGCCGTTGCCGCGGATGCAAAAGTGCGGCGCGAGGGCTTGGCAGCGGCTCATTTGATTGCGCGCGAGAGACAGCCGAAAGATTGGGTCGCGAGTCCCTATGACTTGATTGAGCTACGGCAAATCAATGCGTCGGCGATTGTCGTCACGATCTCGCCGTATGGCGAGACAGGAGGCGTTCGTGGGGTTTCAGAAATTTCTATATCAGAAGCGACCAGAGAGGCCGCCGAGGTGAGAGCGTCGATCCGAAGAGTCATAAGGGTGGGATGTTCAAAGGAGCAGGGGATGTACAAGGGACTTTCCAAAGGGCTTCAGACCCGTCGCGACAAGGGCATTCGAACAACCCGGAAGGGTTGGTCGAAGGGACCCAAAAACGGCAGGCCAAAAACGAAGGCTCATATCCGGTTGGAAGCGACCGCCGAAGACACTCAGTTGACCACATGGCGACGCTACGTTGAAAACTGCCGGACGAGCGGCACTACTCCATTCGTTCCGCCGGACATACGTCGGAAGCTGGGGCTCGACGAATAGGCTCAGTACCTCGCATTTCTTGACAGGCGACTGACAATGTTTCCAAGAAGACAGCGTGCGCGGTGGATGAAGGCCAGGCTGAGGCCGGAAGCAAACGACCTGGTTTACGCGTTCCCCGGTACAGATCGGGGTGTCAAGTTGCCTGAGGGGCGGCCCGTGGGCATCGTATACGCCACCGCGGTCGAACCGACGGCGGCGGCGGAGGTTCACACCTCGGTAGGGGTCGCCAAGCTCATGTTGCGGGCCGAAGCGCTGGATGCCGCGTTGGCCATCACGCTGCCGCAAGAGCTGCGTAAGGTGAAGAGTTCCAAGGCGCGCGAGGAACAACAACAGCTAAAGCGGGAGCGCAAGATCACGGCCTCCCTCCCGCGCACCGCCAACATCTGGGGCAAGAGCGGCGGCGGCAGGCGACCCATCAGCAAGGGAGCCGCGGCGGGTGCACCGGGGCTCGGCAAGCGGAAATGAACGCGTCAGGCCGCGGGGTGGTCGGGACGTGAGGTGGCGGTCCGTTGCGAGTGTCGTTAGTGTGTATCCTGGAAGGCCGCGCTTAACGGTGGCAGGTTCAAAATTCAATAACGTCGCGGCAAGCGCGACATCCATACGCGCCAGCTTTCCCGAAGATCATGATCAGTGCCATAGCCCTTCCACTCAGCTGGATGATTCGAAGCACACCAAGCCAGAGTTACGATCGAGTGATAGGACAATGGAAATATGAGTCTCGTCCCCGATTTAGGAATACCATGGATGATATAGCCGGCCGTTACGGCATTGCGATTCTCTTCAGAATGAAACATCGCAGGATGTGTCGGTTCTCACCCCATCCCGTTGCGCAGGCGAACGACTTGACCGAAAGGAAAAGCGCTGTCAGCCAAACCTCCCGGCGTAACGATCCAAAGGACGGGCTGCAGAGGGGGATACTCAGGGAAATCACCGAAGCCGTCTGTCAGGTACACGCACGGTTGTTCGGTGGTACCGTCGGGCGAAAGATGCCCTACGGCGCTAAAGAATGGTCGGAAGGACGTTCCTCCGCCACCTTGCACCTCTGGCAAAGGGCCGCCTTGTGTCAACTCATATGGACCGTAGAGAGCGGCGTCGGCGTAGTACAGACGACAAACTACATGCGGGTAGACACCAAGAATTCGCATCACCTCGGAGAGAAACAGTGACATCTCCGATGGCCGTATAGAACCACTGGTGTCTATTGCTACGTTCACGGTCAGCGCACCGCCGTCGATGGCGTCGAGGTAAAGGCCCTGACCAATGAAGCGGCGATCATAACCTTCGAAGTCCGTCGGCGTGCGGACGAGAAAGCGCCAAAGCAGGATCCGCCAATCCAGTTGCGCCGTGTCGCTTGCCTGCTCTTCCCGTGCCAGACCAGCTGGGATATCGCCTCTGCCTAACTGGCCCATCGATTCAGAAACGACGCGCGCATGCCTTAGTGCCGACGGCCAGTATGCCTGCTTGCCAACTTCTTCCGTGGCGGCAGGAAGCAGATCGAGATCCATGCTGGCAGGCACCGAGATGTTCTGGCGCAGCAAAAGTTCATAGACTTCCTCGACAGCGAAGCGCTCCAGCGCCTTGTCCCGAATCGCTCCCATTGGAAGTGCGAATCGACCATGCTCTGAGATTATGCCGTTGACCACAATGTCCGCCGCGAAATTCCAGATTTTAGGGTCGCGATAACCGCAACGGCTTGGGTGCCGCAATGCGCAGTGTAATACCTCGTGTAGCAGCACCGCTGAGATACCGTCGGAGCCAAGAGAGGCAAAGAAAGCCGGATCGTAATAGATTGATCGGCCGTCCGTTGCCGCTGTTCCTGATTCTGGTCGCGCCTCCAGTCGCGCGAACAACAACAGGGCGGCAAAAAAAGGCGACGACATCCGCAGCTGCAGCAGCGCCCGCGAGATCTGCTGATCCTGGTTCATCCCAGAAGCAGTCCGCGAAACTCGCTGAGCGCTGCGCGCAGGCGGTCATTTCCGACCAGTGCTTGAATCAGGAGCTCACCCTTTCCCGACGCCCGCATTCTTCGCAGTACGTCGCCCACAAATAATTGAAACCACTCTGCCGGCGCCCGTTCGCTGATCCACAGAATGGCATTCTTTGCCTGCTCGGGTGTCTCGATCCTGATGGTCAAGCCAATGGTTACGGCATAGCGCACTGAGGGCTCTGCTGGGAAATCCACGGTGCTGCCGCCGGCAAGAATTCCGGTCAAGTCGGGCAACTCGCGATAGATCGCCTCGAACGCCTCAAATTCCTCTGCGACACTACTCCCAACAGCCGCCGCGACCGGTAGACCAGCATTGAGTAACTCGTTCGCCATCATCCAGGACCTTGGTGACGGCCAGGCAGGCTTCAGGTCGTTCACCTGGTGAAGCAGGTTGGGGCGGAATGCGAGGAATGCTAAAATTCGTTCGCTCGCGCCGACCGAAATCGCATGCTCCTTAAAGCTGGTGAAGTCAGGTTCCACGGTCAGATGAACAAACCGGTTGGCGAGCGGTGCCGGCATGTCGAATACGGCGGCCCGATCCTCCTTTCGATTGCCGGCAGCCCACACGAACCATCCCTCCGGCAGGACGTAGGAGCCAACCTTTCGGTCGAGGATCAGCTGCTGCGCGATTCCTTGCATCGCTGGTGGCGCCATGTTGATTTCGTCAAGGAAAAGCACTCCGCGGCCATCGTGCGGCAGAAATTCGGGTGGATACCACTGCGCTTTGCCATCGCGAGCCACCGGCAGGCCTCTAAGATCTGTCGGCGCAAGTTGGCTCAGCCGTAGATCAACTAATCGGAGCGAGGACTTCGCTGCTGTCTGTGCGACGATGCTGGACTTGCCGACGCCAGGGGGACCCCAGATCATCACACTAAGTTTGACGTCACCTGCTACTAGTCGAACGAGTGCTGCCATCAAGTCCGTAGGCGATGCAGCGCTAATCCGGGTAGCCACTACAACCTCGGCTTCCGTTTTCGTTTGTTGTTTCTTCGCCACGCTCGGCCTCTCGCTATTCTGATTTATGCGCACTAGGTAGTTTGCATCACAAGGCTTGGGTTTGGACCGGCACTAGCCAATGTACGTTTAGCGCTGCGCCTGCATTCCTTTGAGGCGTTCAACCGCTGCCGATCGAACCATCGTATTGCCATCGCCTGCAAGGTGCTGAAGGGCAGATATTGGCGACGCGGGATGCAGCGCTATCGCGCAGCGCTCAAGCCAAGAGGATGACCTCTGCGCTCTAGCCAGTGATGCGACCGGGCAATCGGGCAGTAAGAAGCCGAGCAAGCGCGAATAGGAGCCAATAGCTGGGCCTGTTAGTGATGTCAGTATCTCTTGCCGCAATGCTGCAAGAGCGACTTTCTTGTTAGTCGCGCAGAGTGCTGCCGCACACCGGTCGCGAACTTCCAATGCGGTCTCTACGCAGCAGGCAAGAAATTGGAGGGTGTGCGGTGGAGTTGATGGGTTTTCGGCGATGGCGTACCGAACAGATTGGTCTGGATCCGTTGCGAGTGTCTTTAGTGTGTTTTCTGACGTTGACCGTTGCCGCGCCACGGCCTGACGGACACGCGGATCCTGATCCGTAGATAGCATCTTGAGTACAGTAGCCGGTGTCGAGTGTCTCTCCGCCACAGCCCGACGGACCTCTGGATCCTCATCCTTGGCCAGCGTCTTGAGTAGTGTTGCGGGTGTCGACCCGTTTTCCGCGATCTTGCGGCGGATGTGTACTTCCCTAGTCATAGCCAGATTCTTGAGCACGGCTAGCTTCGTGTTTGGCGATGTCGACGATTTCTGCCAAATCAATTCCATTTTCCGTTCGACATGCCAACGGACATCTTCACTTCGATCCTTAGCCAGAATCGCGAGGACAGCTAGGGGCGCTGAAGGGTGCTTTACGACTTTGCGGCGGACCAATGCGCTCTTATCCTTGGCTAGAATCTTGAGAATGGTTACAGGCGTGGACGGATGCTCCGCGACCCCGCAGCGGACCAATGCGCTTTTATCTGCAGCCAGTGTCCTGAGGACAGTTACCGGCGCAGCCGGGTGCTCCACAATCTTGCTGCGGACCGATGCGTCATTATCCCTCGCCAGATGCGCGAGTAAAGCAGCTGACGCGGACCGGTTTCTGGCAACGAGGAGGCGCACATTTCGATTTTTGTCCCTTGCCAGTTTCGTGAGAATAGCCATTGGTGTGGAAAAGTTCTTCGCAACCCCCTGACGAACCTGTGCGTGTTGATCAGTAGCTAGAAGTTTCAACACACTGACTGGCGCCGAGGGATTTGCAGCAACAGCCTGGCGGACATCTTGACTTCTATCCCAAGCCAGTTTTTTCAACACC
Organism: Rhizobium sp. Q54; assembly: GCA_945861895.1. Classification (GTDB taxonomy): domain Bacteria; phylum Pseudomonadota; class Alphaproteobacteria; order Rhizobiales; family Xanthobacteraceae; genus Pseudolabrys. The sequence goes on from CAMAWF010000097.1 coordinate 7,064, forward strand.
GGGACTGGCGTCGACTGGCTTTCTGCGACGACCCAACGGAGATATCGGTTTTGAGGTACCGCAATCATTGCTGACACAGCCTCGGTAAATGCCATCGACGCGTTTTGGTCTACATTGCGACCGTTAGCTTTGTCTTGGTCTTTGGTTGGTGTGGACCGCACTCTCACGGGCGCTGTTGGATGCGGCCAGTCGATCTCTTTGGTCTTCGCTGTCGACAGGCGCTCTATAGCGTTCCGAGAAACCCATTCGGCCGTATCCATGGCCAGCTTCTCCAGCACAGCAACTGGCGTTGATGGATTCTCAACGACGGCGTAACGAACTCCGTGGTCCAGATCCGTGACCAATCTCTCCAGAATAGCAACTGGTGCCGACGGATTCTCCGAGACGGCGATACGGATCCATCGGCTTTGATCCTGACTCAGCGAGTCCAGAAATTCGACTGGCGTTGACGGATTTCTACCAACATTGATACGGACAATTTCTTCGAGATCCTTGGCAAGATGCCGCAGGGCGGACAAGGGCGCGGACGGGTTCCTCGCAAGACTCCGCCGGACCTCTTTGTGTTGATCTGTACTTAGCTTGTCCAGAATCTCGACTGGCGTCGACCGATAATCGGCAAGAGCAAGTCGGACCCATTCGTCAGGATCCTCGGCGAGGCGCCACAGCACGAACAAGGGCGCTAGTGGGTTCCACACAATACTTCGTCGGACCTTGCTGTCGTGATCCTTGCTTAACTTGTCCAGAAGCTCCACTGGCGTGGAACCATTAGCTGTGACCTTCTGCCGGACGTGCGGATTTTGATCTAAAGCCAATTTCTCAAGAACAGGTACTGGCGTTGCCGGGTTGATTGCAACAGCACAGCGCACATCAGTATCCGGCTCGGCCGTCTCAATTATCATCTGCTCCCTGCTGGACAGGATGGCACTGTGTTTGCCATTTGGCGCTGGTAAGGCCAAAAGATACGCAAGCGCATTGTGCATTGGCGTCGGCTTGGCTTCCTTCCCGGTCGCAACCAGTGCTGCCTCGAAACGTTTGCGCACTGTCTCCAGCTTCATCTCTTTGGAAATTGAAACGTGCATTGCCACGGCATCACGAACCACCGAATGTGGGCTTTGTGCCAGGCGCTCAACTACAGATTTCGGCGCTGCGGCATTTTGCAAAATCGAAAGTTGGGTAATCTCGTCCCCGAACCCCACCGCATATTCGAAGAGGCCCTGCGGACAAGTATTACGTCTAAGGATGCTCCGCAGCGCGCCGATACCAATCTTTTCGAGCAAGTCAGGGTGCTCAAGCAGGTAAAGATCAAACGCCGGATTCTCGAGAATCTGCTGAGGGAACTGTGCTCCTAGGCGAACCGCCACTTGCGCTGACGTATTGGCATTTCTCGCTACCCATTTACGCACTCCTGGATCGCTATGGGACCCGAGCTTTTCCAGCAATGCGGGCGGTGACGACGAATTGCGGGCCACGAGCCTAGCCAACGTGACGCCCTCTTCGACCAAAATCGCCAACCGAGCGGGCGCCGTGCTCGGTGCGGCGGCCTCGCGCCTTAGCGCAACCTCTACCGTGTTCGTTGGCGCCTTCTGCGGGCGAGGTTTTGGCAGGATCAACTCCTCAGCTCCAAGAGTATGCAACTCGACCGGTAAGTGACTGTAAGCGCGCAATCGTGAGCAAACCAATATCGAAAGCGACAAAGCCGATAATATCCAACACGCCACTAACTTCGTGGAGACCTTGCGGCTCTCTTGTGCATCCGCCGTTTGGATGGGAGAGCCTGCCGTGGGGCGCACACTTAGTTTCGGTCGCGCGGCCCTTTATGCTGATTTTCTTGAGCGCGTGGCGCGCCCTTCCAAGCTTGGCGATTTTTCCTACGAGGTGGTCGATACGAAGCTAAAGCGATCACCCGACCCGAAGCACCTGTTGCAGCTTGGCCTAACTCCCTCGATGCCCAGCGGGAGGCCTGCGAGGCCTATATCAAGAGCCAGGCCCATGAGGGCTGGAAGCTGGTGAAGACCGCCTACAACGATGGCGGCTTCTCTGGTGGCACCATGGAAAGGCCCGCGGTCAAGCGCCTGATGGCCGATCTGAAGCAGGGGCTGGTCGACATCGTCGTGGTCTACAAGGTCGACCGGCTCACCCGCTCGCTGGCCGACTTCGCCAAGATCGTCGAGATCCTGGATGGCCATGGTGCCTCCTTCGTATCGATTACCCAGCAGTTCAATACGACCAGCTCCATGGGCCGGCTGACCTTGAATGTGCTGCTGTCATTTGCCCAGTTCGAGCGGGAGGTCACGGGCGAGCGGATCCGGGACAAAATCGCGGCCTCCAAGCGCAAGGGCATGTGGATGGGCGGCACTGTCCCGCTGGGCTACGAGGTCAAGGATCGCCAGTTGAAGGTCAACAATGCCGAAGCCGAGCACGTTCGCCTGATATTTCGTCGCTATCTCGCACTGGGGTGTGTCTCCGATCTTGTCGATGACCTTCGCAAGCGAGGGGTCGTCAGCAAAGCCAAGGTCTCCCGGCGCGGCAACAAGCATGGCGGCAAGCCCTTCGGTCGCGGTGCTCTCTACCATCTGCTGCAGAACAGGCTTTACCTCGGCATTACCCTGCACAAGGGAGTGGCCCACCCCGGGCAACACACGGCGATTGTGCCAAAAGCGCTTTGGGATCGGGTCCAGCAGGCCATGGGCCGCAATCGCAAGGCCAGCCAGCGCGCAAGGGCCTCCGGGGCTGGTCACATGCTGACGGGCCACATCCGGGATGACGGCGGCAACCGCATGAACCCGGGTTATACGCGAAAGGCCAATGGACAGCTCTATCGATACTACCTGAGCCAGGGACTGGACCGCGGTCGCAAGGCCGCGCCGGGTACGATTGCGCGTATTCCGGCCGCGTCGATCGAAGAGCTTGTCGTAGCGGAGCTTCAGCGCAGGCTGCCGGAAACCGAGACGAAGCGCTGGCCATTGCTGACACCGGCGGAACTCGCGAACCGGATCAGAGCGATTGTTGCCGGCGTCGAAATCAGAACTGATGAAGTCGTTCTGACGCTGACCGAAGAGGCTAGGTCGGCGCTCGCCAACAAATCGAAAGGCGGCAAAGGCGGATCGGGTTCAAACATCATCACTGTGCCGGTCTGTCTGAAATCCGCCGCTAGCGGGAAGGCAATTGTCAGCGTCGACGGTGGTGCCCCGAAGACGGGGCGTCTCGATAAAGCGCTCGTGCGCGCGGTTGCGCGAACAAACCACTGGCGTGAATTGCTCGAAGCTGGCACTGCACGTTCGGCGCATGATCTCGCTCGTCACGAGGGTTGCCGTGTCAGCTACATCACGCGCCATCTGCCGCTTGCCTTCCTGGCGCCCGACCTTGTCGAGGCGATCATCGACGGCAGGCAGCCTCGCGGCGTTGTCTTGAAGGATCTGAAGGAAAGCAGAGTCCTGGATTGGCAATATCAATGATGGCACCCGTGACCCCACACTGCTGCTCCGCTCAACCCGGACGATGCATCCCTAGAAAAGGGGTGGGACCGGCACGCTGTCGGGTTTCTTGGCTTTGCGCCTGCGCCTGCCCCATTCGAATGTGCTGCGAAACATTACCTCTTTGTTCGGTTCACGAAAGTCGTACTCCTCGGCCAAGCTTTGCAGCCTCTTGCTCTCGGCCTGCAAAGCCCGATACGTCCGGTGGTGCATTCCCTTGGGACGGCCACCGGCGATCTTGGCAGTCACTTCCATCGCTTGAACTACCAGGCGCGCCGGGGTTCCCATGCGCTGACTCGCATATTGCAGCCGGTGGCAAACGCGGCACAGCCACTCACCCTCTTCGAAATACAGGAAGCGTCGCGAGCGGCAACATCCCGGGCATTCCAGCCACCAGCTCAGGGGCTTTTCAATTTGGGTGTTCTTGATGAGCGAAAGATTTATTTCGTCCTGGAAATATTCATGTAGCGGTGGCGGCAAGGTGAGGCTTATCTCGTAGGTAAGCTTCAGCGTTCCTGAAGCCTGCCAGACAAACTCTCCATTGCCGCCCCTGACGCCTCTCGGACCTCTCCAGAAGCATTGCGCGATCTCGTCGGCCTCGATCGTCCTCAACTGATTGGCATCGATCGACGGGAGAGCTTCAAGGTGCTCAGTCACGGCTAGTCCCTCTCGAGAAAAATCGGGATTTGGATGGCACTAAAAAATTAGATGGCGGTCTAAAAATTGAAATCTAAGCCCAAATTATAGACCGACGTGGTCGGGTGTAAATCGACACTCCCCGAATTAGCGGTGGAGAAAGTCCGCCAATTGGACCGGGATACGCCGATGATCCCCGAGTAACTGAGCGGCGAGTGTTCGGAATTGCGCGCGCTTTGCCGGCCAAATCGGGGGCTATCGCCTCCCAGCGCGCTCTGGAGAATAGTTCGCGTGCCTCGCTGGCGGACAGGGCGGGATTCGAACCCGCGGTGGCTGTTACACCACGCACGCTTTCCAAGCGTGTGCCTTAAACCACTCGGCCACCTGTCCTCCGATGAGCGGTCGGCCGCTCTTATAGCGCGGCGTCCGTCGGGGGCA
>CAMAWF010000098.1 GCA_945861895.1 Rhizobium sp. Q54
GATACTGTTGAAAAAGTCCGCAGCATGCCACCGGAACGCAACAATCGAATCGGAACGAACGATCTTTTGAATCAATGTTGCGTGTTTAGCTCATGTCTCGAATCAATGTTGCTCAGAAAACCCTCTAAAATCTTTTTTCAACAGTATCGGCCAATTCCGGATATCGACGTTAGCGACCGCGACTTCTTCAAGGTGTATCAATCCAATCCGGATCAGATTTTTTTCATAAGTGAGCCAATTCGAAATCGTGCCACCGGAAGCTGGATCGTACCTTTTACGCGCAAGATTTCCGGGCCAAATGGCGAGTTCTTGGGACTGATCTCGGCTGCGCTGGAACTGGAATATTTCGATAAATATTTCAGTGAAATTACTTTTGAAGCCGGGAGCGGAATGGGTCTTTTTCGCAAGGACGGTATACTGTTCACGCGTATTCCCAGAATTGAATCAGACATCGGGCGCCGCTTCCCGGATGCCACAAGTCTGAAGCTCGTCTCCACTGCCGATCATGCGGTCGGTATGAACATGGACGCAATCGATGGTCACCTCCGTATAGTTGCGGCCCATCGCGTCGGCAGATACCCGGTCGTGGTGGCCATAACCAAAACCACCGCCGCGGTTTTCGCAGATTGGAAGCAAACGGCTGTATACGTCATTTGCATCTCCGTGCTGACCATTGTCGCAATCGCGGCGTTTGCATTTCTCTTCATCAGGATGTTTCGGAATTACCAATCCCTGGTGCGGGCGCGCGCCGCGGGGGAAAAAGCCGAACAGTTCCGGGAGCAAAGTCAGCGATTCGACGTAGCCCTGAGCAACATGGCGCAGGGGCTCGTGATGTTCGACGCGTCCGAGCGAATTGTCCTGTGCAATCAGCGGTACATCGAAATGTACGGGCTGTCGCCGGACGTAGTGAAGCCCGGATGCACGTTTAGGGAACTGCTCCGCCACCGGCAGGAGCTTGGCATCTTTCTGGGAGACGTAGAGGAATTCCACCGGGAACTTCTGAACAATCTGGCCCGGAAGGAGATGACAAGCATAGTCATTCAAAGTGCCGCGGGCCAATCGTTTCGCGTCGTAAATATGCCGATGGCGGGCGGCGGCTGGGTGGCCACCCATGAAGATATCACCGAACAGGTGATCGCAAAAAATCTAAACGAGAAGCAAAAGCTTCAATTCGACACAGCCCTTGAAAACATGTCGCAGGGGCTTTTGATGTTCGATGCATCGGCGCGGATCGTCATTTGCAATGAACGCTATATTCAAATGTACGGTCTGTCGCCCGAAGTAGTTAAGCCCGGTCTGACGTTTCTTGAACTCATCCAGCATCGGGCGGAATCGGGATCGTTTACAGGCGACCCGCATAAGTATTGTTCCGAAATACGGGTGCAAATTGCCGATCGGCAAGTGATAGCCCAAACGGTTGAAACGGGCGACGGCCGCCTGATTCATATCGTGAACCAGCCGATGGCAGACGGTGGGTGGGTGGCGACACATGAAGACGTGACAGTGGCAAAGCGCCGCGAGGAGTCATTCCAGCTGCTGTTTGAAGGCAATCCCGTGCCGATGTGGGTTTTCGATCGGGAAAGTCTGCGTTTCCTTGCGGTCAACGACGCCGCCGTCACGCACTACGGCTATAGCCGCGAGCAGTTTATGACTATGACAGTGCCCGACTTGCGCCCGGCCGAGCAGCGCGGCAGCTATGAACATTTTCTGCGTACGTTATCGGATGCGCAAATCACGAGTAATACCGGACAACACTGGAGGTCGGATGGAACCGTAATTGATGTCGCCGTAAATTCACGCTGTTTGAATTACGCCGGCCGGCAAGCCAGATTGTCAGCCATCCACGATATCACCAGCATCAAGCTGGCCGAAGACGAGCTTCGCCGCACAAAGAAGTTCCTCGACACAGTCATCGATCATGTTCCCCTCCCGATTATAGTCAAGGATGTACCAAGCGCGGCGACGGACGCGCTTGACTGCCGGTTTGCGCTGGTCAATCGAGCTTATGAAGAATTTTCAGGCGATGCTCGCGCCCAAGTGATTGGAAAATCCGCGCGCGAGCTGTTCCCGGAAGGACGCGCCGCAATAATCGTGGCGTCCGATAGCAAAACATTGCAGTCCAATGAAGCGGTCACTACCGATGAACATTCAATTCTTGCATTTAATAATGCTATTCGTCTTATCACGGCAAAGAAGGTCGCCATTCGGGACGACGATGGAAAGCCGCGATATTTGCTATCTGTGCTCGACGACGTGACCGAGCGGAGACGGTCGGAGCAGCGCATCTCGTATATGGCGCATTATGATACGCTGACTGACTTGCCTAACCGGGCCTCCTTCAACAGCACTATCGATCACGTCATCGATCAGGCGGCGAAGACCGGCGATCGCTTTACCCTTTTAAGCATAGACCTTGACCGCTTTAAGGAGATCAACGACGTCTACGGACATATCGTCGGCGATGCGCTGCTGAAGGAAACGGCTCGCCGTTTGCAAGCGGCTGCTGGAGGGTCATTCATTGCGCGTCTCGGTGGTGACGAGTTTATGCTGATCGTGACGGATGGCGATCAGCCGGCGGCCGCAGCGGCGCTCGCCGATCGGCTCCTCGCCGCCTTGGTCGATGAATTTGAGATCGACGGGCACCAGCTGAAACTGGGACTGAGTATGGGCGGTGCGGTTTATCCCGCTGACGGCACCGACGTAAAAACGCTGCTGCTCAACGCAGATACCGCCCTCTATCGGGCCAAGACCGAGGTGCTGGGATCGGCGCTGTTTTTCGAAGCAGAAATGGGCGCCCAGCTGCGCGAGCGCCGTGCATTGAAGAACGATTTGCAATCCGTAGTCGATCGCGGTGAGCTGCTCTTGCATTACCAGCCGCAGAGTAAGACGGCGGGCGAAACCATCGGGTTTGAAGCATTGGTCCGCTGGCAATGTCCGAAACGCGGCATGATCCCGCCCGGCTCTTTTATCCCGATTGCCGAGGAAAGCCACCTCATCATTCCAATCGGAGAATGGGTTCTGCGCGAAGCATGCCGTGAAGCTGCATCATGGCCGCAGCCGCTGACAATCGCCGTCAATATCTCTCCGGTCCAATTTCACCACGGCGATCTGCCGAATCTCGTGCATTCGATCCTGTTCGAGACCGGCCTCGCCGCGGCCCGACTCGAACTGGAAATTACCGAGGGCGTGTTGATCGACGATTTTTCGCGCGCAGTGTCGATCCTCAATAAGCTCAAGTCGCTTGGCATAAAGATCGCGATGGATGATTTCGGATCGGGATACTCCTCGTTGTCTTATCTACATTCGTTCCCCTTCGATAAGATCAAGATCGACCACAGCTTTATTGGCGATCTGGAACACAACCGTCACTCAATCGCCATTGTCCGCGCCGTCATCGGTCTCGGTCATAGCCTGAATGTTCCGGTCCTTGCAGAAGGTGTCGAGACCGAAACCCAGCATGCGTTTTTAGCGCAGGAAGGCTGCGATGAGGTGCAGGGTTATCTGATCGGTCGGCCGCGTCCGATTGCGGATTACAGCGAACTGGTCGGCCGTGCTGCAAACGCAAAACAAGTCAACGCGGCGGTCGCGGGTTAAATTCAAACTCCGGACAGGCTGGCGGTTTGGCGCCGCGACCGGGACATCTATGCGCCGGGCTTGATACCCGCTCACCCGCAGCTTGACGCCGCTGGCCATCCCCGCCACGTTCCGGCATCATCCCGGGACGGCACGATGACATCGGCGGCGGCGGCGAAAATCGTAAGCAAGCGCGACCCGAAAGCGGTCGAAGCCGCGATCGCTTTGCTGGCCGCGGCCTTCGGCAACCGGCTGGTGACCTCGCAAGCGGTGCGCGAGCAGCACGGCAATACGCTCACTTGGATCGCGAACCAGCCGCCCGATGCGGTCGTATTCCCGCAGAACACGAAGGACGTGCAGGAGATCGTGCGCATTTGCGCCACGCATCGCGTGCCGGTGATTGCGTTCGGCACCGGCACCTCGCTCGAAGGCCACGTCAACGCACCGTTCGGCGGCGTATCGGTCGACTTCCGCGACATGAACAAAGTGCTTGCGGTGCATGCGGAGGACCTCGATTGCGTGATCGAGCCGGGCATCACGCGCAAGGCGCTCAACGAACACCTGCGCGATCAGGGCCTGTTTTTTCCGATCGATCCCGGCGCCGACGCCTCGCTCGGCGGCATGGCGGCGACGCGCGCCTCCGGCACCAATGCCGTGCGCTATGGCACCATGAAGGACAATGTGCTGGCGATGAAAGTCGTGCTGGCGAATGGCGAGTTGATGACGACCTCGCGGCGCGCAAAGAAATCGTCATCGGGATACGATCTCACGCGGCTGATGATCGGCTCGGAAGGCACGCTCGGCATCATCACGGAACTGACGCTCAAGCTCTCCGGCATCCCGGAGGCGATTGCGTCGGGCGTGTGCCCGTTCCCGTCGGTCGAGGCGTGCTGCACCGCGACCATCCTGACGATCCAGTCCGGCATCCCGGTCGCGCGCATCGAATTGCTCGACGCGCTGCAAATCAAAGCCTCCAACGCCTATTCGAAATTGACGCTGCCGGAAGTGCCGATGCTGTTCGTGGAGTTCCACGGCACGCAGGCCAGCGTCGTAGAGCAGTCGCAGCGTTTCGGCGAGATCGCCAAAGAGCTCGGCGGCGGACCGTTCGATTGGGCGACCAGGCCGGAGGACCGCTCGCGGCTGTGGCAGGCGCGCCACGACGCCTATCATGCGGGCCGGCGTCTGCGGCCGGGCTCGCAAGCCTTCGCCACCGACGTTTGCGTGCCGATCTCGCGGCTGGCCGAATGTGTCGCGGCAACGCAACGCGATATCGCCGAGCTTAAGCTGATCGCGCCGATCATCGGCCATGTCGGCGACGGCAATTTCCATCTCACTTTGCTGGTCGATATGGACGACAGGGATGAGGTCAAGCGCGCAAATATTTTGATGGAGCGGCTGGTCGAACTCGCGCTCGCCATGGACGGCACCTGCACCGGCGAACATGGCGTCGGTCAGGGCAAAATGAAATATCTGCTGGCCGAGCACGGTGCGCCCGCGCTTGCAGCCATGGCCGCGCTCAAGCGCGCGCTCGATCCGCACAACATCATGAATCCCGGCAAGATCGTCGCGTTGAGCCAGGAAAGTGCGACGTAGACGTGCCGGTAAAATTCGGCGGCGTCAGTCGGCCCGCAGCGCCGCGGATCTTGCCCGCGCTGCGGCATCGCGTGCGGCGCGCCCTTCGCCGGCCTGAGTGCGATAGTGGTCGAGGACAAACAGGCGTATGGCCGACGAGAGATTTCCGTGCCGGCGGCCGGTATCGATCAAGGCAACGAGATCGGACAAAGCGATGTCACGTCCGACGGCAATCTCCTTCATACCTTTCCAGAACGCATCTTCAAGACTCACGCTGGTCTTGTGACCGGCAATGACGATCGAGCGTTTTATGACCGGCGATTTCATCGGCCGTCTCCGGGCTCGATCCGGTGGCGGTCGAGGTCGCGACCGGCTTTTTCCGCGCGGGCGGCATCGCGCAAGCGCTCGGTTTTGGGGCGTCCGTGGGCGAGCCGGTTTTCGGCGGCGAGCGATTGAGCTTGCCGCCGCTTGGCTCGCTTGCGGGCTGTCCGAAGATTGACGACCTCAGCCATGACTCAAGCCTTGTCTCAAGTCTTGCCTCAAGCCTTGCCTTAACTCGGCGGGAGAATTCGATACGTGGCCGAACCTGTCCCGCTACGGGGTACAGTGCTCTGCGCGCAATATGCCATTCCCGTGACGGTAGCCAGCCTTTAGCTGGTCAGGCGGACGATTCCATAAGACCGCATGACTATATTGCGGCCGCTGAAACCAATAATTCAAACCGCGGTTAGTTGAACGGGGCCGACAACTTGTCGTATATCTCGGAATATATTTGCAAAAGGATGGGATATTCGGTGTGGTGCATCGAAATTCAGCAATGTATATTTATGTATTCAGGGGGTTATACTTTAATTCACAAGAATTAAACTAAAAGAACTGTTACGGCAACTGTCGTATTGCAAAAATGACATGTGATCTTAGTCAAATATTGCCGCGATACGAATAACGCACTTGTGACTGTAGATTAGCGCAACCGCACGCCGCGACACGAAAGCGCCGCTCACATTACGCCGCTCAGGCCGCGTTGCGGGGGAGCCGCTGCACAAGTCGTCCGGGCCGCCGATGTCAGCGTGGGCGGGTCATTTTCTCCGGCCGCACCAGCCGGTCGAATTCTTTGTCGGTGACGAAGCCAAGCCTGATTGCTTCTTCGCGCAGGGTCGTGCCGTTGGCGTGGGCGGTCTTGGCCACCTGTGCCGCCTTGTCATAACCGATTTTTGGCGCCAGCGCGGTGACCAGCATCAGCGAGCGCTGCATCAGGTCGCGAATGCGCGCTTTGTCGGCGCGGATGCCGGTGACGCAATTGTCGGTGAACGAGCGGGTTGCGTCGGCGAGCAGGCCGATCGACTGCAACATGCAATGGGCCAGCACCGGCTTGTAGACATTGAGTTCGAAGTGACCCTGGCTGGCGGCGACGGTGATCGCGGTGTGGTTGCCGAACACCTGGCAGCACACCATCGTGAGCGCTTCGCTCTGGGTCGGATTTGTTTTGCCGGGCATGATCGAGGAACCAAGCTCGTTGGCCGGCAGGATCAATTCGCCGAGCCCGGAACGCGGCCCCGAACCGAGAAAACGGATATCGTTGGCGATCTTGAACAGCGCAGTGGCCACCGACACCAGCGCGCCGTGCATGAATACATAGGCGTCGTGCCCGGCCATCACCTCGAATTTGTTGGGCGCGCTGACAAACGGCAGCCGGGTGATTGCCGCGACTTTCCTGGCGAAGCGTCCGGCGAATTGTCTTTTGGAATTTAGTCCGGTGCCGACCGCGGTGCCGCCTTGTGCGACCGGATAGAGTTCTTTCAGCCCAAGCCGCACGCGCGCGATCCCGGCCTTGACCTGCGCCGCGTAGCCGGAGAATTCCTGGCCCAGCGTGAGCGGCGTCGCGTCCATGGTGTGCGTGCGTCCTATTTTGACGATGCGTTCGAACTGCCTGGTCTTTTTCTGCAACGCATTGTGCAAATGCGCGAGCGCCGGCAACAGGCGATGCACGATTTCCTGCGTGGCGGCGATGTGCATCGCGGTCGGGAAGCTGTCGTTCGACGATTGGCTCATGTTGACGTGATCGTTTGGATGTACCGGCGACTTGGCGCCGAGCTTGCCGCCCAGCAGTAAATTGGCGCGGTTTGCGATCACCTCGTTGACGTTCATGTTGGTCTGCGTGCCGGAGCCGGTCTGCCAGACCGGCAATGGGAAGTGCCCGCCGAGCTTGCCGGCGGCGACGTCCCGCGCCACGCGGATGATGGCCTGCGCGCGCCGCCGGTCGAGCGACCCAAATTCGCGGTTGACGTCGGCCGCCGCCCATTTGATCGCGCCGAAGGCGCGCACGATCGCATCCGGCATGCGCTCGCTGCCGATGCGGAAATTGTGCCGCGAACGCTCGGTTTGCGCGCCCCAATGCCGGTCGGCGGGGATTTCGAGCGGGCCGAACGCGTCGCTCTCGCGGCGGGTTTTGCTGCGGGTCTTGCTGCGGATTTTAGCCATCGCGCCCTCGCGTTTGCCGGCGGCGTTGCGCGACGATGATAGGACAATTGAGGGCCGGCGCTTACTTCTTTCGGAAGCGATCCAGCCGCACCACCTCGGCGCCACCGCTGGGCTTTTTACTCCCGGCGCCGACCGGCACCGGTGCCGTATCGTCGTGAGGATTGGCTGCGACCGGAGTCGGGCGAGCCGGCGCCGGCTTGGGTTCATCGCGCGCTTGATCTTGCCGCGCGGATTTGCGTTTTTTGTCGTCGGTTTTTTCCTGCAACGGCGCCTGCCCGCTATTGCTCGCTGGCTGCTCGGCGGTCTCCTCGAATTGCAGGCCGAATTGCACCGATGGGTCGAAAAAGCTTTTGATGGTGTCGAATGGCACCGATAGCCGCTCCGGCACGCCGCCGAACGACAGGCCGACCTCGAAGCGCTCGTCGGTCACGACGAGATCCCAGAATTGATGCTGAAGAATGATGGTCATCTCTTCCGGATATTGCTCACGCAAGCGGGCCGACAACTTCACGCCTTCGGCGCGGGTATCGAAGGCGATGTAGAAATGATGCTCGCCCGGGACGCCCTTTTTGGCGACGTCGGTCAGCACGCTACGAAGCACGCCGCGCAGGGCCTGCTGGGTGAGAAGGTCGTAACGGATTTGGTCCGAAGCCATGGGGTGCGCGTCTAGGATATTGTGGCGAGACTCAAGCTTACCCGATGCTAGCCTGCCGGGCGCCGAATTCCATCCCGTAGAAACACAAACCTGCAAATGAAAGTGGAGGCTTCTGTTGCCAGGTGCCTCCGAACCCCGCCTGACGGAGCTTAACCCGTCAGGACTTTAAGCGTGGTTTTTCAAACCGCTTACGCGGCCTGAGCAACCGGAGCATAGTTGTCGTTTGCAACTATATATGGCCCGATAACGTTGGACCTATTCCGGGCAAAAGCACGTCTTTTACGCCCTCGTCGATCCTATTTCGCCCCCGCCAAAGCCCAGCTTTGCTGGGCTTTGGTGGAGGCGCCGGGTACTGCCCCCGGGTCCGAAAGGTTTATTACGACGTCCGTTTATCGCCATAGCCGGCTTGCGCCGGCACCCTGAATATAGGGGGAAAAGGTTGATGAAAAAAGGGCAGCGGACGGCATCCCGATCGGGCCGGCGGCCGGCCATACGGCGTTGCGGAATTCACCGCGTGGCGGAAATGCGAAAATTCGGATGGTCCCGGCCCCGGTCGATAAGGTAAATCTGCCGCATGCCCGAGACGGCCGCCCGCAAGCCCCCTTCCGCCTCGGAAAACCCCGCCCTTTTTCAGCTCTTCTTGGCCTTTGCCACCATCTCGCTCTACGGCTTCGGCGGCGTACTGGCCTGGTCGCATCGCATGCTGGTGGAGGAGCGGCGCTGGCTCACCGCGGAAGAATTCAACGAACTGTTTTCGCTGTCGCAATTCCTGCCCGGTTCGAACATCGTCAATCTGTCCGTTGTCTTCGGTTCGCGCTTTCGTGGGGCGCGCGGCGCGGCGGTGACCTTACTCGGGCTGCTCGGCCCGCCGGCCGCGATCGTCACTGTGCTGGGCGTGCTTTATGTGCGCTTCGGTGAGGTTGCGGCCCTGCGCGGCATCCTTGCCGGCATCGCGGCGGCGGCGGCCGGGCTCATTCTTGCGGTGACGGCGAAAATGGCGCTGCCGTTGTTCCGCCGGCCGATCGGTCATGCGCCGTTTGTTGCGGTCGCCGGATTCATCGCCGTCGGACTGTTGCGCTGGCCGCTGCACTGGGTGCTGCTCGCGCTCGCGCCGGTCAGCATCGCACTGGCGTGGTGGCGCATGCCGCGATGAAAACGGATTTTGACACTCTCGGCACGCTGGCGCTGCAATTTCTTATCATGTCGCTGTTTGCGATCGGTGGCGCCAATGCCGCCATTCCCGAGATGCACCGGCTGGCGGTCGACGTGATGGGTTGGATGAGCGACCGCCAGTTCACCGAGCTGTTTGCCATCGCGCAAATTTCTCCCGGCCCCAACGTCATCATCGTCACTCTGATCGGCTACAAGGCCGCCGGTCTTGCGGGCGCATTCGTTGCCACCGCCGGAATGTGCGGTCCGGCCTGCGTGCTCGCTTTTTGGGCAGGGCGCACCTGGGAGCGATTCAAGCACGCGCCGTGGCGAATGGCCCTGCAAGCCGGTCTCGTTCCGGTGTCGCTGGGATTGATCGCCGCCAGCGCCTTTGTCGTCGCGCTTGCCGCCGACCACAGCATCCTGGCCTTCGGCATCACCGCTGCGACCGCGGTCGTTTCCTATGCGACGCGCATCAATCCGATCTGGCTGTTCGCCGTGGCCGGGTTGCTTGGCCTGAGCGGCTTGGTCTGAGTAGCCATGCCGCCAATAATGCCCGCTTTCGGTGGGCGGCGATGGTGTGCTAAAGACCAGTGGGGGCCGAGAAAAAAAGCCAAGGGGGAACGAGCATGTCCGAGGGGGCCAAAACCTCCCCGAGCGGGGCGCGCTTACCGTTCAAAATCCGCAATCCGCAGGACTTCTACGGCGGCCTGGTGCTGATCGTGGTGGCGCTCATCGCATTGTGGGCGACGCGCGAACTGCCAGGCATGCATGGTTTTGCCTTCGGACCCGGCACCGCGCCGCGCATGTTCGCGGTATTGCTGATCGCTATCGGGGCGCTGATCATGGCCATCGGGGTATTCACCGAGGGGCCGAAAGTCCAACGCTACGCAATACGCGGACCTCTGCTGGTGGTGGCCGCGGTGATGGTGTTCGCCGTCACGATCAGGCCGCTCGGTCTCGTCATCTCAAGTTTCGTCACGGTGTTTATCGCCGCAGCGGCGGCTGAAGACGTCCGCTGGATCGAGAGCCTCATCTGGGCCGCGATACTCACCCTGTTCTGCGCGCTGCTGTTTCCCTACGCGCTCAATCTGCCGCTTTATCTCTGGCCGCGATTCTGATCGCAGGGGACGCAAAAGGCACGCACATGTCAGAACTCATTGCCAATCTTGCGCTCGGCTTCTCTGTTGCGACAACGCTGACCAACCTCGGATTATGTTTGATCGGCGTGCTGGTCGGCACATTGATCGGCGTGCTGCCAGGCATCGGCCCGGTCGCGACCATCGCGATGCTGCTGCCGATCACCTTCGGCCTGCCGCCGGTCGGCGCGCTAATCATGCTCGCCGGCATTTATTACGGCGCGCAATATGGCGGCTCGACCACCTCGATCCTGATCAATATTCCAGGCGAGTCCGCCTCCGTCGTCACCACGCTCGATGGCTTTCAGATGGCGAAACAGGGCCGCGCCGGTCCGGCGCTCTCGATCGCTGCCATCGGTTCGTTTTTCGCCGGCTGCGTCTCGACCGTACTGGTGGCGGCGCTGGGTGCTCCGCTCACGAGCCTCGCGCTGCTGTTCGGTCCGGCGGAATATTTTTCGCTGATGGTGCTGGGCCTGGTATTCGCGGTCGTGCTCGCCAAGGGTTCGATCCCGAAGGCGGTGGCAATGGTCCTGCTCGGCCTATTGCTCTCGATGGTCGGCTCCGATCTGGAAACCGGCGCCGCCCGCATGAGTTTCGACATCCCGGAACTGTCGGACGGCATCGGTTTCGTCAACGTAGCGATGGGCGTGTTCGGCTTTGCCGAAATTCTGCGCAATCTCGAGCAGCCGGAGCAGCGTTCGATCGTGCAGGCCAAGGTGACCGGCCTGATGCCGACGCGTGAGGACCTTGTCGTCGCGGCGCCGGCGATCGGCCGTGGCACCGTTCTCGGATCGATCCTCGGAATCCTGCCGGGGGGAGGCGCGATTATCGCCTCGTTTGCCGCCTATACGTTCGAGAAGCGCATCGCCAAGGATCCCTCGCGTTTTGGCAAGGGCGCCATCGAAGGCGTGGCCGCGCCGGAAAGCGCCAACAATGCGGCGTCGCAAACATCTTTCATTCCGCTGCTGACGCTTGGCATTCCGCCCAATGCGGTGAT
>CAMAWF010000099.1 GCA_945861895.1 Rhizobium sp. Q54
CGGACTTGACGTCAAGCAGGACGCATGACCCCATGAGGCCGTCGACGGGAGCCGCTGTCCGCCTTCACCGGATTGCTGTCCGCCATCGACCGGAATCACTGTCCGCCTTCAAATGGAATGCCTGTCCGTCATCACCGGAATCCGCATCAATGATTCAATTGCCTTTTCTTTCAATATTTTGGCCTGAAAAAGGTTCCTTCCTTGGTGCATCATGGATAAGCCAACATGGCCTCTATCCCCCGATTGTATGGGTACAACGGGGATGTTTTAGCGCGCTTTCGTCTTTGATTTTGGCAGCGCGCTCACCTGATTTTGGAAAATATCGGTGGGACGCGAACCGTAGGCCTCATCTTCCGGAATTTCGCTCGTCAGCTGAAAAAATGTTAACTGGCAAGGCATGTCTTCCATAGGCGTGAGCTCAATTCGAAGCGGCCCGCTATTTCTAATTTCAAGTGTGATATGACCATCCCACCCTGGTTGAATCCACGGTGCGGTTTGATGCATTGACAAACCAACCCGCGCGTATGTGCTTCGACCTTCAACCATGGCTATGAGATTGCGCGGCATATAAATATGTTCGTAGGTCTGGGCAAGAATGAACTCCCCAGGATCCAACACATATGTTCTTCGTTTGCCGAACTTGTCTTCTTTTTCGAAAATTTCTTCGACCCAAAGAGCGGTATCTGGCCTGCAGTAATTCCTTTTGTCATCGAAAAAATAACGCTCGAAGCTGCGTCAAATTTTGTGAATTTAAAACCAAGCCTCAAGTCGATTGAGGCCTCTCCCCATTGCCTGTCTTCAAGGGGTGGATCGAATCTTACCTCACCAGCCGTAACCGCAGTGCGGATTTCCTGGCAGGATAAAATCATCGAGCCTCAAATTACGCAGCCATTGCGAAGCGCCGCTCGACATTTGCCAAACCATTTGTGGTGAAAAAGGAGCCCTTCACCTTAACCTCTAGTACGTCACCATCAATGCCCTGAATGACAGCGCGGACGTACCATTGCTTATCGACCTCTTTTAAATTCTCCTCACGGACAAAACCGGAGACTGGGCCCTCAATAGTGTCAAATGAGATTAGGCGCTCACCCGAGAAAGGACCGGGTTGGACACGGCACTCAACGCCGATCACATCGCCAACCTTCATCCCCGACATTTAGCGTTCCCTATTTGTTGTTACTATATATAGTAGCACGCTGACTCGGATTAGCGACAAGTTGCCATCTACATGGTTTATGTCAAGTTAACTTGTTGACTACCTCAGGTATGGCAGCGCAATGCGCGGTCAACTTAACAGGCGAAAAGGAGGAGAAGTCATGCCACGCAAGGTTTACCACTCAAGTCCGAGCGACAATGGATGGAAGGTCACAAGTGGTGGCAGGACCATCTCCAATCATAGAACACAGAATGCGGCTGAGGATGTGGCCACAGCAGCTGGTCGTAGGGCTGAATCAAATGGTGGTCTTGGGCAAGCGGTGCTGCACAAGTCTAACGGCAGGATTCGCGAAGAACGGACCTATGGTTCAGACCCTAGGAAGACTCGCGGTTAGAGGCGTTTCGTCAGCATCGTTTTCGCGTGCCTCATCCGGCAACCTCCCGAACGCGCGGTAGTCGCACTTAAACTGGCGGCGAGCGAGTGCCTCGATGAGTTTGATGATCGCCGGGTGCGGATCAGCCGCCGGAGGGAGTAGGCGGGTGTGTTTCAAGAGAACTCTCCCGAGTCGTTTTTCGAGAGTTGGATTCGGTAGCGGGTTGCGTCAAGCCGCCGCGGTTTAAGTATTTGTGGATAAAAGAGAAGTTTTTACTTTGGTAGCGGGGGAGGGATTTGAACCCCCGACCTCCGGATTATGATTCCGCTGCTCTAACCAACTGAGCTACCCCGCCATTCCGAGAAGATTTTGCCGGAATGGCCGCGATATAGGTGCCACCGGCAAAAACTGTCAAGGCGAGCGCTCAAGGCCCCCGCTACAAGGCCCCGCTACCTGATGCATTATTCGGGCCGCATGGCGGGATCGCCGCCCGGGGCCGCCTGGCGGCGGGAGCGCCGGCATGCGGACGCCTTCCGCGTGAGCGCCTGGAGTCCGGCCGGCGCTTCAATCGGGATCATGCTCTGGCTTTTCGTTTGAGCATGATCTTTTCCGACCTTCCTTCGCCCGCCGAAGCGGGCTTCGCGAAGGCGGGAAACCGGTTCCCACCCCGGATCAAGTCCGGGGCAGGCTTTTTCGGGGTCATGCTCTGGCGAAGCGGATCAGCGAGAAATGCCCGAGCGGCGGCATCGCGCGGCGCTCGATCACGCGCACGCCGCCGTGGCGCGCGACCCAGTCGGTCAACCGGCCGAAGCGGAATTCCGGCCGCCAGCCGAGGCGGCGCGCCAGCGGCGCGAAACCTTGCTCGAAAGCGCGGCGCAGTCCGGCCTCGGCGCCGATATGGTTGATCAGCACGATCTCGCCGCCCGGCTTGAGCACGCGGACGAATTCATCGAGGGTCGCTTCCGGGTTCGGCACCGCGGTGATGACATATTGCGCCACCACCACGTCGAAGCAGTTGCCGGGAAACGCCAGATGTTCGGCATCCATCACCGCCAGCATTTCCACATTGGCAAGCTTGTGTTCGCGCACGCGCTGTTTCGCCTTGCGCAACATCGGCTCGGAATAGTCGACGCCGATCAGCCGCGTGGCCGGCCGGTAACCGGTGAGCGAGATGCCGGTGCCGACGCCGACTTCGAGAATCCGCCCACCCAAAGGACCGCAGCCTTGCTCGGCCGCCGCAATCGCCGCGCGCCGGCCGCGGTCGAATACCGCGCCGAACACCAGATCGTAGACCGGCGCCCAGCGCGCATAGGCCTTTGCGACGGTGGCTTTGGCGATAGTGCTGTTGTCGAGACCGGCTTGCATCGCGCCGCCGCTTAACTGCGAGCCGCCGCCGATACCGGATGCGCCGCAGGCGCGCCGGCAAAATCCGCGGCCATCGCGCTCTTGATGAAACCGCCGCCGAGCACGCGCGCCTGGCCTTCCGCCGCGTCGTAAAACACGCAGGCCTGACCGGGCGAAACGCCATCCTCGCCGTCGACCAGTTCGACTTCATAGCCGCCGTCCGCGTGCCGCAGCCAGGCCGGCCGCGGCGCGCGCGTCGAGCGCACCTTGACGAAAATATCGAGCCGATCGTCGGCGAGCGCATTGCCGATGGAGCCGTCGCCGAGCCAATTGACGTCGCGCAGCGTCATCGCGCGCGTGCGCAAGGCTTCGCGCGGACCGACGACGACGCGGCGCGACTGCGCTTCCAGCCGCACGACGTAAAGCGGTGCCGCCGCCGCGATGCCGAGCCCGCGCCGCTGACCGACGGTATAATGGATGATGCCGGCATGGCCGCCGAGCACATTGCCGGCCATATCGACGATCTCGCCTGATTCCGCCGCGCCGGGCTTGAGCCGCTCGATCACGTCCGCGTAGTGCCCGGTCGGCACGAAACAGATGTCCTGGCTGTCCTGCTTGTCGGCGATCGCAAGACCGAAGCGCCGCGCCAGTTCGCGCGTCTCCGCCTTGCTGCGCTCGCCGAGCGGAAAGCGCAAGATACAAAGTTGCTGCTGCGTGGTGGCGAACAGGAAATAACTCTGGTCGCGCTCCTCTTCGCGCGCGCGGTAAAGCGCACGATTGCCGTTCGCCAGCCGCCGCGAAGCGACGTAATGGCCGGTCGCCAGCACCGCGGCGCCCAATTCGCGCGCGGTGCCGAGCAGATCGCGGAACTTGATCGACTGGTTGCACTCCACGCAAGGCACGGGCGTCTCGCCCGCCACATAGCTCTCGGCGAAACGGTCGATCACCGCTTCCTTGAAGCGGCTTTCGTAATCGAGCACGTAATGCGGAATTCCGATGCGCTCGGCCACCGCGCGGGCATCGTGGATGTCCTGCCCGGCGCAGCAGGCGCCTTTGCGGTGGCTGGCCTCGCCGTGGTCGTAAAGTTGCAGCGTGACGCCGACAACATCGTAGCCCTCGGCCTTGAGCAGCGCCGCCGTCACCGATGAATCGACGCCGCCGGACATGGCGACGACGACGCGGGTGTCCTGCGGGGCGGCGTCGAGATCGAGGCTGTTGCGCATGGCTATTTCTATAGGTGGGGAGGCATGCGGCGCAATGCACGGCGGCAAGCGCATGAAAGCGGCCGGAAATGCGGCTTATCCGCCGACCGGCAGTTCTTGCCGTCCGCCCAGCATCGGCTGCCGGGCCATGGGCGGGGAAACTTAAGCGTTCAACAGGTAACTTATTGAAATCAAACGGTTTTATTTGAAATCCCGGGCTGGCCTGACGATTGCAGAAGAAAGAGCCGGATATCCGCATTTGAAGAGGTTCTCCGTGCCCCCAGTTGCGTCCGAGCCGAAAGCCGCAGCGCCCGCGCGTGTGCTGCCAAACCCCACCCTCCGCCCCGCCAACGGGCAGGACAACGGCAGCTCCGCACCGTTCGCGGAGTTGATCGACAACGCCCCTGCCCCCCGGTCCGAGCGAACCGCCGAACGGCCGCAAACCTCGCGTCCGCGCCGCAACGACGCCGCGTCCGCCGACCATCGGCGCAACGTCCAGTCCAAATCCGATTCCAAACCGGCGGCGAAGCCGACGGACAACACGGCCGCCAAGAGCAAGGACAAGAGCAAGGAAAAGGACGACAGCAAGGACACCGGCGAGACCGCGAAATCTACAGACAATGCCAGCGAGACGAATGCCGCCGACGAAGCCGTCGCCATCAAGAAACCGGCCAGTGATGAAATTTTCGTCGAAAGCGAACCGGCTCCGGTGGTCCAGAGCGCGGAAGTTGCGTTGATCGCGCCAGTGGCCCCGGTTGCCGCATCGGCGATCGATGCCGCGCCCGAGCAACCGGCAATCGAGATTACACCTGCCGACCTCGCCGCCAAACCGGCACAGCCGGGAGCCGAGAATGCACCCGCCGACATCGCCGCAGCGGCGGCCGAAGCGCCGGATGCGGAGCTACGGAAGGAATTGAGCGGCACGCGCAGCGCCGACACCGGCAAAGGCGCGGCAACCAACGAGAAGCCTGAACACGCGGCCATTGCCCGCCCCGCAACGCCTATCCCCGCGCATGGCGAAGAGAAATCGTCCGCCGATGCCAATGGGGAAAGCAAGGACGCACCGAAGGCGGCGCAGGCCGAAGCCAACGAAGCTCCAGCCAAGGGCGAGCATCGCGCAGCGCGCGGCGAACGCGCGGCGGAACCGGGCGCACCGCAGGCGAATACGGCGAGAGCCGCCGATCCGGCGCAGCCAAGCAACTTTACGCTGCCGGTCAGTCACACCGCGGCAGCGGCCGCGGTCAATCATGCGCCTGCCGCCCCCGCGACACCGGCAGTCGCCGTGCCGGTCGAAGGGATAGCGGTCGAGATCGCCGCCCGGGCGCAGGCCGGCAGGAATCGCTTTGAAATTCGCCTCGATCCGCCGGAACTTGGCCGCATCGACGTGCGTCTCGATGTCGAGCGCGACGGCCGCGTGACTTCGCGCCTGGTGGTCGAGCGCGCCGAAACGCTCGATCTGCTGCGCCGCGACGCGCCGCAACTCGAACGCGCGCTGCAGGATGCCGGCCTCAAGACCGCCGACAACGCCCTGCAATTCTCGTTGCGTCAGCAGTCCGAGGGCCGCGATGAACCGGCCAACGCGGGGCGAGATACCGCGCAACTCATCGTCAACGACGAACTTTCATTGCCCGAAATCATGCAACGCGGATACAGCCGCCTCGCCGAATTGCGCGGCGGCATCGACATCCGGGTCTGAGGACATCATCATGGCCATTGCAGCCGCCGTCTCTGCCGCAACTTCCACCGCCAGCAGTGTTGCTTCGGCGGTCGACAAGCAGACCATCGCCAGTAATTTCCAGACCTTTCTGACGCTGCTGACCACGCAGCTGAAGAACCAGAACCCGCTCGACCCGCTCGACACCAATCAGTTCACCCAGCAGCTCGTCCAGTTTGCGCAGGTCGAACAGCAGATGAAGTCGAACGAGCAGTTGACCACGCTGGTCGCGCTGGAAAAGAGCGCGCAGGCGACGACGGCGCTGGCCTATGTCGGTTCGACCGTGGTGGTTGATGGCACAACCGCGGCGATGAAAAACAGCAAGGCGGATTGGCTGTTCAACTCCAGCAAGCCGTCGACCGCGACCATCACCATCAAGGATTCCACCGGCCAGAATGCCTATACCGGCACTTTCACGGTCGATGCCGGCACGCAGGCTTTCACCTGGGACGGGCGCGGTAACGACGGAAGACTTTGGCCGGACGGCAAATACACGCTCACCGCGACGGGGCTGGATGCCAGCAAGCAGCCGGTTGCGATCTCGACCGAGGTGCAGGGGCTCGTCGACTCGATCGATCTCACGCAGAATCCGCCGCTGCTCTCCATCGGCGGGCAGAATTACAGCCTCAACCAGATCAAGCGGCTGGTCCGCTCGGGCGGCTAGAGTCCGATCCACCCCAATTGTTAACGGCACGCTATCCGCTCCCGGCGGAGCCCTCTGGCGTACCTTATTCGGGGTTTTCGAGCCGCCCGGCCGCCTCATCCGTAACCAAAAGGTTAGCAACATTGAGGGCAATCTTTTCCGGGTTGAACGCCCCCGCTTAGGCAAATTTTAAGCCGCGGTCTGTAGGTTGCGGACTGTATTTTTGTCAGTCGAGTCTGTGAGAGTAGCAATGACCGAACCCCACCGCCCGAGGGTCAAGTACGTCATCGGGCCCGATGGCAGTCCGCTCACGATTGCGGACCTGCCGCCGCCGAGCACCAAACGCTGGGTCATCCGCCGCAAGGCCGAGGTGGTTGCAGCCGTTCGTGGCGGCCTGTTGTCGCTCGAGGAAGCCTGCGGCCGCTATACGCTCACGGTCGAGGAATTCCTCTCCTGGCAGTATTCGATCGACCAGCACGGCCTCGCCGGCCTGCGCACCACGCGCATCCAGCAGTACCGCCCATAAGAGTCCGCATCGACGACGAACAGGACGCTGGCCCGCAAGCCGGCGTTTTTATTTTTATTTTTGCCGCCGCAAACGCAACCGCGCGAAGGCCTTGCACGCGCCGAGCTCCCCCGGCACCGGCATTAACCGGACGCTAACCATAAACTGGGCAAAACTTGCCGGGTCGGGCGCCTTTCGCGCCCGCTTTGTGAGGCGCAACCGGTGCAAGGCTTTTTCGACTTCGTGAAGTCGCTCGGCGCAGCGAGGATGGCGGCAATGGCCGCCGTTGCGCTTACGCTGATGGGCTTCTTCACCTTCATGATCCTGCGCATGACCTCGCCGCAGATGGTGCCGCTGTTCACCGACCTCTCGGTGGAGGACTCCTCCGCCATCGTCAAGGACCTGGAGCGCCAGGCCATCGCCTATGAGATCAAGAACGACGGCGCCATCGTCATGGTGCCGAAGGACAAGGTCGCGCGGCTGCGCAT
Source organism: Rhizobium sp. Q54 (assembly GCA_945861895.1). Taxonomy (GTDB): domain Bacteria; phylum Pseudomonadota; class Alphaproteobacteria; order Rhizobiales; family Xanthobacteraceae; genus Pseudolabrys. The sequence continues at coordinate 7,426 of CAMAWF010000099.1, forward strand.
AAAGCTGGCGGAATCCGGTCTGCCCAAGGGCGGCGGCGTCGGCTACGAGATCTTCGACAAATCCGACGCGCTCGGCGCGACCAGCTTCATCCAGAACATCAATCATCTGCGCGCGCTGGAAGGCGAGCTGGCGCGCACCATCCGCGGGCTGGACCGGGTGCAGGCGGCGCGCGTGCATCTCGTGCTGCCGGAGCGGCCGCTGTTCTCGCGCGACAAGGCCGACCCCTCGGCCTCGATCGTGCTCAAGCTGCGCGGCACGCTGGAGCCGCAGCAGGTACGCGCGATCCGCCACCTCACGGCTTCGGCGGTCAATGGTCTCAAGCCCGAGCGCGTGTCCGTCGTCGACGAGACCGGCCGATTGCTCGCCGATGGCGCCAACCAGGACAATGCCGTCGGTGCCGGCGCCGACGAGCGCAAGGGCGCCTATGAGCGGCGCCTGCGCGAGCAAGTCGAGGCCATCGTAACTTCCGTTGTCGGGCCCGGACGCGCGCGCGTGCAGCTTTCCGCCGATTTCGACTTCAATCGCATCACGCAGACGTCCGACCGCTTCGATCCGGAAGGCCGCGTGGTGCGCTCAAGCCAGACCCGCGAAGAACAGTCCTCGACCAACGAAAGCAAGGATGGCCAGGTTTCCGTCGGCAATGAATTGCCCGGCGGCGCGCAAAAACCGGAGAATGCGTCCTCGCGCGGCGACCAGAACAAAAAGACCGAGGAAATCATCAATTACGAGATTTCCCGCACCACCAAGACCGAAGTAATCGAGGCCGGCCGCGTCAACCGCATCTCGGCGGCCGTGCTGGTCGACGGCATCTACAGCAAGAACGACAAGGGCGAGACCGTCTATCAACCGCGCGCCAAGGAGGAGATCGACCGGATCGCGGCTTTGGTGCGCTCGGCCATCGGCTTCGACCAAAAGCGCGGCGACCAGATCGAAGTGGTCAATCTGCGTTTCGCAGAAACGCCGACGATCCCGGTCGGCGAGCCGGCCGGTTGGATGTCGTTCCTGCAATTCACCAAAGAAGACATCATGCGCGGCGTCGAGCTGGGCGTGATGTCTCTGCTCGGCATCATCGTGCTGCTGCTCGTGGTGCGCCCGCTGGTCCGCCGCATCATAACGCCGGAGGGCGCGGCCCACGGCGGCGGCATGGGCGCCGGCGATGCCGCCGCGGCCGGCGGCGCGTTGCCCGGAGGCGGCGGGGTGAACATCAGCGGCGGCGCAGGCGGCAGCATTACCAGCGCCGGCGGACCGAATATCTCCGTTGTCGGCAGCGATGAAGCGGTGGCCATTTCCAACCGCACCTCGGCCATGATCGACGTCGCCCAGGTGCAAGGCCAGGTGCACGCCCAATCGGTGCAGAAGGTCGGCGAACTTGCGGCCAAGAATCCGCATGAGGCGGTGTCGATCATCCGCACCTGGCTCCACGAGGACGCGGCCTAACCCATGCCATCCGCCTACACAGAAAAGCCCAAGGAAAAAGCGGTGCGCGAGGACATCGGCGGCCTGATGGCGCAGCTGGCCGGGCGGCCGCATACCGCCGAGGCGCCTCAGCGCAAGCTCAGCGGCCCGGAGCGGGCGGCGGTGCTGATGCTCGCTCTCGGCGAGCAGCACGGCGGCAAAATTTTCGCCATGCTCGATGACGACGAGCTGCGCGAGATATCCATCATCATGTCCACGCTCGGCACTGTCGAGGCGCCGGCGGTGGAATCGCTGCTGCTGGAATTCGTCGGGCGCATGTCCGCCTCCGGCGCGCTGCTCGGCAATTACGACGCCACCGAACGGCTGTTGCAGCAATTCATCCCGAAGGAACGCGTCGGCGGCATCATGGACGAAATCCGCGGGCCCGCCGGCCGCAACATGTGGGAAAAGCTCGCCAACGTCCAGGAAGAGGTGCTCGCCAACTATCTGAAGAACGAATACCCGCAGACCGTGGCGGTCGTGCTTTCCAAATTGCGCCCCGAACATGCCGCACGCGTGCTCGCCATTCTACCGGAAGAGCTGGCGCTCGATGTCGTCAACCGCATGCTGAAGATGGAGGCGGTGCAGAAGGAAGTGATCGAGCGCGTCGAGCAGACGCTGCGGACCGAATTCATGTCGAACCTGTCGCAGACGCGCCGGCGCGACGCCCACGAGGTGATGGCGGAAATCTTCAACAATTTCGACCGGCAGACCGAAACGCGGTTTCTCACCTCGCTCGAAGAGGACAACCGCGACGCGGCGGAGCGCATCAAGGCGCTGATGTTCACCTTCGACGATCTGGTCAAGCTCGACGCCGGCTCGGCGCAAACGCTGATGCGCCACATCGACAAGGACAAACTGGGAATTTCGTTGAAAGGCGCCTCGGAAGCCGTGCGGCAATTCTTCCTTTCCAACATGTCGACACGCGCCGCCAAGATGCTGGTGGACGACATGCAGGAGATGGGCCCGGTGCGGCTGCGCGACGTCGACGAGGCGCAGACGCTGCTTGTCAATCTTGCCAAGGATCTCGCCGCCAAGGGTGAAATCCTGATCACCAAAAGCCGCGGCGACGAAGAGCTGATCTATTGAGGAACGCATGATCCCGAAAAGCATGTCTTCGGACTTGATCCGAATGATGGAAACCGGTTTCCCGCCGGAGCCTGTGCTCGGGCCGGCCAAAGGCCGGACCCGAGTGCCAAGCCCGCTTCGGCAGGCGAAGGAAGGCCGGAAAAGATCATGCGCAAGCAGGAATAAAGTATGAGCGCGCGGCCAAAATATTTGTTCGACCTCGACTTCGCCACCGGCGCCGGCAGCAAGCCCGCGATCCCGGTCGCGGAGCACGAGGCGAAGTGCGCCGACCGGGAGGCGCAAGGCTACCGCAACGGCATGGCCGCCGCGCAGGCGCAAGCACATGCCGACGCCGTGCAGCGCAGCGCCGCCGCGCTGGCGCTGATCGCCGAGGGTCTGGAGCGGCTCAATCACGGCCTGGCAACCATCGAAATGCGGCTGGAAACCGAGGCGGTCGAGGTCGCGGTGGCGGTGGCCAACAAGCTCGCGCCCGAACTGATCGCACGCGAACCGTTCGCCGAAATCGCGGCGCTGGCGACCGAATGCTTCCGCCATCTCATCGCAACGCCACATGTCGTGGTGCGGCTCAACGATGCCGTCTATGCCACCGCGAAGGAAAAGCTCGACGAGATACTCGGCGCGCGCGGCTTTCAAGGGCGCCTGGTCGTGCTCGCCGAACCTGAAATCGGCGCCGGCGATTGCCGCATCGAATGGGCGGACGGCGGGGTTACCCGCGATCGCGCGCAGACCGAGGCCACGATCAACGAGGTGGTTCACCGCTATGTGGCGGCGCGCGCCGCCTTGCCTGCGCATTAATTTTTGGAGGTCCGAGCGATGAGTGACAACGAACAGCAGGTGCCGCTCCCCGACCTCGAACGGTGCGCCGGGATGCAGACCGCCGAGGATAGCGGCGCGCTCGCCGCCGGCGATCCCGATTCGATCAACCGCGGCGCCGCCGACCTCGAAGCGGTGTTCGACGTGCCGGTGCATGTCTCGGCCGTGCTCGGGCGCGCGCGCATGGAGGTCGGCGAACTGCTGAAGCTCGGCCCCGGCGCGGTGCTGGAACTCGACCGCAAGGTCGGCGAGGCGATCGACATCTACGTCAACAACCGGCTCGTTGCCCGCGGCGAAGTCGTGCTGGTCGAAGACAAACTCGGCGTCACCATGACGGAAATCATCAAGGCGGACCGGAATTGATGACATTGCACCGAGGCCTCGCGCCCTCTTCTTTCCCTCTCCCCTTGTGGGAGAGGGTGGCTGAGCGGACCAAAGTCCGCGAAGCCGGGTGAGGGGTATTTACCGGCGAAGCCTTTTGTGTGCGCGACCCCTCACCCGCCTCGCCGCTGATGCGGCTCGGCACCCTCTCCCACAAGGGGAGAGGGAAAGAAGAGGGCGCGAGGCCTCGGTGCAATGTCATCAATTCCGGTCCGCCTTG
>CAMAWF010000100.1 GCA_945861895.1 Rhizobium sp. Q54
TCGGTGAGGTGACATGGCAGCAGTTGCGCGCCGGTATGGAGCGCCGCCTGAAACTCATCGGCTTGCATCCGCCCAAACGCGCGGTGGATATTCCGGAGCCGTTCGCCAAGAGCTATTTCGACCTGATGCCCATTCACGAGAAGCTGCGAGATCGGGATTTCCCGACCACGCACAATTATCTGAAAGTTACGCTGTGCAATATTCATGACCAATTGACGAAACGCATCGATTTGCCGGCCGTCACCGGCGCCCTGCGCGGGTAGCTAAGGGCCGGCGCCGCTATCGGGTTTTTTCGAGCCTTTTGCGCCGTTTTCCAGTAAGCTGACGCCGCGGTCACGGCTCCGGTGCAAGGGTTTTACGTTCAAGGCTCTTAATTGCAAGGCTTGCACGCGGGACCGGGCGGCGAAACAATTCCTGTGGCCTGCCTGTGCAGGCGCGAAGAGAGTTCACCACGTGGAGCCGTCAGAGTCCCATCGGCTGGTGATTGCCGACGACCATCCGTTGTTCCGCGGCGCGTTGCGCGAAGCGGTGTCCGGACTGTTCGATCGCGTCGACATCGCCGAAGCCGGCTCGTTCGACGAGATCGCCGACCTGCTTGAGCGCAGCGGCGATGTGGATCTCATCCTGCTCGACTTGGCGATGCCGGGGGTGCGGGGATTTTCCGGCCTGATGTATTTGCGCGCGCAATATCCGAGCGTCCCGGTGATTGTAGTGTCGGCGAACGACGATCCCGCTGCCATCCGCCGCTGCATGGAGTTCGGGGCATCCGGCTTCATCCCGAAGACTGTCGGCATCGAGGCAATGCGATCTGCAATCGCCCGCATTCTTAAAGGTGGCGTATGGACGCCGCCAGACGTGGATCTCCACGGCGGTTCGGACGTGGAGATGGCCGACTTGATGACGCGGCTGTCAAATCTGACGCCACAGCAGGTGCGCGTGCTGATGATGTTGTCGGAAGGTCTGCTCAACAAGCAGATCGCTTTCCAGCTCAGCGTATCCGAGGCGACGGTCAAGGCGCATGTCTCGGCCATTCTGCAAAAACTTGGCGTTGAGAGCCGCACCCAGGCGGTGATCGCGGCGGCGAAGATTGAGGTCGGGCATTGGCCGCAAGGCGCCGTGGCCGAAAGTTGACGGACGCTAGAGTCTGATCGGCTCCGTTCGAACCAGGGCCTGTTCTCGCTTTTTATTTAAGCATGATCTTTTCCGAAAACCGGTTCCCACTTTTCGGGATCATGCTCTTATTCCGCCGCGGCGACTCTGTGCACCCGCCACTGCGCGAGCAGCGCACGCAACGCGGCCGGCTTGATCGGCTTGTGAAGAACCTGGACGCCCTCCGCCCGCGCTTGCTCGCGGACGGTTGGACTGCGATCCGCGGTAATGAGGATCGCCGGCAGGTCATCGCCATAGCGGCGGCGCAGGCCGTTGATCGCTTCGATGCCATTGCCTTCGTCGAGGTGGTAGTCGATGAGCAAACCGTTCGGCGCCAACTTCGTCTCCTCAATCGCGGCCAGTGCGGTTTGCAGATCCGGCGCCTTGATTACCCGGCAACCCCAGCCGGCGAGCAGCACTTCCATGCCGTCGAGAATTGTAGGCTCGTTGTCGATGCACAGCACGACAGTGCCGGCAAGTTGACCTGGATCGATGCGCAGTTTGTCGTGCAATTGCACCGTACTTGGCAGGGCGGTCGAAAGCGGAACCTCGATCGAGAAATGCGAACCGCGCCCGACTGTCGATTCCACCGCAACCTTGTGTGAGAGAATGCTGGCGATGCGCTCGACAATAGACAGACCTAGGCCCAGCCCGCGCGCAATCTTGGCGCCTTCGTCGAGCCGGTGGAACTCCGCGAAAATTATGCGTTGCTTCGATTGCGGGACGCCAACGCCGGTGTCGTAGACGTCGATGCGCAACTGTCCGCCGCGCGCCCGGCAGCCCACCAGAACGCGGCCTTCCGGCGTGTATTTGATGGCATTGGAGATGAGATTTTGCAGCAGCCGGCGCAGCAAGCGGCGATCTGATCGCACAACCAGCGAGCACGGCATGAAAATCAGTTGCAGCCTCTTGGCATTTGCCAGCGGCGTAAACTCCACTTCGATTTGACGCAGCAGCTCATCCATCCGGAAACTGGCGAATTCGGGCCGCATGGCGCCGGTATCGAGCCGCGAGATATCGAGCAACGCGCCGAAAATCTCCTCGACCGCTTCCAGCGACGCATCGATATTGTCGACAAGCTGGCCGTTCTCGCTACCACGCTGGCGCTCGACCAGGCTGGTGACATAGAGCCGCGCCGCATTCAGCGGCTGCAGAATGTCGTGGCTCGCCGCCGCGAGAAACCGGGTCTTCGAAATATTGGCCTCATCGGCCTCGCCCTTGGCATGCGCGAGCGCGGCGTTGAGCCGGGTTAACTCCTCGGTACGCTCGCGTACGCGCCGTTCCAGTGTCTCGTTGGCCTTTTCCAGCGCCTCCGCGGCTTCCACGCTGGGCGTAATATCGGTGTAGGTGGTGACGATGCCGCCATCCGGCATGCGGTTTGCGCGCACTTCGATGACCAGGCCGCGTTCGGCGAAACGTTCGAGAAATGGCTCGGTGCCGGAGACGTAGCGCGCAATCTGATCGCCGACGAGATCGTCGGTACGGCCATGGTTCGGATCGCCACGCTTGGCATTGTAACGCAGAATTTCATCGAGCCCAATTCCGGCGCGCGTCAAGGCCGGCGGAAGATCGAGGACCTCGCCGAACTGCCGATTCCAGCAAATCAACTGTAGTTCCTTGTCGAATACCGCGATGCCCTGGCGCACATGATCGAGCGCCGTCTGCAAAATCTCACGGTTGTATTGAATTGCGGCGTTGGCATCGTCGAGCAGCTTCAGCGCGGCCTTGGTCGAGACCGTGGGCTTGCGCAGCAACAGCGAGAGCACCAGGCGGGATGACGCCGCTCCAATTGCCGAGGCAAGCTGATGCTCGGCGAAACGCAGCAATTGAAAATCGGCTTCGCCTTTTGGATCGATGTTGATGCGCCGCGAGGCTGCGAAGCTCTCAATAGAGCTGCGCGCGCGCTGTTCGCCAAGATAACGCGCGACGGTTGCGGTCAGTTCCTCCACCGTGACCGCCGAGCGCCAGAGCCGGAAACTCGGGGTGATCGGCGTGAGATCGGCAGGGACAAAAAGATTGGCTTGCAGGCGTTCGATCGGCGTCGGCGCGCGGCCAAGTGAGAATCCGATATAGGCCAGCACATTGACCGCGAGGCTCCAGGCTACCCCATGCACCAGCGCGGGCAGTTCGAGCCCCAGCAAATGCTGCGGCCGCAGCGCCGCGATGCCGAATGGCCCTTGGCTTAAAAAGTCGCCGCCGACGATGCCGATGTCCGCGAAGCTCGGCAGCAGCAGCGTATAAGCCCAAACCAGGAAGCCGCCGGTCATTCCTGCAATGGCGCCGCGGGCGGTTCCCCGCCGCCAGATCATGCCGCCGAAGAAGGCGGGGGCGAGTTGCGCGACGGCGGCGAAGGAGAGCAAACCAATCGAGGCGAGTTGTGCCTCGCCGGACGAGCGGTAATACATATAGGCGAGCAGCAGGATGAAGAAGATCGCCACGCGGCGCACCAGGAGCAGCAGCGAGCCGACATTCTCGTGCCCGGTGATAAGTGCCTGGCGGCGCTGCAAGACAAATGGCATCACGATGTCGTTCGACACCATGATGGAGAGCGCGACCGATTCCACGATCACCATGGCGGTGGCGGCGGACAGGCCGCCGACGAATGCTGCAATGGTGAGGACGTGCGAGCCGGTCGAGAGCGGCAGCGCCAGCACGAACATGTCGCTGTCGATCTTGCCGGGACCGAAGGTGAGCAGGCCGGCGATCGCGATCGGGAGAACGAACAGATTGATCAGCACCAGATAGATCGGGAATAGCCATGCGGCGCGCTTGATTTCGCCCTCGTTGTTGTTCTCGACGACAGTGACATGAAACTGTCGCGGCAACAGCACGATGGCGACGAACGACAACAGCGTCATCGCCACTAGTGTTTCAATCCGCGGCTCGCGGGTCAAAACCGCGGCAACGTCCGGCCGCCGCATGGCCTCGGCGAACAGAGCAATCGGCCCGTCGAACATCCAGAAGGTCACGAATATGCCGACGGCGAGAAAAGCGACGAGCTTGACGATCGACTCGGTCGCGATTGCGAGCATCAGGCCGTCCTGATGCTCGGTCGCGTCGATGTGGCGGGTGCCAAACAGCACCGCAAAGATCGCCATCGACAGCGCCACAAGCAGCGCGATATCGCCAAACAGCATGTGCGTCATGCCGGTCTGCGGCACGATTTGCGCCATAATGGTTTCGAGCGAGGACGAAACCGCTTTAAGCTGCAATGCGATGTAGGGAATCGTGCCGATAATCGCGATCAATGCGACGGTGGCGGCGACGGCTTGGCCCTTGCCGTAGCGCGCGGCGATAAAATCGGCGATTGACGTGATGTTTTGCGTCTTGGCCAGACGCACCACGCGCAAAATCAGCGGCGTGAACAGGCCGATCATGATGACCGGGCCGATATAGATGGTGAGGAAATCGAAGCCGGTGCGCGAAGCAAGGCCTACTGAGCCGAAAAAAGTCCAGGAGGTGCAATAGATTGCGAGCGAGAGGGGATAAATCAGCAGGCGCGAGCGGCTGCCGCGGCCGGCCAGGCGGAAACGGTCGCCGTAGCTGGCAATGAGAAACAGCAGCCCGATATAGCCGAGCGCAAACGCGATAACGACCCAGCCTTGCAGCATCGGCGTCCAAGCCTCGCACCGGGCTTAAGTCCCGGCAGTTCCAAGCTTTTACCGCCGCTAGGTCACCACAGATCGGCTTTAAGGTCCATCGCGGAAGGCCGCCGCAGGGGCGGCTTGCGGGAGGTCAAGACAACATTCATGGAAGCCGGCACCATCTATTTGGTCGGCTTGGTCGGGAGATTGGAATGCCTGCTCGCATCGGAGTATTGCCCCTGGTCGGCCTTGATGCGGTGGTGCTCGACACCGAGACCACCGGCCTCGATCAGGCCAATGCCCGCATCGTCGAAATCGGAGCGGTCAGGCTCGTTGGCGGCCGGCTGGAGGAGAAATCCCCGTTCCGGGTCCTGGTCAATCCGGGCGAGCCTATCCCGGCATCGGCCACGCGTATCCACACGATCGACGACGCCGCGGTGGCGCAGGCGCAAAATTTTGCGCAAGCGTGGCCGCAAGCATCGGCGTCCATCGGCGACGGCATCTGGATCGGCCACACGCTTGGTTTCGATCTTGCCGTGCTCAAGCGCGAATGCGAACGCGCCGGGCTCGCCTGGCGGCGGCCGCGCAGCCTCGACACGCGGCTGCTGGCGCAAATCGCCGAGCCCAATCTCGGCGGCTACACGCTCGATGCGCTTGCCGCCTGGCTCGGCGTCGAAATGAACGGGCGGCATTCCGCCGTCGGCGATGCGATAGCAACCGGCCGGATTTTTCTCGCGCTGCTGCCGAAGCTGCGCGCGGGCGGCATCCGCACGCTGGCGGAAGCCGAACAGGCCTGCCTCGCGCTCACGCAAGTGCTCGACGATCAGCACCGCGCCGGCTGGGCGGAAGCGGTGGCGGCGCCGCGGCAAAATGCCGAACCCAGCTTCGCGCGCATCGATACCTATCCCTACCGTCACCGTGTCGCCGACGTGATGAACGCGCCGCTGAAATTCGTGACGGCCGATGTCCCGCTCGGCGAAGCGCTCAAGCACATGGCGCAGGAGCGAATCTCTTCACTGCTGGTCATTGCCGCCGGGGCCGTTACCGTATCGAGCCCGCGAGAAACCGGCATCGTCACCGAGCGCGACGTGTTGCGCGCGTTTGCCAAGCATGGCGCGGATGCGCTGGCGCTTCCGGTCGGGCAACTGGCGAGCCGGCCGCTTGCCGCCGTGCCGGCCAAGGCCTTCATTTACCGCGCGCTCGCGCGGATGAGCCGGCTGAAGCTGCGGCACCTGGGCGTTGTCGATGACAATGGCCAAATTTGCGGCATCATAACGTCGCGCGATCTGCTGCGCCTGCGGGCGCAGGAAGCCGTGATGCTGGGCGACGTGCTCGATCAGGCAAACGACGTCGCCGGTCTGGCTGTCGGCTGGGCGCGGCTGCCGCAGGCGGTATCCGGTCTCCTGGCCGAAGATGTGCCGGGGCACAGTATCGCCGCGGTGATTTCGCGTGAACTCGGCGCGTTGACGGCCAATGCAGCAATCCACGCGGAACGCAGATTGAAGGCCGACGGTGACGGCGACCCGCCATGCGCTTACGCGCTATGCGTGCTCGGCTCGGGCGGCCGCGGCGAAAGCCTGCTGGCGATGGATCAGGACAATGCCATCGTCTTTGCGCAAGGCGCGCCGGATGGCGAGGCGGATCGCTGGTTTGCGAAGCTTGGCGCGATCGTCGCCGACATCCTGCACGAAGCCGGCGTGCCGTATTGCCCAGGTGGCGTCATGGCGCGCAATCCGCAATGGCGCGGCTCGCTCGAGACCTGGCGCGAGCGTGTCGCCGGATGGATCGGCCGCTCCAACCCGGAAGATCTGCTCTCGGTCGACATCTTTTTCGATCTTGCCGGCGTGCACGGCGATTTGGCGATGGCAAACGAATTGTGGCGCGGCGCTTTCGATGCTGCAAAAGGCAACGCTGTCTTCGCCAAGCTGCTGGTGGAAGCCGCCGGAGAGAGCGGGTCGGGACTTAATCTGTTCGGCGGCATCCGCACCGAACAGGGCCGCATCGATTTGAAGATGGCGGGTCTGTTCGGGATCGTCACCACCGCGCGCGCGCTCGCCATCCGTCATCACGTGGTCGAACGATCGACACCGGCGCGGCTTTCTGGCCTGATCGCGCTTGGTCATGGCGGCGAGCAGGATCTCGAAGCGCTCGCGCAGGCGCAAGGCGTGTTTCTCGATTTCATTCTTGGACAACAGCTTGTGGACATCGAGCGCGGCTTGCCGCCGAGCAACAAGGTCGCCGTCAAGCGGCTCACCCGCGCGGAGCGCGAGCGGTTGCGCACGGCGCTCGCAGCCGTGCGCCATCTCGACGCGCTGACGCGCGATCTGCTGTTTTGAGCCGGTTCGCCTGACATGGCAGCACCGCATGACCGGCATTTGACGCCATCGTCCGCGCACGGCATTGATCGCGCGTGAACGGATCGCGGCGCAGGCGCGACTGGTCTCGTTCTCGAGAATTGCCGGTCTTGCTCGCCGCCTTGCAAACGCATCGTTCCACCATCGGCCGTCTTGCCGAGACGCTGCTGCTCGCCGTGGCCGGCGGCGCGGCCTTCGGCATGCTGGGAATTCCGGCGGGCTGGCTGTCGGGCGCCATGCTGCTTGTGGCGATGGCGGCGCTTGCCGGCCGCCCGATGACAATTCCCGCGCCGCTGACGCGCGCCATTTTTGTGCTGATCGGCGTTTCGCTTGGCGCCGTCGTTACGCCGGAAACATTGCAGGGCATGGCGGTGTGGCCGCTCAGTCTCGCGGTGCTGCTGGTCGCGCTGGTGTGCATGCACGCCGCCGCCACGGCCTATCTGGTTTATTTTCACCGCTGGGATACCGTTTCGGCCTTGCTGGCGGCGGCGCCGGGGGCGCTGTCGCAGGTGGTGGCGGTCTCGACCGAAACCGGCGCCGACATTCGCGCGGTCGCCATCGTGCAGACCATGCGGGTGGTGATCGTCTCGGTCGGACTGCCGGTTGGACTGGTGGCGCTTGGGCTGTCGGCGGCGCCCGCGCGCACCATCGGCGGATCGTTCGCCTGGATATTTTGCCTGAGCTGGCGATGCTGATTGCGGTCTCGACGCTGGTGGCAGCCGGTTTCCACCGTCTGCGCTTTCCAGGCGGATTGCTGTTCGGCGCCATGCTGTGCTCGGCCGTGCTGCACGGCGGCGGATTCATTCACGCCGTCATGCCGTGGTGGGTGGCGAACGCGGCCATGGTCGCGCTCGGCGCGGTCACCGGCTCGCGTTTCACCAATACCTCGCTGCGCCTGTTGCTGGGCTTTATCGGCGCGGCCTTCGGCTCGTTCGCGGTGGCCACCGTGGTCGCGGCGCTTTTCGTCGCCGCGCTGAACAGCATTCTTTCGTTTCAGATCGCGGATGCCATCATCGCCTTCGCGCCGGGGGCGGTCGATGCGATGATGATCCTCGCCCTCGCGCTCAATCTCGATCCGGTCTATGTCGGCGCGCATCATCTCACGCGAATATTTTTCGTGTCATTGACGATGCCGTTTGCGGCGCGTTATGCGGCGCGCATGGCGAAACTGCCGCCGCCGGCCAAGCCGCGGCCGCTGCCAAAGCGAACGACGTTCGAGGATTGATGTTTTAGCGGCGCCGTCTATTCGGCGGCGAGCGCCTTGTTGCGCGACGACAGCTTGAGCCGGTCCCAGACATCGGCGAGCGCTTCGGCCAGCGCATCGACCAGCGCGTCGTCGTGGTAGGGCGAGGGCGTAATGCGCAGCCGTTCCATGCCGCGCGGCACCGTCGGATAATTGATCGGCTGGATGTAAATGCCGTGCTCGGCCAGCAGCAGATCGCTCGCCGCCTTGCATTTTTCCGGATCGCCGACGAACACCGGCACGATATGCGTGTCGCTCGCCATCACCGGCAGCCCGGCGGCGTTGAGCACCGCCTTCACCCGCCCGGCGCGGTCCTGTTGGCGTTCGCGCTCCCAGCTTGAGGTCTTGAGGTGGCGGATCGCCGCGGTCGCCGCGGCGCAGATCGCCGGCGGCAGCGCGGTGGTGAAGATGAAGCCCGGCGCGTAGGAGCGCACCGCGTCGATGAGCAGGGCATTGCCGGCGATGTAGCCGCCGAGGCAGCCGAACGCCTTGGCGAGCGTGCCCTCGATCACGTCGATGCGCGCCATGGCGCCGTCGCGTTCGGCAATGCCGCCGCCGCGCGGACCATACATGCCGACGGCATGCACTTCATCGACAAAGGTCATGGCGCCGTAGCGCTGCGCCAGGTCGCAGATGCGGTTGAGCGGCGCGATGTCCCCATCCATGGAATAAAGGCTCTCGCACACGATCAGCTTCGGCCGCTCCGGCCCGGCCGCGCGCAGCAGTTCTTCCAGATGCTCAAGATCGTTGTGCCGCCAGATTTTCTTTTCACTGCCGGACTGGCGCACGCCCTCGATCATCGAATTATGGTTGAGCGCGTCGGACAGCAGCAGGCAGTTCGGCAGCAGTTTGGCGATGGTCGCTATTCCGGTCTCGTTGGAGACATAGCCGGAGGTGAAGACCAGCGCGGCTTCCTTGCCGTGCAGATCGGCAAGCTCGCGCTCAAGCTCGACCAGCGGATGATTGGTGCCGGCGATATTGCGAGTGCCGCCGGCGCCCGCGCCCATGCGCGAGGCGGCCTCGATCATGGCGCCGACCACCTTGGGATGCTGGCCCATGCCGAGATAGTCGTTGGAGCACCAGATCACGACCTCGCGCGGGCCCTGCGGCGAATGCCAGAGCGCATGCGGAAAACGGCCGGCCAGACGTTCGAGGTCAGCAAACACACGGTAGCGCCGTTCGTCGCGCAACCGATCCAGAGCCTGCGAAAAATACGCCTTGTAATCCATGACTTATTTCTGGTTCGCAGGCCCCGCTGCCCCTTTTTTAGAAGGGTTCCATACGGCTTGTCGAGACGAATTTCGCCGCATCCCGCATGGCAGCATTGACGTGCATCAATGACTGCGGGGCCGCTGCGGCGGCAGGGGTCAGCCGCGCGCTGTGGGCCGCGGGCCTGCCGGGCCGAAATCGGTAAGATCGATGAAGGAGCGCATGCCGGTGAGCATGATCGCCCCGATGTGAAGCTGCAGGACGAACTCGCCGGTGCGGATCAAGTCGGCGAGTTCGGCGGGGGAAACCAGCTTGACGGTAATACCCGCTTCCGCCGCCCGGCGCGGGTCCGGCTCGCCGGTCTCGACGAAAAAAGAATGCAGCCGGTTCGACAGGCGCGCAGTGCATGGCGCGTAGCTGCCGAGCGCGTGCACCGCGCGGGCGGGCAGCCCGGTTTCCTCCAGCAATTCGCGCCGGCAACATTCCGCCGGGTCTTCTCCGGCTTCGACCATGCCGGCCGGCAGCTCCCAGGTGAATTTTTCCAGCGCCGGGCGGTATTGCCGGACGATCGGAATTTTTCCGCCCGGCGTGCGCGCAACGATGGCGATGTAATCCTGCTGGCCGACCGCATGATAGAGTTCCGCCGGAGCGCCTTGCGCGAATTCGACCTCGCGCTCGATCAATTCCATCCATTGTGAAACTTTGATGCTCTTGCGCGATCGGATTTTCGGCCACATCCGCGTCACCGTTCACAGAAAACGTGGAACCGGGAGCGGCGTCATCAGCTTGCCGCGGTATCCCTTGGCCTTGAGCTTGGGCGCGAGTTCGTCCGCGATGTGCCAGGAAAAGATGATCGCGCAATCGGGCTGGTCGGAAAACAGCTTGCTCTCGTCCACCACCGGGATTTGCGTCCCCGGCATGCATTTGCCGATTTTCAAGGAACCCTGGATTTCGCAGACATAGTCGACGATGCCTTCGTCGAGCCCGACATAGTTCACCAGCGTGCTCGCGCGCGAGGGTGCGCTGATGCCGCAGATGCGCGCGCCTTTCTCCTTCAGCTCGCGCAGCAAGGCGTAAAGCCGCAATTTGGAGAGCACGACGTCGTTGCGGAACGCGGCCAGCCGCTTGGTCATCGCATCGCCGCGCGGCTCGGCCGCCAGCATCGCGGCGACGCTCGGCCGCACTTTGTGCACGCCGCGGCGCGCCGCATAGACGCGGATCGAGCCGCCGTGGCTCGGGATCGGGCGGGCGTGGAATACCTCGAGATCGTGCATCTCCAACAGATGCTTGAGGCTGGTGAGCGAATAATAGCGCAGGTGCTCGTGATAGATGGTGTCGTATTGCAGCGTGTCGAGCAGCGCTATGAGGTAATGCGATTCCGAGATGAACACGCCGTCGGGCGCGAGCATTTCGACGATCCCCTCGACGATGGCGTGAACGTCCTCGATATGCGCAAAGCAGTTCGCGGCCGTCACAACCTTGGCGGCGCCGTGCTTGGCTTTCACCTCGCTTGCGACGGCCT
>CAMAWF010000101.1 GCA_945861895.1 Rhizobium sp. Q54
GCATGGAACCTCACGTCGGGCATTCTAGCGTAGCACCGCAGTCGGCCGCGCAGAACCTGCGATGCCGTTGCTGTTGACATGCCTCCGCATCGATGTCCCGTGCCGCGCTCATGACATAAGAAAATGCTCGATTCGACTTCGGGAAAATCCAAAGTTTAGTTCCTGATTTCAACCACTTATGCCGCAGCCGGCGTTTCTTGACTCAGAAATACCCACTGCGTATGTTCCGCGCGGCTTTTAGGGCGGCGGGACAAGCGGGTGCCTTGAATATTGCGAGTGTCGGAAAGCATGGCTGACGGCACAAGCGGCAAAGGCGACCGCAAGAACCAACCGGACGACGAAGCCGCTCTCTCCGCGAGGCTCCAGCATCTCGGCAAACGGCTCAATGAAGTGAGCCCGCGATCCGAAAATGTTTCCGGTCCTCGTCAGACCGCCGATCCATCGGCGCTCGCGCGCGGTTTCCGGCTTTCGACCGAGCTGGTGGCGGGCGTCATCGTGGGCGCCTTGATCGGCTGGCTGCTCGATCGCTGGCTCGGAATCTCGCCGTGGGGGATGATCGTGTTTTTGCTGCTCGGCTTCGCGGCCGGCGTTCTCAACGTGATGCGCGCGGCCGGAATTGCGCCCGACGCGAACAGGACCGACTGATGGCCGATCCGATTCATCAATTCCAGATCGTGGACCTGCTGCCTGCCGTCAAGATTGGCGGGCACGAGATCGCCTTCACGAATTCGGCGGCATTCATGGTCGTCGCCGTCGGCAGCATCGCCGCCTTGATGCTTGGCGCAACATCCAAGCGCGCGATCGTGCCGGGGCGCATGCAATCGATCGCGGAACTGTCGTACGAATTCGTCGCCAACACCATAAAAAGCACGGCCGGAAACGAAGGGATGAAGTTCTTCCCGTTCGTGTTCTCGCTGTTCATGTTCATCCTGGCGGTGAACCTGATCGGCCTCATTCCTTATGCCTTCACGGTGACGACACATATTATCATCACCGCCGCGCTGGCGCTTTCGGTATTTCTGACCGTACTGGTCTACGGCTTTTGGAAACACGGACTGCACTTCTTCAATTTGTTCGTGCCCAAGGGCATCCCGATCTACATCCTGCCGCTGATCGTGCTGATCGAGGTGATGTCGTTCCTCTCGCGCCCGATCTCGCACAGCGTGCGATTGTTCGCCAACATGCTGGCCGGCCATATCACGCTCAAGGTTTTTGCCAGCTTCGTGACCATGCTCACCGCCTTCGGCGCCTTCGGCTGGGCCGGCGCGGTGCTGCCGCTCGGTCTGACGGTCGCGCTGACCGCGCTGGAAGCGCTGGTCGCCGTGCTGCAAGCCTACGTTTTCGCCATCCTCACCTGCATCTATCTCAACGATGCCATTCACCCCGGCCACTGACGGCCGTTCGTTCGCAAACGTAAGAAAAGGAGTTTTCTCATGGATCCGATCGCCGCAAAATATATCGGCGCTGGAATTGCCTGCATCGGCATGGGCGGCGCCGGCGTCGGCGTGGGCGCCATCTTCGGGCATTACCTCGCGGCCGCGGTGCGTAATCCGTCGGCGGCGCAGGGTCAGTTCGGCAACCTGATTTTCGGCTTCGCCGTCACCGAGGCGCTCGGCATCTTCTCGCTGCTGATCGCGCTGCTGCTGCTGTTCGCGCTCTAAGCAGGACGCAGCCGGACAAGAATCGGACGAGGCGATGGCGACAAACACAGCGCGCACCGAGGCGCCGGGCGGCCATAAGGTGCCGTTCCCGCCCTTCAACGCGCAGACATTTGGCTCGCAGCTGGTATGGCTGGCGATCACTTTCGTCATCCTCTATGTGACGATGGCGAAGCTCGCCTTGCCGCGCGTCGGCGCGATCATCGAAAATCGCCAGAAAAGCATCGACGGCGATCTCGCCGAGGCGCAACGCCTCAAGAGCGAGGCGGACGCGGCGATCGCGGCCTATGAGAAGGCGCTCGCCGACGCCCGCAACCGCGCGCAGGTCATTGCCAATGAAATGCGCGCCAAGCAGGCGGCCGAAGCCGAAGCGAGCCGCAAGAAGCTAGAACAGGCGCTTAATGCCAAGCTCGTCGAGGCGGAGAAGAGCATTGCCGCCACCAAACAGGCCGCCATGGCCAATGTGAGCGGTATTGCCGCGGAAGCAGCCTCGGCCATCGTCGAGCGGCTGCTCGGCAGCGCGCCCGGCGATAAGGCGGTCACTGAGGCCGTCGCGGACGCTCTCAAGCGGTAGAGCATGATCCCGAAAAGTGGGAACCGGTTTTCGG
The DNA here is from genome assembly GCA_945861895.1 of Rhizobium sp. Q54. Classification (GTDB taxonomy): domain Bacteria; phylum Pseudomonadota; class Alphaproteobacteria; order Rhizobiales; family Xanthobacteraceae; genus Pseudolabrys. The sequence continues at coordinate 2,267 of CAMAWF010000101.1, forward strand.
AAAAGATCATGCTCAAACAAAAAACTAGAACCAGGCTCTGATTCAATCGAAGCCGATCAGACTTTAAGAGGTTACAGATGTTCGAGCCGGAAGTTTGGGTGGCAGTGGCTTTCGCGATCTTCGTCGCCGGGCTCGGTTATCTCGGCGTGCACAGGACCATCATCGCCGCCCTCGACAAACGCAGCGACCGCATCCGAACGGAACTCGAAGACGCCCGCCGCCTCAAGGAAGAGGCGATGGCCCTGCTCGCCGACTATCAGCGCAAGCGGCAGGAGGCCGAGAGCGAGGCGCAGGCCATCATTGCCGGCGCCAAGGCCGAGGCCGAGCGGCTCGCTGTCGAGGCCAAGGCCAAGATCGAGGATTTCGTCGCCCGCCGCACCAAAATGGCCGAGACCAAGATCGCCCAAGCCGAGGCGCAGGCGATGACCGACGTGCGCGCGGCGGCAGCCGAAGCCGCCGTCACGGCTGCGGAGAAAATCCTCACGCAGACCGCCAAGGGCCAGGTTGCCGGCGATCTGCTCGCCAAGGGCATCGAGGACGTGCGGAAAAAGCTGAATTAAGCCCCTCGCGCCAGCGCTATTTTCAGGTTCGTTTTTTCCGAATCACATTGTCCCCAACACAAGCATGGCTTGTGCACAAGGGGGATAGCACGCAAGCCGGTCATTGCCTGCCGGCGCCCCGCCACTATCCTCGAAGCCCTGATTCGCACCCATGGAACCCCGGCCAGATGGCCGGCCGAGATCGGGGGACCCTTTGGTCATCTTCGATTGCAATGGCGTTCTCGTCGATAGCGAGCGGATTGCCACCACGGTGGCCTCGCAGGAATTCATGCGGGCCGGCTTTCCGCTCACGCCGGATATTGTCGCGCGCTATTTCACCGGGCGCCGCCCGGCCGACATGTTCGCCGAGGTCGAAATCGCCGCACGGCGCAAGCTACCGGCGAATTTCGCAGCCACGGTGGCCGCGGCAACGCTGCAGCGTTTCCGTACCGAATTGCGCGCGACGCCGCATATGGCCTACGCGCTCACCTGGTTGCGCGGTCCAAAATGCGTCGCGTCATCCTCCTCGCTCGACCGCATCCGCGTGATCCTGGAGACCACCGATCTGATCCGTTACTTCGAGCCTAATCTGTTTTCCGCAAACGATGTGCCGAACGGCAAACCGGCGCCCGATTTGCTGTTGCACGTCGCCGCCAAGACGGGCACGGCACCCGCCAGGTGTATCGTCGTCGAGGATTCGCCGGTCGGCGTCGCGGCCGCCGCCGCCGCGGGCATGACACCGATCGGCTTCGTCGGCGGCAGCCATGCCGGAACGCATCTTGGCGCTCACCTCATTGCGGCGGGTGCGCGCAGTGTGATCGCCGACATGCGGGCGCTCAAACGCGCCGTCATCGATCTGCGCGGCTGGTAGGCAGCGGTTACATCAGCGCGGCTGCGGCGGCTTCCGCGGCGCCGGTTTGGCCGGACGCTTGGCTTTAGGCTCCGGCGCAGCCGCGGCGGGATCGAAGCCGATATAAACCACATAGGCCTCAAGATCGGCTTTCCGTTGCGGCATCGGGAACACCAGGTCGTCGGCAATGTGGCTAAACGTGGCGCGGCCTTCGTCCGGGGCTACCGTCGCCGCGACGCGATATAATTTGGTGATGATGGTCTTCGGCGCCGCGCCCTCATGCACCACCGCATAGCGCAGCGGAATATCGACCTGACCCGGGCCGCCCGCCGGTCCGACAATGATACGCCCTTCCACGCCCACCCTTATCGACATGTTGCCGGCATTGACGCGGCATTCTCGCGCCGTGCGAACGACAGTGCCTTGATAGCGCAGGTCGAGCGCGGCGGAGTCGGTGCTCTTGGTGCCAATCGTCAGCGTCGCGGCACCGGGCCTGACCTCGACGCCGGGGCATTCGATATCGTCCTGCGAGGAATCTCCGCTGGCGCCCTCAGGTTTCGTTCCCGCCGCAGCATTACTGACCGTGCGGTCGCCCGCAGTGAGCGGCGCGCTCGATGACGCTGAGGACGATGCCGACGATGACCCCTCGAACAGGCTGCCCACCGAGCAGCCGGAAAGTATCAGTGCCAACGCGAGAACAGCGCCTATCGGCGCCCCGCTTTGTTCTCCCGACCCATTGCGCAAGTCACCCATTAGCTACCTGTATTCTCCCACACCGTGCCGGCCGGATACCCCGCTTAATATCAATGCAAGCATGGCAACCCCAAGGCGGCGTACCCGCTTGGTTAAAGGGCATCGTCCTTGAGCCGGGCATATAAAAGATGATCCTGCCATGTCCCGTTGATGCAAAGATATTCGCGCGCGTAGCCCTCGCGCCGAAACCCGGTTTTCTCCAGCAGCCGGATCGAAGCCGCATTGGCCGGAATGCAGGCCGCCTCCAGCCGGTGCAGCCGCAGGGTCTCGATGGCAAAGGGTATCAGCGCCCGCAGCGCGGCCGTCATATAGCCCTGCCGCGCGAAACGCGCACCCATCCAGTAGCCGAGGCTTCCCGCCTGCGCCACGCCACGGCGCATATTGGCAAGCGTAAGCCCACCCACCATCGCATTATCCGAACTGCGGAATACCAAGAAGGCATAGGCCAGGTCGGCCCGCTGATCCTCGATATAGCGCTTGAGCCGCCGGCGGAATGCGCCGCGCGTTAAATCGTCGGCGGGCCAGGTCGGCTCCCACGGCGTGAGGTATTCGCGGCTTGCCTCGCGCAGATCGGCCCATTCGGCGTAGTCGGTCATTTGCGGCATGCGCAAGGCGATGCCATCGCCGGCAATGGCGGGCAGCGGTTCGGCAAACGAGACGGTGCGAAAGAACGCCATGAAAAAATGCCCAGCGGCGATGAATCAAGCCGCGCGGCGGACGAGACTCTCGGCGATCGCCGCCGCGCTTTCAAGTCCGCTGCCGGGGCCGAGCGCGGCGATTGCCGGGCGGCCGCGGCCGATCAATGCGCGGCCGGCCGCGCGCGTCCGCTCCACCGTCACCGCCTCAACCTTGGCGACGATCTCTTCCAGCGGAATCGGCCGGCCATAGGCCAACATGTGGCGGGCGAGCTGTCCGGCGCGCGCCTCGGAACTTTCCAGCGCCATCAGCAGGCCGGCTTTCATCTGTGCCTTGACGCGTGCGATTTCCGCCTCAGTGATGGTATCGGCGGCGCCCGCGATCTGGTCGACCACAACGCGCATCAGTTCGGGCGCGTCGGCGGCGTCGGTGCCGGCATAAAGACCGAACAATCCGGTGTCGCTATAGGGCGCGTGGAAGGCGTGGATCGCATAGCAAAGCCCGCGGATTTCGCGCACCTCCTGGAACAGCCGCGAAGACATTCCGCCGCCGAGCACGCCGGTGAAGACCTGAAGGGCATAAAGCTCCGGGTCGCGCTGCGGCAGGCCTTGCAACGCGAGCGCGATGTGAACCTGTTCGAGGTCGCGCGACTCGATGCGCGCCCCGCCGTCGAAACGCGCCTGCTCGGGCACCGGCGCGGCGGGACCGGTGAAGCTGGCAAAGCGCCGGGCGGCTTCGGCAACGATGGCGTCATGATCGACCGCGCCGGCGGCCGCGATCACCATGTCCGGGCCGCGGTAATTGCGCGACAGATAGGCCCGCAACCGCTTGGAATTGAACGAACGCACCGTCTCCGGCGTGCCGAGGATCGAGCGCCCGACCGCCTGGCCGGGGAATGCGGTCTCCTGCAGACGGTCGAATACCAGATCGTCGGGCGCATCCTCGGTCGCGCCGATCTCCTGCACGATGACGTTCTGTTCGCGCTGCAGCTCCTCCGGATCGAAGGTCGGATTGGCCAGGATGTCGGACAGCACGTCGAGCGCCAGCGGCACGTCGGCCTTGAGCACGCGCGCGTAATAGGCGGTCGTTTCGACGCTGGTCGCGGCATTGATATCGCCCCCGACCACTTCGATCGCCTCGGCAATCTGCCGCGCAGTGCGCCGCGTGGTGCCCTTGAAGGCCATATGTTCGAGCAAATGCGAGATGCCGTGCTCGTCCGGTTGCTCGTCGCGGCTGCCGGAGCCGACCCAAACCCCGAGCGAGGCGGTGTGCAGATGCGGCATGTCGTCGGTGACGACGACAAGACCGGTCGGAAGACGAGTCATCGCGACGCTCATGCGGCAGCTCCTTCACGCGCGGCACGCGACGCCGCCACAACAAATCGTTCGACCGCCGCCTGATCGGCCGGCAGCACGGTGAGGCGTTCCTGCCGGCGCGGCAGATCCGCCAGCCAATCGGGCAACGCGGGCCGCACCCCACACGCTGCCTCGATCGCATCGGGGAATTTCGCCGGATGCGCGGTCGACAGCACCACCATCGGCACCGCCGGATCGCGCGCTTCCTTTTCGGCCACGGCGAGCCCCACCGCCGTGTGCGGATCGACGAAATATCCGGCCTCGCGCAAAGTCGCCCGCATGGTCGCCGCGACTTCGTCTTCGTCGGCGCGATCGGCGGTAATCGCATTGCGCATTTCGGACAAGGCGCGCGCTGCGATCGCAAAGCGGCGCGACTGCGCCAGCGAGCCCATCAGCGCGCGTATGGCTCCGCTGTCGCGGTCATAGGCGTCGAACAGCAGCCGCTCGAAATTCGACGAGACCTGGATATCCATCGAGGGCGAGGTCGTCGCCACCACCTCGCGCAGTTCGTAGGCCCCGGTGGCGAAAGTGCGCGCGAGAATGTCGTTGACGTTGGTTGCCACCACCAGCCGGTCGAGCGGCAACCCCATGCGCGAGGCCACGTAGCCGGCATAGACATCGCCGAAATTTCCGGTCGGAACGGTGAAGGCAAGCTTGCGGTGCGGCGCGCCGAGCGACACTGCGGTCGTGAAATAATAGACAACCTGCGCCACGATGCGCGCCCAATTGATCGAGTTGACGCCGGACAGCCGCACCCGCTCGCGAAACGCATGATGATTGAACAGACCTTTCACCAGCGCCTGGCAATCGTCAAAGGTGCCCTCGATGGCGACGGCGTGCACATTACCGTCCTTTGCCGTGGTCATCATGCGCCGTTGCACTTCGGAAATTCTGTTGTGCGGAAACAGCACCACGACATCCGCCCGGGCGCGGCCGCGGAACGCCTCGATGGCGGCGCCGCCGGTGTCGCCCGAAGTCGCCACCACCACGGTGGTGCGCTCACCGCGCGCGGCCAGCACATGGTCCATCATCCGCGCCACCAGCTGCATGGCAAGGTCTTTGAACGCGAGCGTCGGGCCGTGGAACAGTTCGGCGACGAAAATTGCGTTGCCAAGCTGCACGAGCGGCACGGTTGCCGGATGGCGGAAGCCGCCATAGGCCTCGCGCGCCATGCGGGAGAGGTCGGCGTCTGCGATGGTGCCGCCGATAAAGGGACGGATCACCTCGACCGCGACCTCGGCATAGGGACGGCCGGCGAAGCCGGATATTGCTGCGGCATCGAGCCGCGGCCAGGATTCGGGCACATAAAGTCCGCCGTCGCGCGCCAGACCCGCGAGCATGACGTCGACAAAATCGAGCGTCGGGGCCTCGCCCCGCGTGGAGATATAACGCATTGAATCTACTGGCTTTTAGGGGTTTGTTCGCCCGCTTCCGGGGCAGACTAGTCGGAAGGGCAGGCTTTCACAAGGAAGCCGCTTTAGCCCTCGCGCCGGCGGCTGCGCAGCCAAAACAAGAAGCTCACGGCAAACACCGCGGCGAGTCCAAACCAGGTGACCGCGTATTGCAGATGATTGTTGGTGAGCCTGACCTCAAGCTTGCCTGCGCGCGGCAGCCCGCCGGGCGGCAGCGGCTGTTCCTGCTCGACATAAAACGGCGCGACCCGCCCCCATTGCTTGGCCTCGGCGATCAGCTTGGGGTCGCGGACGTACCAGATGTTATTTTGCGGTTCGTCGGCCGGCGTGAACAGACCGCGCCAATCCGGCCAGCGGATCACGCCGACAATATCGACAATGCCGGTGAGCGCGCCCTCGCTGCGGGTTTTTGGATCCTTGCGGTCGAGCGGCACGAAACCGCGATTGACCACGACAATACTGCCGCCGACCAGCCGCACCGGCGTGAACGCCCAGTAACCGGGACCGGAGACGTCGCTGCGAAACGCCGATCCCGCGGTATAGACCAGCGCTTCCTGCTCATTGAGAAAATCGGCGGGGAATGTGACACGGCTGTATTCGACCTCGTTCGGATCGAGGCGCAGCCAGCGATCGCGCGGCGGCAAGCCGGACGCCGGCGGCGCTGCCAGCCGCAGCGTCACCGTCTCGATCAGCTTTTCCTTCCAGGCCTTGCGCTCGAGCTGCCATGTGCCGAGGCCGATCAGCACGGTGACGCTGACAATCGTGAATATCAGCGGCTCGAATAAACCGCGCCGCCGCGGGCGGCCTTCACCCGGCCCGCTCATGCATCGCCTCGTCCATGCAGCCGGCCTTCCGCCGCCTTGTGATGATATTGCAGGGCAATCATCAGGCCCTTCATCGGGCGCAACGGCAACAGCGTCACAGCGAGAATCAGCGGTCCCCACAACAGCGCATGCAGCCAGAACGGCGGCTGATAGAGCACTTCGACGATCAGGGCTGAAAACACCACCACGAAACCGGCGATGAAAATCACGAACACCGCCGGTCCGTCGCCGGCATCGGCGAACGAATAATCCAGCCCGCAGTGTTCGCAACGCGGACGCACAGTCAGAAAGCCCGCAAAAAGCTTGCCCTCGCCACAGCGCGGGCAGCGGCAGCGCAGACCCTTGGCAATCGGCAAAGATGAATGACTTTCAGCCAAACGCGATTCCTTTCCCACTCGCACAGGGGGCGCTGGCAAAACGCGAAAGAGCGGCAGGCGCCGCCCTTTGCTCGAAAAGCGCCGCGAACCTCAATGTCAGTGGGCTGCGCTCGCCCCGGAACCCCACACATATATGCAGGCGAACAGGAACAGCCACACCACGTCGACGAAGTGCCAGTACCAGGCGGCAAACTCGAAGCCGAGATGCTGCTTCGGCGTGAAATGACCGGCCATGGCGCGGAACAAGCACACGGTGAGGAATATCGTCCCGATGAGAACATGCCCACCGTGGAAGCCGGTCGCCATGAAGAAAGTGGCGCCGTAGATATTGCCTTTGAAGTTGAACGCCGCGTGGGCGTATTCGTAGGCCTGCACGCAGGTAAACAGCGCCCCGAGCAGGACTGTCAGAATCAGGCCCCATTTCAGGCCCTTGCGATCGTTCTCCAGCAACGCGTGATGCGCCCAGGTTACCGTGGTGCCGGATGTCAGAAGGATAAGCGTGTTGAGCAGCGGCAAATGCCAGGGATCGAAAGTCTCGATCCCCTTCGGCGGCCATACTCCGCCGGTGAATGCAATCCGCCCCACTTCGTGCGCCTCGCCGGGGAACAGCGCGGTGTTGAAGTAAGCCCAGAACCAGGCAACGAAGAACATCACCTCGGAGGCGATGAACAGGATCATCCCGTAGCGGTGCGAGATCTGCACCACGCGGGTATGATCGCCTTTGTGCTGCGCTTCGCGGATGACATCGCGCCACCAGCCGATCGAAGTGTAGATGACGCCGACCGCGCCGGCACCGAAGATGAGCGGAGCGGCGGCGATGTAATGATGCATCCACAAGATGCCGCCGACGGCCATCACGAAGGTCGAGACGGCGCCGACGATCGGCCACGGGCTCGGATCGACGAGGTGGTAATCGTGGTGTTTGGCGTGGGCGTCGGCCATCGTCATCGTCTCCGTTCAAGTCTCGTTGCGGCGCGCCGTACGCGCCCGCGGTTAACCTATGTCAAATCCGTCCCGAAGGCTTCGCTTTGACTTCCGCCACCGGCCGCGGCGGTTCGCGCAGCGGATAGAAAGTATAAGACAGCGTGATGGTGTTGAGACCGTCCTGCTCGGCATCCTTGGCCAAATCCGGATCGACGTAAAACACCACGGGCATTTCCCGCTTCTCGCCCGGCTTCATGCGCTGCTCGGTGAAGCAAAAGCAGTCGATCTTCTGAAAGTAGATGCCGACCGTCGGCGGTGAAACATTGTAGGACGCCTGGCCCAGCGTCTCGCGCGCCGCCAGATTAGTCACCGTGTAAAACGCGGTCACCACCTCGCCGATGCGCGCTTCGATCGAAACTCGCTCGGGCTCGAATTTCCACGGCAATCCCGGAACGATGTTGGAGTCGAATCGCACGATGATCTTGCGGCCCAGCACATGGCCGGGCGCGGCGGTGGAGACCTGCGTGGTGCCGCCGAAGCCGGTTGTGCGGCAGAACCAATTGTAGAGCGGCACCGCCGCATAGGCCGCGCCGACCATCAC
>CAMAWF010000102.1 GCA_945861895.1 Rhizobium sp. Q54
GATCGTGGCCGTGACCAGCCGCAGCGCCGGGCCGCCCGCAATGTGCACATCGAAACGGCCCCAGTTACGGCCGCAGGCGGCGAGCCCTTCCAGCACCAGCCGGTCGGCGTCCGGCGGCAGTTTTGTGTCGGCATGCAGGAACAGCAATACGTCACCCTTGGCGGCGGCCGCACCTGCGTTCATCTGCGCGCCGCGGCCACGCGCCGCCGTAATCGCCTTGTCCGCAAGCGGGCGCGCCAGTTCGAGCGTGCCGTCGCTGCTGCCGCCGTCGGCGACGATCACTTCGACGCCGCGCTCGCGATAGCAGGTGAGCGCCGCCAGCGCCGCGCCGATGCCGGGGGCCTCGTTGAGCACCGGCATGATGATCGAGAGCGAGGTCATTGCCGGCTGCGGCGGCTGGCCCGCGCAATCGTATAGTCGGGCCCATCCACGATCCGCCGGTAATACGACGCATGTGCCGGCGAGCCGGCCGGCCAGCGCGCGAGAAAGCGGTCAAGGAACGCAGATTGATCGTAATGCAGCGCAATCGCATCGATGTGGATGCCGTCGCGCATCGTGCCATACAGCGTTTCGTGCGGCGATGGAGAAACCGCGATGCGCGAGAGCAAGCCGAAGCGGGAGCCTGCAAAATTCGGCATCCCGGCGGCGCCGTTGTTGACGATCGTCAAGCGTCCATCGGCAAGCGTGAAATCGCGCAAGGCCGCGAGGCATGTGTGGGTGGAGGCGAAGACGTCGATCTGCGACGCGCGCCGGATATCCGCAAGCCGGCCGCGATCCGTCGCGTCGAGCGCGTCTTGCGCGAAGCCCCAGCCGGCGAGCGCTAAGGCATCGCCATGCACGATGCCGACGCGGAGTGAGCCCAGCTGCGCCACCATGTGCATCGGCAGGCGGCCAAGCCGCGCCGCCGTGCCGGGGAGCGCTGCTGCCGCCGTCCGCAATTCGCCCAATATTTCGTTGGAGCGCCGCACGATGTCTTCGCCGACGGATGCCGGATAGGCGCAGCCGCAGCCTGCGTCGATATCGTGCGCGCGCGCGATTTCGGTTTCCACATTGCCGCGCATGGCCGTGTAGGGTGCGACGCGGGCCTCGATTTCGGAAAACCATTCCGGCTCGGCGTCAAACCAGTGATGGTCGCCATTAAAGACGACCGTGACCGGTGCGCGCTCCTGCGCCGCCAGCCGCTCGACGGCGTCGAGCGCGGCGAGATTGCCATACAGCCCGCCGACGACATACAGCGTCTGCGCCTCGATGTCGGCCGGGCGGGCGAAGACCGACGGCGGATAACGATAGTCGCGCGGGCACATGCGCCCGGCGCCGAAATACGCATCCTCGTCCTTAAGAGTAGGGACAGCGAGCGCGCGGGGCGTCATTCCGCCGCTTCCTTGAGCGCGCCGCCGCAGCTCGACCCTTGCCCGGCGGTGCAGCCGTAGCAATGCCCGGCGGTGCGGATCGGATTGCCTTCGATGTCGGCGTCGAGAAGCTCCGACAGGTGCGTATGCGCTCGCGAACCGCGCGCCAGCGGCAGACCGAGCATCTGGTTGAAATCGCAGTCGTAGACATAGCCGCGATAGTCGACGGAAATGAGATTGCGGCACATCACCGTTTGCAGATTTTCGTCAAGATGCGCGTGCCGCAAGCTATCGAGATAGCCGTCGAATTGTCCCTTGGTGATCAGCGTCGAGCCGAAGCGCTGGATCGGCATGTTGGCGAGCACATAGAGCTTGTTGAACACGATGCCGAAGTTCTTGCCCAGCACGCGCTTGTAGTCGCCTTCGAGCGCGGCTTGCGGCGGCGGCAGCGAAGCGCCTTGCGGGTTGTAGACGAGATCGAGCGTGAGGCCGCTGTCCTCGCGCCCGTAACCGAGCGCGTTGAGTTTTTGCAAACCGCGGATCGAGGCATCGAACACGCCTTCGCCGCGCTGTTTTTCGACGTTCGCGGCCGAATAGCACGGCATCGACGCGACGATCTGCACCTGTTGCTGCTTGAGAAATTCCGCGAGGTCTTCCTGGCCCGGCACTTCGAGGATCGTCAGATTGCAGCGGTCCATCACCCGCACGCCCATGCCGCGCGCCGCGCGCACCAGCCGGCAAAAATGCGGATTCAATTCAGGCGCGCCGCCGGTGATGTCGAGCGTCGAAATATTGCGGCGCTCGAGAAATTCCAAAACCGTGTCCGCCACCGCAGCCGACATTTCCTCGCTGCGGTTGGGCCCGGCATTCACATGGCAATGAAAGCAGGACTGATTGCAGCGGTAGCCGACATTGATCTGCAGGGTGTCGAGCCGCCCGCGGTCGATGGCGGGAAATGCAATCTTTTGGAGAAACGGCAAAGTGTCGCGCATGGCGGCAACTTGCCACGGCCGCGGCGCTCAAGGCCACCGGGGAGAGGCCAAAATATGTACAATTCGAGGTGACAAATCCGTGAAGGTCAGCGGGCAAGCGCCGTGGGCACCAGCGTGTCGATGCCGATGCGGCCAAAGCCCGGCAATTTGACGCCGGGATGCCGCAGATCGAGCCCGGCGACGAGGCCGAGCAGATTCATTTCGACGCCCTCGACCCAGCCGAGTTTCACACCGGCAAAGCCCCACAAATTGAGTTCGATGCCGGTGCCGCTGTCGGTCAGGCCGGCGTAGAAGCCGTCGCGGAAGTCGCGGCCGATCGCGTTCGGCGGCAGCGCCACGGCAAGCTCCGGCACCGCGCGCAGCACGGCGGCGGTGAAGCTGTTGCTGTTCGGCCCCGGCCAGATGCGGTAGTCGCCGGCGTGGTTGAACCGGTAGTCGCGGATGGCGGCCTCGATCTTCGGGATCAGCGCGGTGGCGGCCGCGCCCCGCACATCGGCCACGGCCTTCGGGCTATCGCCGTACCAGCGGCCGTCCGGGGCCCAGCCGTTGACGCGCAACGGATTACCCCAGCCGACCACGTCGTAGCGCGACCAGCCTTTGGCGTTTTCGCGCTTGATGACCGCCCAGCTGTGCACCGAGAGCACGCCTTTCCACCCGCCGGTGCGGCCGGAATAGACGATGATCCGCGCTTCGGGATGTTCGGCTGCGGGCGGCAGCGCGCCGGTGCTCGACCAGTCGGCATCGCGCCAGCTCGGCGGGCCGCCGCTATAGGCAAACAGCGCCGCGCGTGCGGCGAGCGGCAACAGAAACAGCGTGAGGATAATGAGCATGACCGGTCTGCGGCGGGGGCGGCGGGGCTGGGCGGGGGCAGGCTGCATGGCGATGGCAGTATAAATAATTCCCGGCCGAATAGTGGCAAGGGCGCGCGGATTATTCTTTTGGACGATTAACATTCGGCAATCTCCGGCGCGCAGCGCCGGCAAGCGCGGTCAATATGGCGCTTCCCGCCCGCGTGAGATCGTCGAGGGTGAGCGGCTTTCGCAGCTTGCGCGGCATCCGGCGCAACGCCTTGCGCCGCACATTGGGGACGTGGATGAAGGCCACGAGCCGCGGGTGGCGTCCGTCCGCCGCCTCGGCTGCCCGCCAGCAAAGATAGTTGCAGAGATAATTTCCGGCGTCGCGCGAGAGCCTGGCCGGCACGCGCGCAGCGCGGGCCGCCGCGAGCAGGCTTTGGCGCGGATTGCGGAGCGCAAGCGCTGCTGGTTTATATTTGGCGATGCTGCGCGCTTGCGGCGAGGCCCGGTCGGCGCCCGGCAGCAGCGATATGGTATTTTTCGCGCGCGTCTCGATGCGCAGAAAGGGCGTGCGTGCCGCCAGCCCGAACATCAGCACGATGTCCGGCCGGTGCCGCGCGATCAATGCGGGCAATTCGCGGTCGACCGCGGCGTAGCTGGTCTGAAAGACATGCGCGATCCGCCGCGTGTCGGCGAGCGCCGGACGGCGCAGCCGCGCAAGCCGCCCGGCCAGCGGCCCGGTCGGATTGAACGGCGCGCCGGGAAACGGTCCGAAGCCGGCGATGAGAATTGTCGTCATGGCTTCCTGTCATGGCCGGGCTCGTCCCGGCCATCCACGTCTTTCATCTTATTGAATTAGATAAGACGTGGATGCCCGCGACAAGCGCGGGCATGACGGCGAAGCTACACCCCCAGCAACTTCGCGATCTGCTCCACGGCCATCGTCGGCGTCAGCCTGCCGTCGGCGACCGCGGCTTCGGTCTGCTTGAGCTTGTTGCGCAACGAAGGATCGCCGCGCAGCCGCGCGAACAGCCGCTCTTCCAACATGGCCCACATCCATTTCACTTGCTGCTCGCGCCGCCGCGCGGCGATCTCGCCCGACGCCGTCATTTTCGCGCGATGCGTCAGCGCCTGTTCCCACAACGCCGCGATGCCCTCGCCGGTGAGCGCCGAATAGGTGACCACCGGCGGCGCCCAGGTCGGCGAGTGTGGCGCGATAATGTGCAACGCCGCGCGATACTCGGCCGCGGCGTGCGTGGCGCGCTTGATATTGTCGCCGTCGGCCTTGTTGACCGCGATCATGTCGGCGAGTTCGACGATGCCTTTTTTCAGGCCCTGCAATTCGTCGCCGGCCCCGGGCAGCATCAGCACCAGGAAAAAATCGGTCATGTCGGCAACCGCCGTCTCCGATTGGCCGATACCGACGGTTTCCACCAGCACCACGTCGTAGCCGGCGGCCTCGCACAGCAGCATGGTCTCGCGCGTCTTGGCGGCGACGCCGCCGAGCGTGCCGGAGGCGGGCGAGGGGCGCACGAAGGCGTTGTCGTCGATCGCAAGCCGCGCCATCCGCGTCTTGTCGCCGAGGATCGAGCCGCCGGTGCGGGTCGAGGAAGGATCCACCGCCAGCACCGCGAGCTTGTGACCCTTGGCGGTGAGAAAACTGCCGAGCGCGTCGATGGTGGTCGATTTGCCGACGCCGGGCGCTCCGGTGATGCCGATGCGAACGGCATCCCCGGTGCGCGGCAGCAATTCCTGCACCAGAAGATGCGCCGCCTTGCGGTGATCCGCGCGCTTGCTCTCGATCAGCGTGATGGCGCGCGCCAGCGTTGCGCGATCGCCGGAGCGAATGCCGCCGGCGAGATCGGAAGAAGCCTCTGCGCTGCGTGCGGCCATGTCGTGTCCTCGACGCGCGCTTCCGCGCCGTCGCGCTTGCGTCAGCGCCTTTGGTTCGGCGGGCGCGGGCGTCGCGGCTGTATCGGGTTCCGGCTTTCGGGCCGCCGGCCCGACGCCACCTGCAACACCAGCCCGCCGCGATTGTGCGGCAGCGCCGCGGTCGCGCGCGCGAATGCCAGCAGCTGGTCGCGCGTCTCGATCAGGCAAGCTACCCCGCCGGTCTTTTTGCAATAGTCCTTGCGCGTGAGTTCGTCGGCGTCGGCTTCGTCGATGGCGACAAGAAAATAGACGCCGTCCCTCAGTTTGCGCGCCAAGGCATATTCAGTGATGCGCGGGCGTTTGACCGATACCGTCTCGACGATGAGATCGTCGGCCTCGAAGGCATGCACGCTAAAGGCGCTCATTTCGCGCAGGCCGCCGCCGTTGCGCACATAGAGCGCGCCGTTCCACTGAAACGATACGGCCTGCGGACTGGAGACTTCGCCGTCGCGCAGCGCGTAGAGCTGCAATTGCACCCGGTCGCCGAACATCTTTTTCGGATCGCTCAGGATCGGCCCCGACGATTCGACGCAACCCGCCAGCAGCAGGGCGCCAAGAATAACGCCGGCCACGTCGACCGGCCATCTCGGCCATTTTGAGATATAATCTTTCACACCGCTCCCTATCCGTTTTTTTCGTTGCGAATAACTTTTTCAACAAAGCTCCTGAGCGGAGCCAAGTCCTCTTTGGCGATGTTTCACAGAATATGAGCAAGCCTGTCGCCGAGTGTTGGAGGCACGGCTAGAAAACCTCGACAATATCGTCGGCGATTCTTTGCGCCATTCGTGAATCGAGGGAACGGCGCAATTCGGCCTGCGTACGCAACCCGGTGGCATCTGTGACAATGTGCTCTACACCCACGAGGTTGAGGAGCGAAAATTTTGCATCGGGATCGACGTCAATCAGAATGTCCAAATCGCTATCAGGCCGCGCGTTGCCGCGGGAGCGCGATCCGAAGATGGCAAGCTTCGTCACCCCTTCGGCGCGTAGCGCCGGAGCGTTCGAGCGCAATTTGGCAATGATCTCTTCGCGGGTCATGATTCATCTAAGGTGACTGCTCGTAGCCCGAGCTTTCGTTTCCATAACATTTCTTTCTTTACTATGTCATCATGAGTATCGCGGGTTCCTGCAATCCCGAGAATCGAATCGATACGGGATCATGCTCTGGCAACGTATTGAATCCCAGCGCCACTTTTGGGCCTACTCCGCCGCCTCTTTTCCGTGCCCCAGCCGCTTGCTCAATTTCGCCAGCAGCGTCACTGCCGCCTCCGCGATCACCGTGCCGGGCGGAAAGATCGCCTCGGCGCCGGCCGCCAGCAGCGTGTCGTAGTCCTGCGGCGGCACGACGCCGCCGACCACGATCATGATGTCGCCGCGGCCTTGTTTCGTGAGTTCCGCCTTGAGCTCGGGGACGAGGGTGAGATGCGCGGCCGCAAGCGACGACACGCCGAGAATGTGCACGTCGTTCTCGACCGCCTGGCGCGCGGCTTCCGCGGGCGTCGCAAACAGAGGCCCGATATCGACGTCGAAGCCGAGATCGGCGAACGCCGAAGCGATCACTTTCTGCCCGCGATCGTGGCCGTCCTGGCCGATCTTGGCGACCAGCAGGCGGGGCCTGCGGCCTTCCGCGGTCTCGAACGCCTCGACCCGTTTGCGCACGCGCTCGACGGAGCCGGTCATGCCGACCTCCTGCCTGTAGACGCCGGATATCGTCTTGATCTCGGCGCGATGGCGGCCGAAAACTTTTTCCAGCGCCGATGAGATTTCGCCCACGGTGGCCTTGGCGCGCGCAGCATCGATCGCAAGCGCCAGCAGATTGCCGTTGCCGCCGCCGGCGGCGCGGGTGAGAGCGGCGAGCGCCTCTTCGACCGCGCTTTGATCGCGCTCGGCCTTCAGCCGCTTGAGCTTGTCGATCTGCAACTGCCGCACGGCGGAATTGTCCACCTTGAGCACATCGATCGGGGCTTCGCTCTCGGGCTTGTATTTGTTAACGCCGATCATCGACTGCGTGCCGGCGTCGATGCGCGCCTGCGTCTTGGCGGCCGCTTCCTCGATCCGCAGCTTGGGGATGCCGGCCTCGATGGCTTTGGTCATGCCGCCGAGTTCTTCGACTTCTTCGATGTGGCCCCAGGCCTTGTGCGCCAATTCGTAGGTCAGCCGCTCGACATAGAACGAGCCGCCCCAGGGGTCGACCGTGCGGGTGGCGCCGGCTTCCTGCTGCAGCACGATCTGGGTGTTGCGGGCGATGCGGGCGGAGAAATCCGTCGGCAGCGCCAGCGCCTCGTCGAGCGCATTGGTATGCAGCGATTGTGTTTGCCCCTGCACCGCGGCCATCGCCTCGATGCAGGTGCGCGGCACGTTGTTGAAGACGTCCTGCGCCGCGAGCGACCAGCCGGAGGTCTGGCAATGGGTGCGCAGCGACAGCGAGCGCGCGTCTTGCGGCTTGAACGGCTTCATCAGCTTCGCCCACAGCAGCCGGCCGGCGCGCAGCTTGGCGATCTCCATGAAATAATTCATGCCGATGGCCCAGAAGAACGACACCCGCGGCGCAAACTGGTCGACGGTGAGCCCGGCCTTGAGCCCCGCGCGCACATATTCGACGCCGTCGGCGAGCGTATAGGCAAGCTCGAGGTCCTGCGTCGCACCGGCCTCCTGCATGTGATAGCCGGACACCGAGATCGAGTTGAATTTCGGCATGTGCGCCGACGTGAACGCGAAAATGTCCGAGATGATGCGCAAGCTTGGCGCGGGCGGATAAATGTAGGTGTTGCGCACCATGAATTCTTTGAGAATGTCGTTCTGGATCGTTCCCGATAGCTGGCCGGGCGGCACGCCTTGTTCCTCGGCGGCGACCACGTAAAGCGCGAGGATGGGCAGCACCGCGCCGTTCATGGTCATCGACACGCTCATCTTGTCGAGCGGGATGCCGGAAAACAGCGTGCGCATGTCGTAGATCGAGTCGATCGCCACGCCCGCCATGCCGACGTCGCCGGACACGCGCGGATGATCGCTGTCGTAGCCGCGGTGGGTGGCGAGATCGAAAGCGATGGAGAGGCCCTTCTGTCCGGCGGCGAGATTGCGGCGGTAGAAGGCGTTGGAATCCTCCGCCGTGGAGAAGCCGGCATATTGCCGGATGGTCCAGGGCTGCGCCGCATACATCGCCGGATATGGCCCGCGCAGAAAAGGCGGCTTGCCCGGATAAGTGTCGAGGAAGTCGAGCCCGGAGACGTCGGCCTCGCCATAGGCGCCCTTTACTGCAATGCCTTCCGGCGTGATCCAGGGCGCGCTGCCGCCCCCGGCTGCCGGCGCGGGCGGTTCGGCGAAATCGACCTTGGCGAAATTGGGTATCGCGCTCATCTTGCTCTGTTCCTGCTCCCTCTCCCCGCTTGCGGGGAGAGGGTCGGGGTGAGGGGGCCTTGAAGTTTGCGTATCAACCTCGATGCCCCCTCACCCGACCGCTTCGCGGTCGACCTCTCCCCGCAAGCGGGGAGAGGTAAAGATTATTTCACGCCCAGAATATCATGTGTCGCCCGCAAGGTCGCCAGCACATCACAGCCCACAAATATGAAAGTTTTCACACCGGCCTGCCGCAAATTGCTCTCAAGTTCCCCCGGCCGCCCGGCGAGATGGACCTCGGCGCCGGCGGCGGCGAGCGCCTTGGCGGCGCGAACCGCCTCGCGGGCGTAAGTCTCGTCGGATGAGCACAGGCAGGCAAGCCGGGCACCGGACTTTTTGAACGCGGCGACCATCTCGTCGTGGCCGGCGAAACCGTCATTGCTTGCCGCCGCGATGCCGCCGGCCTCGTAGAAATTCTTCGCGAACATGGCGCGCGTAGTGAAGTCGGAAAGCGTGCCGAGATTGGCGAGAAACACTTTCGGCCGCGCGCCGGTCCTGGCCAGGATTTCATCCGACCGCGCACGTAATTGTTCATAGGGTTCGGCAAGCCGCAGGCTCGGCAGTGCTGGAAATTCGATGGCCGCCGGCAATGCGGGGACTTCCACTTGCGGCACATCGAGCACCGTAGGCGGCAGTTCCGCAAGATTCGGATAGTCGCTGGTGCCGGTGAGCGCATCCTTGCGCCGCGCGAGCGCGGCTTCGCGTGCGGCACGGGTAGCCGCTACCTTCTGCTGGATCAATCCGCGCTCGATTGCGGCCGCTGCGCCGCCCGCAGCTTCGATCTCCTGCAACAAGGCCCAGGCGGCCTGGCAAAGTTTGCCGGTCAAGTCCTCGATGCCGCCCGAGCCCGCTGCCGGATCGGCGACGCGCGCCAGATTGGATTCCTCCAGCAAAATGAGCTGGGTGTTGCGCGCCACGCGGCGCGCGAAACGGTCGGGCAGGCCGAGCGCCTGGGTGAACGGCAGCACGGTAACGGCATCCGCCCCGCCGATCCCGGCGGCGGCAACCGCAATCGTCGTGCGCAGCATGTTCACGTGCGGATCGCGCCTGGTCATCATCCGCCATGCGGTTTCCGCCGAGACGAAAGCCCGCTCGGGTTTCAATCCGCAGGCTTCCTCCACGCGCGCCCATAATTTCCGCAGTGCGCGGAATTTGGCGATGGTGAGGAACTGGTCGGCGTCCGCCGCCAAGCGGAAAAAAATCATTCGCCGCGCATCCGCAAGCGCGATGCCGGCGCCTTCCAGCGCGCGCAAATACGCCAGCGCGTTGCCAAGCGCAAAGGCCAGCTCCTGCGCCTCCGAGCCGCCCGCCGCATGCACCACCCGCGCATCGGCGGCTGCGAAAGGGCCCTTGAAGCCTTGCGCGGCAAGATCGCCGATGAAGCCGGTGAACAGCGGCACAATCTTGCTCCATGGCGCAGGACTTGCGCCGCGCGCCGCCATCAGGCCGAGCGGATCGAAGCCGGCGCGGATGCCGGTGGTTTTCGGATCGATGCCGCGCGCTTTGATGAGCTTGGCAAGCTGCGCAGGCGCCTCGCGCGTCTGCGACGACAGCTCCATCTCGATCGGGATTCCGGCGTCGAGATAAACGCCGTCGAGAACGCGCGCAAGCGAAGCCGGCGCGCCGTCGAGCCCGTAGCCGCAGGCGCCGATGCTGCCGGCGAAAACCAGCTTTAAGCCCGCCGCGCCATTCTCCAGCTCATGCAGCGCTTCGGTATTGGCCGCCGCGGGGTCGGGGTGATCGACGCGCACCAGCACCTGCCAGGGCGCCGCCGGCCGGCCGGCGGCCGGCTTGGCGTTTGTGGCGCGCGCATAGAGCGGCTCGATACGCAGTCCGTCATAGGTTTGGCTCACCAGCCGCTTGTCGAAGGTGGCGCCTTTCAGGGCGGCCTCGACCAGCTTGCGCCATTGCGCTTCGGTGGCCGGCGGAAACTCGGCGGCGAGCGTGAGTTGGTCGGGGGTGTCGGTCATTGCCTGCAAAGTGCCACGGTCCCACGACCGCGCCAACGTCTTACCTCGCCCCGCGTGCGGGGAGAGGT